>JBCCBI010000125.1:0-13128 GCA_039034155.1 Deinococcota bacterium | reverse complement strand
TGGCATTTCATTTCGAAGACGACGTTGAACACTGTTAACATCATTCTTCGCGATAATATTAGTGAGAACCTTGGAAAATACTATTTTTGATGCTGCTCGAGGCAAAGGGTTCAACAATATCACCTGTAAACCCTTAGGATGCTGCTTCCTACACCATGAAGGTAGTGTCATCAAGAAAGATGTAAGAAGCAGCATCATCGCTTAGACGACCTTGTCCATGTCGATAAGGGCTTTTTCGGCGGCGGCGTAGTAGGCACCGAAAGTTAGCTCGAGCGTCTTCAAATTATCCTCACCGGACGTATTGGGGCGAATGTCCTCTTTTAGGCAGTGAATGTAGTGCTTTTGGATGTTGTAGACACTTTCAGGAATGGCATTGACCGGCTCGGGTGTCCAGTCAAAGGCTTGCGGGGATGCGTCCACACAGTGCGTACCCACGGGCGTAACGACGGTGAGTTGATAGTTGGCGTCTAGCGTGGCGGAGCCAAGGGTACCTTCTAAGTGGACGAGGGTTTGCGGAAAAAGTTCCTGCTCGAGCTTAGACGCATAACTCATATCCACCACCACATGTGCGCCGCTTTGCATAGTCAAAAGCGCAGTGGCAACGTCCTCAGCAGCAATGTTGGGGTTGACCCGCTGCGTGTGGCAGGTGAGGGTTTGGGCATCACCAAAAAAGAAGCGGGTTAGGTCAAATAAGTGCACGCCCAGGTCGTAGATGATAAACCGGGCGTCGGTGGCTAAGTAGGGCTGGTTGGCGTAGACATCGTACCCGCTGCGAAAGTGAACGCGCCCAAAAAACAAATCGCCCAGTTGCTCAACGGCTTGTTTGAGCATGAGCATGGGGCGCTGCCAGCGGAAGTTTTCGTGTACCATCAGCGTTACGTTGCTACTGGTAGCCACCAATTCTCGAGCGTCTTCCAAACTAGGTGCCAAGGGTTTTTGACAGATAATGTTGATGTTGTGCGCGGCCACCGTACGAACAAGCTCGAGGTGGGTGTGTGCTTGTGTGGCGATGTCGACAAAATCCAGCGATTCGGCCTCGAGCAAGTCGTGAACATTGGTGTACACATTCTCAATGCCAAACTGCTTGGCGTAGGTTTGCGCGCGTTCTTTATCAAGGTCGCAGACGGCGACAATGGTGGCATCTTCAATCATTCGCCACGCATGTAAGTGGTTTTGGGCGAAGTAGCCGCAACCAATTAAGGCACCGTATTTCACGATGTACCTGCGGGCATACTGTCTAGAGTGATGAGCGCGTGAGGCTCGAGCGTCACCTGAAGGTGTCCGTTAACAGCCTCAACCGTGAGTGGAAATGCAGCTCGGAACGCATCTGGCGTCAACATGGCGGCATCTTCCGTAGAAGCGTCCAGCACGCGCCCAGTGTAACTTCCTTGAATGTTGTTAAGCGTGATAGTTTGAGTGGTTTGGCTATGATTTGCCAGTAGTATGCGGGTTTTACCGTCATGCTGTAAGCCTATCCCATTCACGGCAAGCGGGTGGCTTGAAGCACACATTGCTATCTTTCCATGCTTAAATTTAGCCACATCTGCCAGCACGTGGTAGAGCGGATAAACCGCGCCAGCGCCAAAGTCATCACTATTAGGAATGACCCCGAGCGGCCCGACAGTATCAAGGTAAGTGAGGCTGGTAACCGGGCTCGTCAGCAAATACGCCAAGCTGCCCAGGATCCAGCCGGCACCAAACAATGTGCCTTGGCGTGGGTCAACTTTCTCATCTAGTGAGAGCGTGCCATCACCTATGGCGTTGGGATTGTTGCGCATTTTGAAGGTGATGGGGCTGATGATAACGGGTTTGCCGTCGCTAAACGTCTGCGCACTTTCTACCGTGATGGGTTGTACAGCTAACGTCTCTACCAGTGAACTATCATCAAACGCGTGAACTTGCGGGTTGAGCGAGTAGGTGAGCAGGTCGAGCGAACTTGTGTCCGGGCGTTCACGGTTGAGTTCGGTAAAAAACGCGTCGGTGCCGCCTGCGCGGGGGGTGTCTGGAAAGTACTGGCGGGCTAGCTCGAGCCATTTACTGCCGGTGCTTTTTTCTTGTTGATGAAAGACCAAAAGTCGGGTGATGGCGGCATCTGAGGTGTTGAGGACTTGTGCAAGGTGCTCGAGCTGCGTACTTGCATCATCTGTCAGGTGGACAGCTAGCTCAAGACCACAGCCTAATTTTTGAATGTACTCAAGTTGTTGCTCGAGGTGGTCTTGATACGCTTCGCCCAAGTGAACATCCACCCGTAGATGGTCTAGGTTGAGGTTGCGTAGATTGTTGATGTCGGATTCGCTGAGGGAACTGCTGCTGCAGAGGCCGAGTTGGGGGAGGCTCGAGCGCGTCTCAGAGAGCGTCAACTTTACATTTTCTGGTTCTGTTGAGGCTGATGGCATCTCGCCCAAAAGCTCAACTGTAATGCGTTGCTGGATGATGTCACCCTCACGAACTGTCACCGGAAACGGCTCAACTAGCGGCGTACAGTAGGTCTTGAACGACGCATCTGTCCAGTTACGTTGATCTTCCATCTCAAAGGTATCGCCTGTCATCGTTACTTTGACAGACAACTCTGGTGTGACCTCGTGCGTAATCGTGCGAATATCCATAAACGGTTGATATGGTGAAATGTGCGTCGGAAACTGTCCTTTGCTGATGCGTCCGTCTACGTGCTCAATCGTGCAGTCCGCACCTGCTGCCGTCATAGGGTGGAGCACACAAAAGCCGATGCGGTTGCGAGCAAAGGTGCTTTTGGCTATGCCTTCAAAGCTAAACGTGAGGCTTCCTGTTGCGCTGGCTGTAATGTGTCCGTGCCAAATAAAGTGGATGTCAGCTTGCTTATGAATACTTGTAAAGGTGATGTCAATAGTATCTGCCGTCTGCTGAATGCTAACGCCCTCGAGCCTAAACGGTATGGTTCCCCAATTGGCATCGCGGACAGCCGCATAAACTTGCCAGAGCAGGTCGTGACCGCCTGCGCGCAAGTAGCGTAACGCGCCATCTTCAAACCTAAACTCAAACGGTCCTAGCTGAAGTTGTTCAGAGACATCTGGCACAGGTTATCCTTTACTATCCCTCGCTGCGAATGACGCGCCGCGTTAAGCGTTTGAGGGTGGTAATGCGCAAACTGTCAAAAAACACCGCTAAAAAGATGATGACGCCTTGCACCATCGGCTGCAAGTAGAGGTTCACACCCGTAAATACCAAGCCCGCTTCCACGGTTTGAATAAAGGTTGCGCCAATCACCGCGCTGAGTGCCGTGCCAATGCCACCAAACAAACTGGTGCCGCCGAGCACTGCAGCCGCAATCACATCAAACTCGCGCCCTTCGCCAAAGGCTTGGTCAAGCCGGCCAATTTGGGCAATTAAGACAAACCCAGCAAGTGCAGCACACATGCCGCTGATGATGTAAACAATACCCAGCACCCGACCTGTATTGAGGCCTGCTTTTTGAGCCGCAGCAGGGTCGTTGCCAATGGCATACACATGCCGTCCAAAGGGCGTGAGCGTCAGCACAACTTGAGCTGCCAGCACAACCACTGCAAACAAGACAATGGGTAAAGGTACGCCTGCAATGTTGCTGAGGCCAAAGGTGCGGATGCTTTCGGGAAAGTCAAACGCCCTTGATTGCGTTAAAAACGTGCCCGCCCCTCGGAAAAAAAATAATGTCGACAACGTCACAATAAACGGGATGATCTTGAGGCGTACAATGCAAAATGCATTGATGAAGCCCATGACTGCGCCAGCGAGTAGCGCAAGGGGTAAGGCAACGGCTACCCCAACGCCCAGGTTGCGCATGGCAAACCCAGCAAGCAGCGGCGCTAGGTACATGACTGACCCCACCGACAAGTCAATCCCTGCTGTTAAAAGCACAAACACCATGCCCACCGCCGCAATACCTGTAAACGAGGCTTGTTTGAGGATGTTGGAAAGGCTCTCGAGCTGGACAAACCGCGTTTCTTGCAAGCCAAAAAAGATAAACACAGCCACAAACATAAGCGGCGTGGAAAACCGCAAGAGGCGCAAGGTTAGGGGTTGCTGCTTCATGCCGGTAACTCCTCGCGGAAGGCGGACGCTAAGATGCTCGTTTGTTCAAACGGCGGTGCAAAGTCGGCTTGCAACTCACCTTGGCTCATCACCAAAATGCGGTCGCACATGCCCATAAGTTCTTCTAATTCAGAGGAAATAAACAGCACGCTGTTGCCCGCTGCAGCCAGTTCAGCAATGATGCTGTAGATTTCAAACTTGGCACCCACATCTACCCCGCGCGTAGGTTCGTCAACAATAAACAGCACGGGTTTAGAGAGGAGCCACTTGCTAATGACCACTTTTTGCTGATTGCCACCGCTTAAACTTTTAGCCGCTTGACTGCGAATGTTGCCACTTTTGAGTTTGAGGCTTTGGGCGGTGGTGCTGGCTGCCGTTAGCAAATCTTCATCTGCAAGAACACGCAAAGGCGTGTGAGCGTAAGCATCTAACGCAACTAGGCTGATGTTATTGGCGATGCTGGACTCGAGCATCAACCCCTCTGCCCGGCGGTCTTCAGTCACAAAGGCCATACCAGCAGCAATACTCTGAGCAGGACTTCGATTATGTAAATGCTGCCCGTTTAAGATAATCTCACCCTGCCCTGCGCGGTCGAGACCAAACAAAATACGTGCTAGTTCGCTGCGTCCAGAGCCCATGAGCCCAAACAAGCCCCAAATTTCGCCCCGCTGAATCTCGAACGAAATATCTTTGACAATGCCCGGTTCGCTGATGCCGCGTACCTCGAGCGTTGTCTGCTGTGGTTCACTCACGTCATACGGCGTGCGTTCTGGAAAAAGTTGCTCCAACTCGCGCCCAATCATCAAGGTAATCATCTTGTGAATGTCAAAGTCGTCTTTAGGACCTGACCCAGTTAAGCGCCCATCTCGCAAAACAGCAACGTCGTCAGCTAGTTTAAGCACATCACTTAAAATATGCGAAATGTAAATGATAGCCCGCCCTTCATCACGAAGTTGCGCAATCACCTTGAACAAGCGCTGCGTTTCACGCGCTGTAAGGGAGGTGGTGGGTTCATCAAAAATAATAAGCTGCGCGTCACTGTGCAGGGCCTTGACAATCTCCACCAGTTGCCGTTCCCCGGGGGCAAGTTGACCTGCGGGGGTGCTGGGTGCAAGGTCAAGATCAAGTGAGGCTAGTAGTTCTCGGCTGCGCGCGCGCATCGTACGGCGGTCAATTAAGCCAGCGCGCTTGGGAAATTCATCAATAAAAATGTTCTCGGCAATGCTTAAATTGCCAAATAAGTTGAGTTCTTGGTGAATAAAGGCGATTTTGTGATGACTCGCATCGGCTGGTTTGCGCGGTGCATACGGTTGCCCGTTTAGCGTCATGCTGCCATCATCCGGTTGGTGCACGCCGCCGATAATGTTCATCAAGGTGCTTTTACCTGCGCCGTTTTCGCCAATCAAGCCCAAGACGCGCCCTTTGGCAACCGACAGCGAAATATCCTGATTGGCATACACACCAAAAAAGCGCTTGCTGATGCCTTCTAGCTCGAGCAAACTCACGTTCGTGCCGCCAAACGCGTTCGGGCAACATCCGTAAGGGCTGCTAGCAAAATCACCGCACCTTTG
Organism: Deinococcota bacterium; assembly: GCA_039034155.1. GTDB lineage: Bacteria > Deinococcota > Deinococci > Deinococcales > Trueperaceae > JBCCBI01. The sequence goes on along the minus strand of JBCCBI010000125.1, from coordinate 7,513 downwards.
ACCATATCAATCTGAAAGGTGCTTAAGTTCATCAAGTTGAGGCTATTGGAGAGCAAAACCCAGAACAGCACGCCAAAAAATGTCCACATCACTTTGCCTTTGCCGCCAAACAAACTAGTGCCGCCAATGACCGTTGCACCGATGACATCTAGCAAAAACGCACCGCCACCAAGTGTGGGCCTACCGGCCTCGAGCCGCCCCGAATACAGCATCGACCCCAGCGCTGCACACACGCCTGAAAACATAAATACCAAGGTTACAATGCTCCCGCTGGGCACACCAGAAATATCTGCCGCGCGGCGGTTGGTGCCAATGGCGTAAACCTGCCGCCCAAACACCGTGCGACTTAAAAGCCACTGCGCGCTGATGGCAAGTCCCAATGCAACTAGTGTCGGGTAGGTAATAAACGAGTAAATTTGCCGCCTAGGAATTTGCGACTCAGCTTGTTCGCCAAAATAAACGGATACCAAATCGCCTTTGCCCAAGGTGATAAACCCCTCTGGCAAGTTGCGAATGTTTTCAGACTGGGTTAAAAAAATAGCAAACGCCCCAAAAAAAATAAGCCCTACCAGCGTGACCATAAACGGCGGCATGTTAAACCGCGAAATGCTAATGCCGTTAAATAATCCAATGAGCGCGCCAACAATGACCATCGCTAAAATACCAGCGGGAATAGCAAGCGGGCTACCGGACAGAAGCCCGCCATTTTCAGATAAAAAATTACCCCACAAGATGCTATTTGAAAGCACATCTGGGGAGGCTGCGGTGGCCATGACGGCTGCACCAATGACGCTCGAGAGCCCCATGACTGCCCCTTGCGACAAGTCAATACCTGCAATAATGAGTACAAACGTCTGGCCAATCGCTACGACTAACAGCGGCCAGGTGTTTGACAGTAAATTGCTGAGGTTTTGCGGGCGTGACAGCGTTGGCAAAAAGGGCATCAAGATAAGAAAATAAATAATCGTCAAATATAAAACAAAGTAATCAGAGAAAAGTAGTTTTTTAAGCCCATTGACAACAAGCTTAGCTGCTCGGCGAGCAGGTGAAGGGGATGAAGCCAGTTGAGGTGAGGGGTGTGCCACAGGATTCCTTAGGGTATTTTTAGTATTGGCTAGATTTTACTCTGATGTGTTCTGATGGTTTTTATTCATCTCAAGTGAGATAGCAAATGCTGATACACCACCTAATACGCCATCATGATGGATGAAGCTTAGCTCGAGGCATCAAACACTATTCACGTTTGTGTTAGATTTTGAGACGGCTTAACCAAATTGAGAGCTTAATTAACTTTGGCTGTGACAGCTTTAAGAGGATGTCAGCGGAGGGTGAATCAGCAAAGACTCACCCTCAACGTGTTGATATTCGACTAGACAGACTAGTTGTCTAAGAATCCATCTGCTAAGAGCACGCAGCCCCACATGTCCATTTCGCGTTCGCCAATATTGCCAGCGGTAAGTGCAAAGCCAGGGTCTGGAATAACTGCGTTGGGTTGGGCGTCACCCGCTTCAATAGCATCTAGAATGGCCGTCATGGCAGACTCAGCTTCAAAGTACAAGTCTTGCACACCAGTTGCATCTACAAGACCTTCTTTAATGAGGCTGCAAGCAGTGGCGTCACCGTCTAACCCGCCCATAATCACGTGGTTGGGGTCGTCGCGTGTGACCCACTTGCCACGGGGTTCTAACACTGAACGAATGGTGGGGAATAAAAAGTCAGACGAGGTAAACAAAAAGTCAACGTCTGGGTTGGCGGTCACAGCTGCCTCGAGGTTGGCGAGTGCTGTCGCAGCATCCCACTCAGTGGCGACTTCAATGACATCATTAAACAGGTCAGGGCGCTTTTCAACGGCAGCATAGAACCCCTCACGGCGGCCAACAGCGTTGGGGTCGCCAAGGTCACCAACCATAATGAGAGGCGTTAGAAGTTCACCCGTTTCTTGAAAGCGAGCATCTGCTAGTTCGACCATGTAGTCCACAGCCTGCTCAGCAATGGCGGCGTTGTCAGCAACGACAATAATGCCCTGACTCAGGTCGCTGGGCGGGCGGTTAAATACGGCGATGGGCACGTCGTTATCTTGCGCTTCACCCACAATGGTCACAGCGCTTTCACCGTCCTGCGGAATGATGATAATGCCATCTACCCCTTGGGCGATGCAGTCACGGACTTGCTCGAGCTGCCTGTTGGCATCCTCGTTCGCATTGCGCTCAATCACGTTCACGCCAAGGTCAGATAGCGTGGTAGTGATGGCTAAGTGACCAGCCACCCAAAACTCAGTTTCTAGGTCTTGAAAGGCAAAACAAATCGTTTGTGCTGAACCGTAACTTCCGTAGCTAAATACAAAAGCAACCGTCAGGGCAACTAATCCTTGAACTACACGTTTAGTGATGTGGTGGGTCATACAAGCTCCTTAAGATATCAAGCAAGTGGTGGATACAAATGATACATACGTTGACTAAATACATACATTGACGCTGGCATACTGTTGACAAAATTCGTTCGTAATCTATATCTACTCCAAAGAAACCTCCTGTTTAGATGTTCGTTACAAACTTACTAGTTAATGTCATTTGATGTTTGCGAGAGGGTACGTTAACTAAGCGCCTTGCGGCATTCACCAGCAACACGGGTATTGATGTCTGTATTGGCTTGTCTCAGGGCGTCTATATCACGGTCTTTGTAGGCGGCTAAGATGCGTTGGTGATCGGTAATGACCTTCGCTTCATCGTATTGAGGGTTAGTTTCAGCACGTTTATAAAGTAGCGCAGCAATTTGGGCAACAATTTCTGACCAACTCCGCAACAAATGTGGGTGTCCACTGCGCACCACCAGATAACGGTGAAAGTCCATATCGGTTGCTCGCACACGCTTAAAGTCATTGGTATTAATAAATTTTTGTTGCGTGTCGATAAGGCGCTCGAGCTTACTGTAATCAGACGTACCAAGCTCGTGAATAATGCGCTCACCTGCAAAGTTTTCTAGCGTGGTGCGCATGGAAAAAATATCGTCTACATCATTCACAGAAAAACTGCGCACGTAGGTGCCTTTGTGGCGGATAGTTTCAACAAGGCCTTCACGCTCGAGCAAAATCAGCGCTTCCCGTAAAGGTGTCCTGCTGATGCCGAGTTGCTCGGTGAGCTGAACTTCCACCATGTGATCGCCGGGTTTAAGTTGCCCCTCAACAATCGCTTGGCGGATGTGTTCAACAACCTGTTCTCTAAGGCTAGTAGGTCTTAAATCATTCATGGTCATAAATATCATTCTAGGCGTGAACGTGCCGTTAAATGGCACCATTTAAGCTAGGTTAGAGGTGAAAACGCACATATCACAGCTTGACTGTACTGATGCGGTCAAATTTTGGAACGTGCTTGATTGTATACAATCTTCGTTAAAAAAGCAAGAGGGTCTGTATGAATACAATTTTGAGCATCTTGGCAAATAGCTAGACAAGATGTTTTATAAGGGCAAAAGTACTTGTGGATATCTGTCAAAATAAAGTAATGGGTTTAACCAAATAGGCAATGCTATGCCTATTAGAGTTAACGCTGATATTGCTGTTTTGGAAAGCTCTACGACGATATTTTGATCAAAAACTTTCATGCTAAGGAGCTTGCAGATGTTAGCAAATATACGTAAGTCAATAGTTGTAATTATAGTAGCGCTAAGCTGGGCGCAAGCAGCCACATGGGTGGTAACGAAAGTGGCAGATACCAACGACGGTGTTTGCGATGTTGACTGCAGTTTACGTGAGGCCGTTGCTGCCGCCGCTGATGGTGACACAATTACCTTTATAGCAGGTTTATCTGGCCAGAGAATTGTGCTATCAGGTACTGAAATTGTTGTGCCACAGGCAAACTTGACGATAGATGCCAGTGCGTTAGCCACTCCTGTAATAGTAGAGGCTGGTGGTAGCTCGAGAATCTTTAATCAGACGAATAACCTGGGGGTATTTACTTTGAATGGCCTCGAGTTAAGTGGAGGTAGTTCTGCTCGTGATGGCGGTGCAGTCTATAGTAGTAGCAATATCTCTATATTTAACAGTACTATATACAAAAATCAGGCTCGAGACTCCGGTGGGGGGATTTATAGCGATGGAAACATAATTCTTGATAAGAGTCAGGTGACTGGCAATCGGGCAGATTCGCTGGGTGGTGGCCTATTTGGTGCTGCTAGTATTGACATTAAGGATAGTGTGATTTCTGTCAACACCACTTTTTCTTTCATGGTTTTCGGTAGTGGGATTTACGGCGTTGGTGATGTTGTTATTACAAATAGCCTCATTTCTGACAACTCAGGGTTAGATTTTGGCTTTGGTGGAGGTGTTTATAGTTATGGTGACGTCACTTTATTTAACACTACTGTAATTAACAATCAAGTAGATACTGATGGTGGAGGTATCTACGCTGCAGGTACTGTTGTGCTCAACAATAGTCTTGTTTTGGGAAACAGAGTAGTTGGCGGTGGTGTAGTTGATACTCAGGTAGTTGGAGGTGTGGATGTTATCAATAACAGTAGTGCTTACGCGTTTGATGATTTGACACCTCAACCAGCTAACCTTGGTGATGTTTTTGTTGACCCCAGACCACTTGGTGATTACCGCCTAGTGGAGAACTCACCTGCAATCAACGCAGGTGATAATGCAATTGTTCCTGCTGGTTTAACGGCAGACATTGCAGGGAACCCTCGCATTCAAAATGGCACCGTTGATATGGGTGCGTATGAAGGTGTGTTTAGAGGCGTTAGTGGCAGTGTCATCAATCCCAATCAAGATATGCAAATTCGTAATGGTGATAGCACGGTTGCAGAGACCATCACCTCGAGAGGCTTCATTCCCTTACGCTATGGCCCATTTAAGCGCAATGAAACCGTAACCCTCAGTTACTTGGTCCGCAACCCTGGTGCCAAAACTTTGGAACTGGGCGAGCTTAGCTTGCCACCGTTTTTCTCTGTGGTGAGTGACGCATTGCCGGAGCAGCTAGCGAGCTTTGAAAGTGCTGTGCTCATTGTCGAGGTAGATACATCCTCAGCAGGTAGTTTGGTTGGTCAGGTAAGTTTAACCAGCAACGACCCAGATTCGCACGAAAATCCGTTTGTGTTTGATGTCATCGTTAATGTAGGAGATGAACCTGCTAACGCACTCTACGTACTACCGGGAATTACCTTGGAAGATGTCACGTTGAGTGGGGATGAACAGAGTGTGCCTGTTTATAGCGCGAGGTTGTTGGTGCCTGAAGGTTCAGCTGATGTCAGCCTCAACTCATTAGCGTTGACCGCAAGTGATGTGCCTGCGTTGAGAGATGCTACCTCGCTAACGCTGGTTATTGATGGTGGCATAAGGGGTGTTTATGACGCGCGCGATGTTGTACTGGCGCGGCTCGAGCCTCCCTTCACAAGCGATGGCACCATCACCTTGACTTTCCTCGAACGAACACTAGCCCCCAATTTACCCCTCTGGATTTTGCTCGTTGCAGATTTTTAGAGTAGAGGCTAAAACGCGGTAGCATAGCCCATGAGCACACTTACCGTAGACATCAACGCAGATGCTGGCGAGTCCTTTGGGCGCTGGCGGTTGGGGCACGATGAGGCGCTATTTGAGCACATCACCTCGGTTAATTTAGCTTGCGGCTTTCATGCGGGCGATCCGCTCACCATACAACAGTCGGTCACGTTAGCGAAAACCCACGGTGTGGCAGTAGGCGCGCATCCAGGCTTTGCAGACAAAGCAGGCTTTGGGCGGCGCATTGTGCAAGCTTCTGCTGCTGAGGTCTACGCTGATGCGCTTTACCAAATTGGTGCACTCAAGGCATTTTTAGATGTTGCCAGCATGTCACTTCATCACGTTAAACCGCATGGTGCGCTGCACTGGTACGCGCTAGCCAATGCAGATATTTGCGCAGCCCTAGCTGAAGCTGCCAGAGAAGTGAATGCCCCCTTTGTTGCACTGGCAGGCACAAACATGGTGGAGGATGCTGTGCAAACTGGCGCGCAGGTTGTGACGGAAGCGTTTCCCGAGCGGGCATATATGCAAGATGGAAGTTTGGCACCGCGCAAGTTGGCCGGCTCGAGCATCCACGACCCCGACCTCGCTGCACGCCGGGCTGTCAAGATGGTCACTGGCGAAACCCTAGACACATTGGATGGTGGCAGCATCCGCCTAGAAGCACAAACCCTGTGCATTCACGGCGACAACCCAGAAGCGGTAATCATTGCCAAAGCCATCCGCTCAGCTTTAACGGCGAATAGCATCACGGTTCAAGCATTTTGAGTCGTAGCTAGATGCCATCATCAAAATCTGTAATTTCAACACGGCCTGCATGGCGTGGGTTTCATCTTTATCTTGCAGAGGATATTAATGAGGCTGACAACCGAAGCATTCACGCGCTGGCTACAGCTTTATTAGATAAACCCTTACCCGGTGTCACCGACATTATTCCGAGTTACACCACGCTGTACCTCGAGTACGACGCCAACATCGTCCAAGAGAATGTCGTACGTGGTTGGTGCGAAGCTGTTCAGACAGAGATAACATCATCAGCAAGTGGTGACGTTACAGCACGCAAAACCGTACCTGTTCATTACGACGGCGAAGACCTTGCTGAGATTTCCCAGCGGGTTGGTTTGACCGTCCAGCAGGTCATCGACCACCACACGCAACCGGACTACCATGTGTTTGCGCTTGGGTTTACGCCCGGGTTTGCGTTTATGGGCAATGTGCCAGAGGCGATTCATACGCCGCGCCGCTCGAGCCCTCGAGTACGCATTCCAGCACATAGTGTGGCGATGACGGGCGGACAAACTGGTGTTTACCCAAGTGCCTCGCCGGGTGGTTGGAATTTGTTGGGGCGGGCGCTAGTTGCGATGTACGATCCGCAGCGTAAACCACCGTTTTGGCTCGAGCCCGGTGATCGGGTGCGTTTTGAAGCACGTGAGGGCAAGCCGCCAGCTGATGTACACCCCCTTGACTTGTTACCAGATAATCCTGAAATGCCTGTGCTCGAGGTTGTTAAACCAGGCTTACTGGACATTGTGGTGGACGGCGGCCGCACGATGGCTGGGCGTTACGGCTTGTGCCGGGGTGGCATGTTGGATGTTGTGTCTGGCACGCTTGCCAACCGACTCGTGGGCAATGCACCGTTTGCACCGATGCTCGAGCTAAATGTTGTCGGTGGGCGTTACCGCGCGCTTACGCCATGTGTGATTGGCTTGGCTGGTACAGGGATGCTTGCCTATAAAAATGAGGAGGTACTCGATCCACCCTGCAGCATCCAACTACAGCTAGACGATGAGCTTAGTTTCACCCCATCCTACGTGGGTGTACGCATGTACATGGCCGTGGCAGGTGGCATCGACAGCAAGCAATTTATGGGAAGTAGCTCAGTAGATTTAAACGGTAACATCGGCAAACCACTGACTGCTGGGGTAGTACTGGGACAGCAGAAACAACGTGACGTACATGTAGCCTCATTTCCCAACTTTCAAGCGCATCAATTTGGCGAAACCGTAAGCTTGCGGC
>JBCCBI010000124.1:0-13158 GCA_039034155.1 Deinococcota bacterium | reverse complement strand
GGTACATATCCTATAAAGCGTCATGATGACGTTACTATTAAGTTGCTATCACATTGTCTACAGTGCCATCAAACGCTAGTTTTGACCTGACGGGGCGTCTTGACAAGCCTGACGTCTGAGTGTTCGTACAATGAGTGTGCATACAAGTGACAACGTTTACCGGCACTACATATCTGCAAGCTTAATGCTAAGCTGTTAGCGAGTGTGCTCGAGCACGTAACGCAGAACTGTGTCCAACTGTTTAACCGTGTTATCGCATCATTTTTAAGAACATTACTACCCGCAAGAACGGTGATATAAGGACGTTAACCCTAAATGCCTGCAACGCTATATTCAGCACGTTGGTAGCGTTAAACTTTTAAATACCAGTCGTATAAAATGTGTTTGTACGGACGTTCATCATGAATTTTCAAACCATCTTACATCGGTTAGGTCGTTACTGGAGGTCGCAAGGTTGTGCGCTACTACAGCCTTATGACAGTGAGGTGGCCACCGGGATACTCTATCCTCAAGCGTTTTTTAGGCTGCTGGGCGAGACGCCCTGGCGGGCTGCTTACGTTGCCTCTGCAAGGCGCCCAAGTGATGGTCGCTACGGCGGTAACCCTTACCGCTTACAACACTACTTGCAATATCAGGTATTGCTTAAACCTTCTTCGCAAGACGTACAAGCTCAGTATTTAGCATCGTTACAAGCGTTAGATATTGACCTAAAAGCGCACGACCTAAGATTTGTCGAAGACACTTGGGAACTCAATAACTTGGGCGCGTGGGGTTTAGGGTGGGATGTCTGGTTAGACGGCTTAAGTATCACCCGCATAACCTATTTGCAGCAACTTGGGGGGGTGGCTCTAGAACCTGTAACTGTTAAGTTAAGTTACGGTCTTGCCCGTTTGGCGATGCATCTACAAGGTGTTACGCATGTCTATGACGTGCAGTATGATACTTTGCATCAAGACAGGTTGCATCAAGACAGGTTGTATCAAGACAGGTTGCATCAAGACACGTTGAACGATGGCATTCTCAATCAAGACACGCTGACTCAGGATACGCGGCATCAAAATACTCCTCAAGATGGTCACCAACTAACAATGGGACACTTAGAACAGACCTTTGAAGAGCAGCAATCTAGCTACAATTTTAATCATGTCAATAGCACTTTGCAGCGCGATCTTTTTGAGCATTATGAAGCTGAAGTAGAGCGTCTGCTCGAGCTTAAGCTCGTTTATCCTGCTTACGATTTTGTTATTAAAGCCAACCACGCTTACAACCTGCTTGCTGTTCGCGACAATCTGCCGCAGACTGAACGGCAGATGTATAGCCAACGCCTCAGGCGGTTGAGTGAGGAAGTTGCAAGGCGTTACCTCGAGCATGACTATGCTCAGGCTTCAGTAGGTGAAGCAACAGCAACCGAGATAATGTCCTCAACCGCACCAACAACTACACAGACAATTGAACCAACAGCGTCTGTAAGGTCTGAGGAGGGGCGCTAATGGCCAACCTCATATTTGAACTTGGCAGTGAAGGTTTACCAGGCGACTATGTACACGCGAGTAACCAAGTGTTAGCAGGTCTCATGGCGGAAAAACTTAAAGCTGTGCAGCTCGAGTTTGAGCAGATTCGCAGCTTTGCAACGCCACGCCGTTTAGCTGTCCTAGTTGAGGGGCTCATGTCTACAAGTACCGCCAGCTATCAACGCAAACGCGGACCAAGCCAAGCTGATGCCTTTGACGCTGACAATCAGCCAACCCAAGCGGCGCGCAGCTTTGCAGCCAGCCAAGGTGTTGACGTTAGCATGTTGTACGTAGATGAAACTGCCAAGGGTGCGTACATGTTTGCGTTTGTGCAGCAAGGTGGCGAGCCAACCCAGCAGCTTTTACCGCAACTACTTGCTGACTTGGTTGAAGAGCTACCGGCAACTCGCAAGATGCGCTGGGGACGACATGACTTTGCTTTTGTGCGGCCTATTGCATGGCTACTGGCACTATTAGACCAGCAGGTAATTGAGGTTGAACTCGCGGGTGTAAAGGCAGGTAATGTGACTTATGGGCACCGCCTACTCGCACCTGACCCCATCGAACTCAACCGGCCTGAAGATTACCCTAAAGTGCTCGAGGCCGCTTATGTCATCGCTTCACTTGAACGTCGCCGCGAACGCACCTGGCAAGCTGCGCTAGAGGTTAGTGAGGGGCGTAATTTAAACCCCAAACACAACCGTCATTTGCTTAATGACATCACTAATCTAGTGGAATACCCCGTAGCTATTGTAGGCAGTTTTGATAGCAGCTTTTTAAGTTTACCTAGTAAAGTGCTCGAGACTGTCATGACTCATCATCAACGGTTGCTATCCCTGCGCGACGGACGCGGTAAGTTAGCACCGCACTTTATTGGGATTGCGAATAACCGCGTCCCTAACGAGCAGGTTATTCGCAAAGGTTACGAAAATGTCCTTGCTGGACATCTTGCAGACGCCCAGTTTTTCTGGGAAGCTGACCTTGATAAATCCCTAGCTCAGCACGCTTGGGGGCTTTCAGGGGTGAGTTTTCACAAAGACCTTGGCAGTATGGCGGACAAAGTTACTCGTATTGAAGTTGGGGCTGGGCTTATTGCTGATGCGCTCGAGCTACCTGCTGAACAGCGAGCTGTCTTAGCTAAAGCACTCCCTATTTTTCGGGCAGACCTCAACACGCAAATGGTAGCTGCGTTTCCTGAACTTGAAGGTGTCATGGCCTGTGCCTATGCCAAAGTAGAAGGCTACGAGGATGACGTTGCCAATGCGCTGGAGCACGGTGTGCGCCCGCAAATAGCGAGTTCGCTGTTACCAAGCTCAGCAATAGGAGTACTCCTTGCCGTGTGTGACCGTTTAGACACACTTCTAGGTTTATTTGCACTAGACAAACGCCCCTCGGGGTCGGCAGACCCGTTTAAGTTGCGCCGCCACGCAAATGCCCTTGCGCGTATCCTTAATGTAAGCGGCTGGCACTTGAGTTTGCGGCAGTGTATTGACATAGTCACTGAGGCCTTTGTAGCAAGTGGCGTCGACATCGACCCAGAAACCATGCTCTCAACTGAGGCGTTTGTGTGGAACCGCGTCACCAGCTTGCTACAAGAAGAAGGTATCTCAGCGGATATCATTCGTGCTACAACCTATGACACGCCGCCCATTATCAACGCAGCTCGGCGGGCACATTTACTGTTAGCATTGCGTCAGTATCCGGCGTTTCAGACATTGTTAGCTGTTTACAAGCGGGCAGCTAACCTTAGTCAAGATGGAGAGGCAAGTACAACCCTCAATCCCAAACGCTTCAAAAGTGATTACGAACATGCGCTTTACAACGCACTGGCTCAAGCCCAAACGACCTTGACAGAGCTTATAACCATGGCGCGCCAGGTACTTACTCCTTGGGACCTAGGTCGCGGGCCGAGTGCCACCTTTGAGCATCTTGACGAAAGCCTCGAGGGACTCTTGACCTTGCAAGCGCCACTTGAAGCGTTTTTGGACAATGTTCATGTAAATGTTAACAATGACAAGTTGCGGCTTAACCGCCTTGCACTTTTGCACAGCGTCTGTGACACGCTTGGCACCTTGGGTGCGCTCGAGGAACTCAACATTACAGAGCTTGCAGACGGGCCGTTAGAGACAGCCTCCGACGTTTAACTACACACGTCCAAAAATCAGCGAGGCGTTTTGTCCCCCAAATGCAAACGAGTTAGAAAGGGCGTAATCAACGCGAACTTCCCGCGCTTGATTGGGAATAAAATCAAGGTCTAGCTCTGGGTCGACATCAATCAAATTAATGGTAGGTGGCAACACGCCTGACACAAGCGCTTGGACAGTAGCAATAGCCTCAACTGCACCCGCAGCACCTAGTAAATGTCCAATCATTGATTTAAGTGAGGATATAGGAAGTTTGTAACTGGCATCGCCAAAAACTTTTTTGAAAGCTAGCACTTCAGAGCGATCACCCACAGGTGTAGATGTTGCGTGTGCGTTAAGGTAATCGATCTGCGTAGGCGCAAGCTGGGCATCTTTGAGGGCAGCTTGCATGGCAAGCGCGGCACCTGCACCATCTGGATGGGTTTCCACCATGTGGTATGCGTCTGCTGCACGCCCGTAACCTTTGACTTCAGCATAAATATGGGCACCACGGGCTTTGGCGTGTTCAAGTGTCTCGAGCACCATCACCCCAGCACCTTCACCTAATACAAAGCCATCCCGCGAGTGGCTAAAGGGGCGAGACGCTTGCTCAGGAGCGTCATTTCGGGTAGACAGCGCTTTCATGACCGAAAACCCGCCAATCGCCATCGGGGTGATGCTTGCCTCGGTTGCACCGGCTAGCATGACATCAGCTTCACCATATTGAAGCATGCGAAACGCGCCGCCGATGGCATCTGACCCAGTTGAGCACGCAGTGACCACGGTGGAACTAGCACCCATAAGCCCATAGCGCAACGCGACTTGAGCTGAGGCCATGTTCGTGATCATCATGGGAATAAAAAAAGGACTCATCCGCAGTGGGTTTTTGTTAAGTGCTATCTTGGACTGAGTTTCCCACGTGTCCATGCCGCCAATACCTGACCCAAATAGCGTACCAATGCGTGTTTTGTCTTCTTGATCTAGGTTAACGCCACTATCTTCAAGGGCCATATCAGCAGCAATGACTGCAAATTGGGAAAAGCGGTCAAGGCGTTTAGCCTCTTTACGACTAAGCCAAGTTGAGATATCCACGTCTACCTCGCCAGCGAACTGGGTTGGGTAGCTACTGGCATCAAACTGAGTGATGGTACGAATGCCTGACTTACCTGCTATTTGCGCCCTATGAAACGCCTCCGCACCATTGGCAATAGGGCTGAGCACGCCTAGCCCGGTGACGACAACGCGATTCATGTGCGTCTCCTAAATAAACCAACTGGCCTTTTTAAGGTACAAAAAAATGTCTTCAGAACTGTCATTGTGCCATCTCCTTGAAGGTTGTTTTGAGGTAGTTAGCAACGCGTACCAAGTAATGAGGCCGTCCGTGTGCTTTGCTCATCATGATGCCACCTTCTAGCATGGCAATCGTCATAATGGCGAGGTCGTTAGGGTTACTGCGAGGTTGAAGTTCACCGCGTGAAATGCCCTGTGTTATCTCTTGCTGGATGATGTTTTGCCACTGCTCGAGCCCAGCTTGAACCTTTTGCCGCAGTGCTGGATGTGTATCGTCACTATCGACAGCCGTATTCAGCAGGTGACAGCCACCTGTAAACGCAGCATCTTGGGTCATGGTTAAAAACGCATCGACAACAGCGCTAAGGCGGGCAAGGGCGCTTTGCTGTGTCTCGAGCGCGCGGGTGAGTATAGTGGTAGCACGTGTAAACGCGTAGTCAAACGCTGCTAAGGCTACGGCCTCTTTACTAGCAAAATGCCCATAAATACCGCCTTTTTGAAGACCCGTTGCAGCTACTAGGTCGGCCATAGACGTGCCGGCTAGTCCCTGCTGACTAAATACTGGCATGGCGGTTTCGATAATATGCTGTTTGGTACGTTCACCTTTAGTCATGATTAAAAGAGCCATGGTCATAAATAAACCAATTGGCCCTTTTTAGACTAACATGCGTCTACAAATGCGATAGTACTATAAACCTGTGGACAAGCGAGGTTGATGATGCCAGACAAGGACAGCTTTCAGAATGTATTTGACGCTCTTAGGCCAATTTTGGAAACATACGCGCCCAACCTCAGTGTGACTAAGGATGAAGCGGATTTATTTTATTTGGATACCAAGCATATTATGGACAACAAGAAACCCCTCTTCTTTAGCTCAGTACAAATCAGAAGGAGCTATGTGAGTTTTTACTTGATGCCAGTTTATGTGTTTCCCGAGTTGCTCGGGGGCATCTCCCCTAAACTCAAAAAGCGGATGCAGGGTAAGTCGTGTTTTAACTTTAAGCAGGTTGATGCAGATCTGTTTGAGGAATTGCGCCAGCTTACAGCAGCAGGATATCAGCGGTATCAGGAAGCTAAGTACGTGTAAAGATAGTTAATAGTGCACAGATGATGAGCAGCCTCAAATTTGTAGACATCAATGCACATTAAATGATGCTGAAGTTAGGCGCTGACGACCTCAGATAAACCATGATTTCCTCAGATAAGTAACAAGTACAAGTGCGAGGCTAAAAGATGACATCTACAGATGCAGTCAGGACACCTATTTATGAGGCATTGAAGCATTTCAAGGTAATTAGGTTGATGTCCTGCTCGAGGTTAGTAGAGTATTAAGTAACTTAAGTCACAAATTGTGTAATGCTGACAATTTCTAAAAGATGTTCTCTGCTAGGCTGCGCGTTAAGACGTAACTAAGGAGAGACGCTATGCCAGATATTCTCTCGCCCGAATTTGCGGCGAATCCTTATCCCATTTACAAAGACTTCCGCGACAATTATCCGCTGCACCAGCACCCCAACTTAGGCTACGTGATTAGCCGTTATGAGGACGTTGAAAAAGCGCTCAAACAAGACGGCTTTTCAACCGAAAATTATGGGCCGCAGCTCGAGCCCATTCATGGTGAGCGGGTCATTTTGCAGATGGATGGCCGTGAACACGTGCAAAAGCGCAATATCGTGGGGCCGTCGTTCCGTGGGCGTGACCTGTTGAACCGCTACATGGGCTTGGTTGAAAAAAATGCCGATGAGCTCATCGACGCGTTTGCTAGTGGTGGGGAAATTGACTTCGTAGACGCCTTTGCTGCACGCTTGCCGATTATGGTTACGGTTGACATGCTTGGGCTACCGCGCAACGATATTCCTCATTTTCAGCGTTGGTACAGAGCCTTTATCGACTGGTTTGCTAACTTCACGCAGGACCCAGAAGTTACCGCCCGTGGAGAAGAAGCCAAAGCTGAGCTCGAGGCTTACATGATGCCGCACATTACTGCACGCAGAGAGAACCCTACCGACGACCTGCTCTCTTTACTTGCCAATGCCGAAATTGACGGTCACCATTTAACGCTCATGCAAGTCAAAGCCTACGCTAGTTTGTTGCTCCTAGCGGGTGGAGAAACCACTGAAAAAGCCATTACCACGTTGTTTGTAAACTTGCTTGAAAATCCAGCTAGCTTTGCTGAGGTTTGTGCGAACCACGACTTAATTGAGGCTGCTGCCGCTGAGAGTTTGCGCTACTCGTCACCGGTGCAACTCAACATGCGTTTAGCAACCGAAAATGCCTCGGTGAGTGGGGGAGACATTCCTGCTGGGTCGATGGTGGTGCTGCTGATCGCCGCTGCCAACCGCGACGAACGCCACTTTGAAAACCCAGAAAAATTTGACATTCACCGTAAAGAGTTAGATGTAAAAACAGCCTTTAGTGGCGCAGCTAATCACCTAGCGTTTGGGCGCGGGCGGCACTACTGTGTGGGTGCGCCGCTGGCAAGAGCAGAGCTTTTAACGGGTACCAAGCGGTTGCTCGAGCGCTTCAAAGACATTAAATTACTGGAAGAACCGCAAGCCGTGGGTATTTTTACGCGGGCACCTGTGAAAGTGCGGCTCGAGCTTACCCCTGCTTAATAGCCGAACTGTACCAAAATCGCTTTAATCTTTTGCCTCAAAAACTTTTTGCCTTCAAACCAGTGTTCTATACTGTCAGCATGGCGTTGCAAGCCCACCTGAGCCAAGAACAACAGCAAGCGCTTCATCACTTTTGCAGCAAGCATCACATTAAGCGCTTGGCATTTTTTGGCTCGGTCCTGACTGATACCTTCCATGCTGACAGCGACATTGACATTTTGGTTGAGTTTTTGGACGTTCATACGCCTGGATACCGATTTTTTAGCATGCAAAACGAACTGGAAACGATTCTGGGTCGTGCTGTAGACCTCACAACCTCGCAAGGCTTGCATCCTATGATTCAGGCTAAGGTGCTGCGTACTGCCCAGACGTACTATGAGCATTCCTGAACGCGACCTGCTATATCTAACGGATATGCTCAACTATGCTAAACGGGCTGTCCAGTACGCGAGTGAGACAACGCTGGACGCGCTGGCAGAAGACGATAAAACAGCACTTGCCATTGAGCGTGCTATCGAAGTTGTGGGCGAGGCTGCCAAAAGCGTTAGCCCAACTTGCCGTGAACAATTGCCTGACTTGCCTTGGCGCGACATGGCCCAAACCCGTGATTTTTTTGCCCACCACTACTTTAGAATTGATGTTGGCATCATGTGGCGTATTTGCCAAGACGACCTTCCTAAGCTTATTCAACAACTCGAGGCTGTGTTGAACTAGAATATGTGGATATGTCACCAGCCTGGCTGTTAACCAAGCTGACTCTTAGTACTCTCCCGTAAACTTAGGATGCACCCACAAAATAGCTCATACTATGGTTGCAAGCGTTTTCCTAGTAAATAAGCTTTTACAGCATCAAGTCCTTCAGCATCTGCGGCAGCAAGCTGAGGATTCAAAGGATTATAGCCAAGACGCAATATCTTCAAATTGTTGAGCCCTTTGATGGTTATAGGCAGGTCTATAAGTTGATTGCCCCAAAGATCGAGCGTTTGCAAGCTAGTTATCTGACCAATAGTTGCAGGTATTTTGGTGAGTTGGTTGTTAGCAAGATCAAGCGTTTGCAAATTAGTTAATTGAACAATAGTATCAGGCAGGTCTGTGAGCTTATTGTACGTAAAGTCAAGTTTTTCTACACTGCGTAGTTGTCCAATAGATTCGGGTAAATCTGTAATAAGGTTGCATTCTGTGTAGAGTGTTTGCAAGTTGCTGAGTTTTCCAACAGATGTGGGCAAGGCTGTCAATTGATTGCCACCAAGATGAAGCTCTTGCAAGTTGCTTAACTGCCCAATCGCTTCAGGTAAAGCTACTAATTGGTTGCCCTCTAAGTGAAGTACCTTCAACTTTTCTAATTGCCCGAGAGACTCGGGTAAAACGGCTAAATCGCGACCTTCTAGATCAAGTATCTGTAAATTCCTCAATCGTCCGATAGCATTAGGTAAGGTTGTTAGTTTGTTGAACAGAAGACTAAGCTCTTGTAGTTTGCTTAATCGTCCGATGGACTCAGGTAAAGTTGCTAATTCGTTTTCATCAAGGCTAAGTCTACGTAAATTGATAAGTTCGCCAATAGACTCAGGCAAAGCTGTAAGTTGATTGTATCCCAGCTCGAGAACTTGCAAATGGATTAGTTTCCCCACAGACTCAGGTAAGTTTGTGAATCCTAGTGAACTCAGATCAAGCTCAGATTGCCCAGTCTCGAGCGCTGCCAATATTTTTTGCTCAGCTTCATAGTATGCGTTGTCTCGAGCTATCACACTACTTTAGTCTGTTGTAATACACCTTTAGGTAATTTCTTGATTCATACGTTGCGAACCTTGTTTACTTAAAGGCCTCGACAGACTCATCCTGAATTGCCGCAGCATCCACCCGCGCCACATTCCCCTCCCCAGCTTCAAGCACCAACACATCCCCCGTCCGCACCCCCCGCATCACGCCGGACGCATTCGTCACCGCCGGCAACCCCAACTCCCGCAAAATAATCGACCCATGCGACAAATCGCCGCCCGTTTCCACCACCACGCCAGCCACCAAGTTGAAGGCGGGCAGCCACCCACTGTCAATGGACGGTGCCACTAAAATAGTCGTTTCAGACACGAACCCTTGCGGCAAACGGCTAGCGGGTTCACGTAAACACCAAGCCCGCCCGCGCACACTGCCTGTGGTTAAACTAATGCCATGAAAGTGCGTGCGGTTACGGGTAGCAGCGGGGCTGTACTTTTCTAAGTCATCAAAACGGTTGAGTAAGTCGGGTAAGTGAATGTCTGCTAGCGCGTCAATTTCTTGGTTGCGGGCGGTCATAAACGCGTGGTCGTAAACCTTGCCAACATCCAGCGCAATTAACTCGTCTTGGCTTAACTGCCAAATGGCTTCGCGGTCAGGCAGTTGCCCGCGTGCTATAGCGGCATCTGCCAGCGTGAGTAGAGCAGTGCGCAGGTGAGCAAAACTTTTCATGGCGTCGTAGCGGAGCAGTTCGCGGGCGGCAATGGAGCGGCGTGCTTGCCACCAGAGTGGCAACGTCACTAGTGCTCGCCACGATGTTAAACGAGACTTCCAGCGTCCGCTCAGGGTAACGGCCTCAGTTTGATGACCGAGAGGTGGTTGTAAGAGCGTACGCAGCATAAACGCGGGGTCTTCGCGCAAGCGTGGTCTGGCGATGTCGCTTTCAAACACGCCTCGGTGCCCATGTTTGTCGAGGTAGGTTTGCCACATCTCATTCAGTTTGGGGTTGTCTGGCAGAGTACCTTCCTCCAAGCTAGCGTGTAGGTCGGGGCGGGTCGCCACGTAGGCTTTTATAGGGTTGAGGTCGGTGAGCATCGCCGTGCCGATGGTGCGCTGGCTGGCGCTGTGGAGGGGGAGTGCGCCCGACCGCCGTAAAAGTGACACAGGCGCGCTGGTGGCAGCGGTGAGCGAAAACATCTCCCGAACCAGACGGCTATAGACCCACGCGAGGTTGTCCAATATCTCGCGGAAGCTGACAGCATCCTTAGGACCGGCATCTGCATAAGGTACAGTTTTGGCGAGAATGTCGTGCCGTGCTTTGCGGGAAGACGGTACAGACAAAAGCTGGGCAAGCCCTAAGCGAGCGAGCACAAATATTTTGCGAACGAGCCGCAGCGGTTGCAAGCCCACGTCTTCATCCACATCCCCGCCGATGGAATCCGTAACGAGGCGCGTGGGCAAGCCAAAGTGGCGCATCATATCGGTCATGAGCGACAAGTTGATGTACGGCCGCCAGCGAAATAGTTCAATAAACGGGCGCGTTTTGGGCAAGCTGGGGTCAAATTGACGGTAGTAGTTGAAAAGGGATGGCGCACACGCAGCAATCACGCTGGCCATAAGCCGGGACGGGAGTGCGGGCAAAATCTCTTTGTGGTTGGCAATGGTGAACACGTCGTTGCGGCGCACACTGCGACTGATGGGGCGCAGTTGTAGCAAGTAGCAGGTTTCACCGTCGTCTGCCCATTCGATGTCCCACGGTTTGTCGCCAAAGCTTTGGCGGACTTGGCGTAGTAAGGCTTGTGTGCGGGTGAGCCAAGCATCATCTGAGTCAGTGTCGTCCGCTTGAGCATCCTCTGTTTTGAGGTGAGTTTGAGAGCGCTCGAGCCACCTTAGTCTCGCCACCTTACGCGTTTCTCCAGCAGTTTTCCCACTCAAAAGTCCATCTGCTAACCCGTCAGTAACGTTGAGCCAATCATCCTCATACTCAGAATCACTGAAGGCCACACCCGCGTGCTGGGCGTTAATCTGCGGCATAATTAAAATGTCACGGCGCAAGGGAGCATCATCTTTAGTAGCGTGACGGTACTGATTCACACTGGTCTGACTGGCAGAGGCGAGCACATCAAGGACAGCTTGCTCGAGCACTGTTTCATCAACACCTAGCACAGACGTAAACATGCCAGCAAAACTGGTTTCAGCGCCATCTTCTACGTTAAAACAGGAGCGCACAACCCATGGTGCAAAGAGTCCACGTGTTTGTAGAAGCTCAATTAATTCTGAGACGCTAGCATTGGGTTGCAGGTCAAGGTGGCTGATGAAATCGCGTTGCTCGAGGCTCTGCCAGGCTTCCTCGAGCACAATCACCCCGGCGGGTACAGGTAAACCTTTGCGCAGTGCTTGGTCAAGCAGTTTGCCTTTGCTACCTACAGTGTGACGCTTAATCTCGTTACCACCGAGCGGCAAAACGTACTCACGAATGCTCACAGGCTAAGCTTCCCGGTGGACAAGGTTGCTTGCCAACTGCACAATGTCCATGTAGGCTTGGGGGGTATCCACCATTGTAAAGTGATCCCAATCGGGCACGGTGACACGGCTGGCGTTAGGTAACAGGTGCAAAAACGCCTCGAGTTGTTCCACCTTGAGCACTTTCTCGCGCTCACCCCAAAGCAGCACGGCAGGTATGTCATGCGGAGTTAACTTGTTAAACCAATCTGCGGTGATGAGGTCAAACATCTGCGCAAACGCTGTGCAATGGCGGTATTCTGCAAAAAACTGGTTAAGGTAATCTTTGGGAACGTCAGCTTGAAACAGCAAACGCGTCCACAGCGGGCGAAACAGCGGCGAGGCAAAGACTTGCTTACCCAGTTCCGCCATGCCGGGTAGTTTCATGAGCTTGGGAAAACGGCGACTGTCGAGTGAGGCTCCCACGGGCGCGTGCAAGATGATGCCGTCAACGTCATCTGCGTAATGTTGGATAAATTCCAAGACCAGTGACCCGCCGATGCCATGACCCAGCAGGACTCGAGGTGCAGATGTCTCCATCACCAGCGTATGAATATGAGCCGCATAATCTGCAATGGTCTGCAAACGTGGGTCTTTGGGTACAGCCGCAAAGCCGGGTAGGGTAGGCGTCACCAAGTTGATGTGGTCGGGTACAAATGGCAACAACCTCGAGAAACGAAAGCCACCGCCGCCGTTACCATGGACGGCGATGATGGTGAGTGGTGAAGGTGATGTCATGGGGTTGCCTCGAGCTTTGCCTTATCTAAAACGCCACTCAACTGTTCAGGCAGCGTCTTAAAGTCAGGATGATCGCCCGCATGTTTGAAGCTGTGCTCCCACAAGACGGCATCTTTTTCTACAAAAAACACCCCTGGCATCATCCACGGATCACCTACAGGTGCGCCAATGAAGTGCCCCTTAAAAGCAGCACGAACGCCACAAGCCCAGACTTCTGGTCCAAACATTTGGGCAGCACTCCCTTTGCTTAAGCCAAACAAGGTGTAAAAGCGTTGCTCCAGATCAGCTACAGCCTGAGCCTCCGGCCACAAGTTTCCAAAGAACGCGGTGCCATCTTCAACTGTGCCTTGGTAAAAGAAAAGTATCGGTGGATAGTCTGACTGTTTTTGGGTGAGCTGGCGTAAATCTGCCACCATCTCGCGGCAAAAAATACAACCAAAATGTCGCAAAAAGATAAGAAGTGTTGGCGTATTTAAGAGCGGTGCAAGCGTCTCACTGGGTAAA
Source organism: Deinococcota bacterium (assembly GCA_039034155.1). Lineage (GTDB taxonomy): Bacteria > Deinococcota > Deinococci > Deinococcales > Trueperaceae > JBCCBI01. The sequence goes on along the minus strand of JBCCBI010000124.1, from coordinate 165 downwards.
TTGATGCCGTGAGCAGGCAGGGTTAACAAGGGTGACAAGCGTCGCATCGGCATTTGTCTCATTGGTATTCAATCTAACCGACACACCACACACATGCACTAATACACCTCGCATTTAGATTCTCGCATTTAGATTCTCGCATTTAGATTCTCGCATTTAGATTCT
>JBCCBI010000123.1:0-13180 GCA_039034155.1 Deinococcota bacterium | reverse complement strand
TTTTGGTGTTTTTGGGGTTGGTGGGGGGCATCCGTTCAGCGCAACTTAGGCCGTTCTACTTACTTGTATTTGCGACCCAATTCATTTTTGCTCTGTTCACCTCAACCTTTGCTTTGTTCACACTCAACCGCATTGGCTTTAACAGCACCAACAACGCCATCTTTTTTGGTGTTTTTGGCATTTGTTTAGTGCTCATGCAAGGTGTATTTGTCGGGCGCTGGGTCCAGCGTTACGGCGAATACCGCGTGCTTGTCGCTAGTTTTATGCTCACCACATTTGGCTTTGGACTGGCTTCGTTTACGCCTCAGCAAGCTGTCCCGTGGTATTCCGAAGCGGCGATGCTGGCAGAGCTTTCGCAGGAAGGTAGTGTTTCAGCGCAAGCCAGCCTGTTACCTGGTGAAGAAGGCAGTGGGCTAACTGCGTTTTTATTCATTTTATTTAGTTTGATACCTGGTCCACTTGGGTTCACGTTGCAACTGCCTACCCTCAATACACTCATAACTAAGCATGTTCCTACAGACACCGTCGGTCGTGCCTTGGGTATGAGTTCTGCGTTTGCAGGCATTGGCAATGTTTTGGGGCCGCTACTGGGCGGCTGGTTGTTTGATAGGATTGCGCCGGGTGCGCCGTTTGCGGTGAACGCCAGCCTCAGCCTTGTTGTTTTGGGTCTGTTGTTAGTGTCGCGGTCAGTGGTGGAGCGACCTGTGGTGCAGACGTAGTCACAGTTGAGGGCGACTATTTAGGGGTTACTGCTGAAGTTACTGCTGTGGATAAAGGTTCAAAAAATACGTGAAATCAGTACTGCCTACAGGCTGCCCCATATCTTTGAGCATAGCTGCACACTGGGTGCGGTGCTGGGTGCCGTGGTTGACAACATGAACCAGACAATGCCACAAGATGCGTTCACGCACAGGACCGTTACCATCATCTGAGGCATAAGAAACTACTCTGTCGAGGTCGTTATCGCTGAGTCCATTCAAGAATGCTCGCATGGCTTGCTCTTCAGCTTGCCAAACCTTGCTGATGGCTTCAAGAGACCCTAAATCTTCCTTTTCAACAAGTTGGCCCATAAAGCGGTTGTGCGTGCAGATTGTGCGCCAAACGTATTCTGAATCAAGGATGTGCTCGAGCGTCGTTAGCAAATTTCCATATGGAAATGATGCAGCTTGGCTAAGTTGCGCGTCTGACAGCTTAGCTGCGTTATTTAAGATGAGCTTGTTGGCCCAATAGTTGAAGTCAAATAGAAGCTGGATGTCGCTGACACGCATGAAATCTCCCAGAATGAAATAGTAAATCCATAAAAGTAGGCTCGAGGCAGCATCCTTAAATCTGTCGCGATATCTTTAAGCTGATATCTTTCGGTCAATACAAAAGACATCAACATACTCACCAACAGATTCAGTGTATTAGCTACAGACCTCGAGCCTCACTCACTCAATTTGTTTAATACACGAACCTAAGCAGCGTACAAACACACCCCAAACGTGCCTGGACCAACGTGGGCGGTAATGACCGATCCCAACGTGTAGGTTCCATGATCTTCATAGTTAATGCCTGCATCCGACAGCGCTGCTTGTAATTTGCTAACCATGCCATCATCTTGAATACCCAAAAAGGCTGCGTGTAGGGTGCCTTTGGCGTCTTTAGCAACTTCTTCAATGTGGCTAACCAGTTCTTTAAGCGCGCGTTTAGACCCTCTGGCGCGGCCAATGGGTTCAATTTTTCCCTCAACTAAGGTGAGGAGTGGTTTGAGGCTCAGCAAGCTACCTAGCATCGCCCTTGCCCCACCAATACGCCCGTTTTTTTGCAAAAAGTCAAGCGTACCTACCGAGAAGAAGATGCGGCTGTTGTCGCGCAGCGTGTTGAGCGCGCTCATAATTGCCTCAGCAGAGGCACCTTCGCGTTGTTTGTCTACAGCGTATTCAACCATTAACCCTAGACCAAGTGAGGCAGTCTGGCTGTCAAAAATGTGGACGGGTGTGTCTAAATTTTTAGCTGCGATGTTAGCTGCTTGAATCGTTTTAGACAGCTCACTGCTAATGGTGAGGCAGACAATTTCAGTGGCACCCGCGCTAACAGCTTGTTTAAACGTATCCTCAAAATCTTGGGGGCTAGGTTGGCTGGTGGTGGGCATGGCTTCACCTGCTTGCACGCCGCTGATGAGTTCATCTGGGTTGATGCTTTCCCAATCTTTGTAGGTTTCCCCGCGAAAGAGCACGTACAACGGCACGCGGTGGACATTCAAAGCCTCTAACTTTTCTTTGGTTAAATCACAGGTTGAATCTGTGATGATGGCAACACTCATATCAAACCTCCTTGGTTGAACTGCTATAGGTTGAATTGCTACGTGGTAGCTAAAAAATACGTTGAGCTAAGAAATACGTTGAAAAGATTTAAAAAAGCTTACCACTGAGTACCTGCTCACATTTTTGCTGTACCTGACAAAGTCGCGGGTAAACCAACGAGCTCGGCGTGCTATGTCTCGTTATGCAGTTCCTCTGGTAAACCATCCGTAGCTTGTGCTTACAACACAACTATCACAAGCTACGGTAAGTAGCCAAGATGCTATCTATTACCTGATTTGTGCGGGCTGCAGTTTGACCTGTGCTCGAGCAACTTCCAACACCATTTAAGGTGTCAACAATTTGCTGAATAAGAGGTTGTTGGACAACCTCCGGGTAAGGTGCGTTGATGTGGGTATGTCCATCAGGTGTCTCGAGTCTAAGGGGCGTTTCATCAAAACAGCTAAACCTCAATTCACCTGTGTCTCCGGTAATCACAACTTCATCATGCTGCTTAAACGCATTAAAACACCAGCGACCTGAACCAAGAATGCCATTCTCAAAGCTAAACGCAGCACTTACAGCATCTTCTGCTGGGTAGTTGCCTGCGTGATTGTGAGCAATTCCATGTACTTCTTGAATAGGCCCAAACAGCCAATCGAGCAAATCGAGGGTGTGTGAGCCCATATCCACAAAGTAGCCACCGCCAGCAATATCTGGCAGCACCCGCCAAGGCTTGGGTGAGCTTGTATCTTGGGCAGATGCTGGCCGCTGCAAGGTGATGTGAACGCTGCGCACATTACCTAAGTGACCCTCGGCAATAAGTTGCCGCACGCGCTCAAAACGTGGCATGGCCCGGCGATAATAGGCAACAAACAAAGGAACACCGGCAGCCTCACATGCGTTTATCATCGTTTGGCACTCGACATAGGTGCGAGCCATAGGTTTTTCGACGTAGACAGGTTTGCCTGCTGCTGCAACGTGTTCGGTATAACTACAGTGTGAGTCTGGCGGGGTAGCAATATAGACGGCATCTACCTCTGGATGATGAATGAGCTTACGAGCGTCAGTTGTCCAAAAAGGTACGCCGTGACGGTGTGCGTAATCTTCTGCTTTTGCTGCGTTACGACGCATGACGGCCACCAGTTGTGAATGCTGGGCTTGTTGAAAACCGGGGCCACTCTTTTTCTCGGTGACATCACCGACACCAATGATGCCCCAGCGAATGGTTTGTGTCATGAACACACTTTTACACATCTAAGTAGTGTCTAATGTTTGTATTCATGATGGGTTTGCACTTATACGTTGCTGCACATACAACGTAGCATTAGTGGCATCTAGTGCATGATCTGCTGGGCTGTAAGTGTAACTATCAAGAAATGCATCACCGTGCTCTTGGTAAAGTAAGCCATGAGTGACGGGTCAACATTTAACTTTCAACAATTTATTCATGGTGAGTGGACTAATGCAGCTAACGGGGGTACTTGGGACTTAATCAACCCAGCTACTGAAAAAGTTATTCAGACTGTACCTTTTGGCGATGCTCGCGATGCAACGCAAGCCCTTGATGCAGCTAGTTCAGCCCTACCAGCTTGGGCAGACAAAACTTCTTATGCACGCGGTGACGTGCTACTCGCTGCTGCAGATTGGCTTTTAGAACGGGTCGATGAACTTGCTGTCATCACCACGGAAGAATCTGGTAAACCCTTAGGTGAATCTCGAGCAGAGTGGCGCAGTGCTACTAATTACCTCAAGTGGTTTGCTGCCGAAGCGCCTCGAGCTTATGGTCGCACAATTCCTGCTCGGGCGCCCGGTCGCCGTATAGAAGTTCGCTACCAACCTGTAGGTGTAGTAGGTACTATCACTGCGTGGAACTTCCCGGTTTACAACATTGTGCGCTGTTGGGCGGCTGCTCTGGCTGCAGGCTGCACGGTTGTGGGCCGGCCCTCTGAATACACGCCTCGTTCAGCCATGGCCATTGCACAGGCGTTAGCCGAAAGTGGCGCGCCCACGGGCGTCATCAACTTAATTAACGGCGACCCAGCTAGTATGGCTGGTGTTATGTTAGACGATGCTCGCTGCCGCAAAATTAGTTTTACAGGTAGTCCTCGAGTTGGCAAATTGCTGATGGAAGGTGCTGCCAAGACTGTCACCAAATTGTCACTGGAACTTGGTGGTAATGCCCCTGTGCTTGTGTTTCCAGATGCCGGCGAGGTGAGTCGTCTAGCCCGCCAGTCAGTCACTTGGAAGTACCGTAACGCAGGTCAGGTTTGCATTGCGCCGCAGCGGTTTTACGTGCACGAGAGCATTGCTGATGAATTTACGGAAACGAGTGCGCGTTTGTCAGCCGGTCTCACCGTAGGTAATGGTCAAGATAGTGCTACTGACATTGGACCACTTATTAACGCCACTCAACGCGAGCGTGTTGCAGCGCTTGTCAATAATACCGTCAGCGCAGGTGCTGAGCTACATACAGGCGGCGAGGTTGTAGATGGACAAGGTTATTTTTACACACCAACCGTTGTATCTGGCGTAAGTAAAGATATGCCCTTACACCGCGAAGAAGCGTTTGGTCCAGTGATGAGCATGGTACCTTTTAATGATATTGACGAGGCGCTTGCACTAGCCAATGATAATGAATATGGACTGACGGCGTTTGTGTTTACGCAGAGCTTGAATATAGCTAACCGTGTGGCAGATAGGCTCGAGTACGGCATGATTTGCATCAACGACTGGCTACCTGCTACGCCTGAAGCACCTTTTGGAGGCGTCAAACAAAGTGGCATTGGGCGGGAAACCGGCTCAGAAGGATTGTTTGAGTATTTGGAAGCGAAGACGGTGTTTACAGGAAACTTGTCTTGATAGTTGAAGGCGTCTCAACGTTCTGGTTGAGGCTGACAACGAAACATCAGATGGGACATTGAGGGACATTGAGAGCTATCGTGATGATGTGCCAATGCGTAATAAGTTCGGATAGATGTTGCTTGACGGACTTTAGCGACGCTGACCACATTCATATTGAATAACCGCTAGTGAAGACTGCCTCGAGCACATGTTTACATAGCTCGAGGCAGTTCTTTTTAAGTTAATTGTCTACATCGATTTGTCTGTGACTCAGCGACGAAACACGTAAACCGCTCCGCCACCATCATCTAATGCAGCAACTAAAAGCGCGCCATCGGCGAGGGCAACTGTGCTACCAAAGCGAACGTCTTCAGGTACCTCGGTGCCGGTTACAAGTTCTTGATTGCTAGGCTCACTTATGTCAAATACAGTAACGGTTTGCGTGTCGGTTGCGCCTATAGCAGCGGTGGTGGCCTCGAGCGCCACAGCACTCACCTGCGTAAATGTCTCAGGTGTTTGGGTTAAGGTTGCTAGGTCAACTACATAACTTGTGGTGCTATCCCCAATGATAGCAGTATTTCCTGAGAGTGCCAGTGAATTCCCGTAGCGGGCATCCGCCGTTGGCGTTGGTGCTGTCAATTTACTTACTTGGATGATGCCTGCTGCGGTGACGTTCAGTACGTAGACTGCGCCTGCGTTGCCGTTTGTATTAGTTGTGGCAACGAGTGCTGTACTTCCTGCCATCACCATCACGCGTCCAAAAAGATCCCCGGAGATTGCATCAGCGGGTGTGAATTGGTCAATTTCTTGCCAATCACCACCAATATTTTGGAACAAGTACACGCTGCCTGTGTTATCACCATTGCCTATTGCAGAAACGAGTAACAAATCACCACTTAGAACAACAGCCTCACCAAAACGGTCTGTTTCAGCGCCATTACTAGCAGTAAGTTTAGTAGTTTGCTGGAAGCTGCCTGCTGTCTCTTCAAACACATATACCGCGCCTGCGTTGCGGGCTACATCATCGTCAAAGACGGCACCTACAGCGAGGGTTGTACTCGACAAGGCAAGTGAGCGCCCAAAAAAGTCGGTGATTTCTATTTTGGCAGGGCGTAGGGTTTCTCGAGCTGTATACGTGTTTCCATTGGTTTGATACAGATAGACGCGCCCCAGACCGTCATCTTCGCGGAAACTGCTCACGGCAAGTACGTTGCCAGCTGCTGCCAAGCGCTCGCCGAAGGCATCTCCGGCAGTGGAGGTGGGAGCTAAACGTTGGCGTTGACTGAACGCTGGAACCTCTTCGGTGCTGGTTTGTAAGTCACCTAAATTGACCTCTGTGCCAACATCAGGTAGGTCGGCACCGTCAAAGCCAGCGACCTCGAGGTTCTCCGGTGGATTTCCGCCAAATAGCTCGTCAATGCGGTTCAAAAAGTCCTCAATGCTTTCGTTTTCTCCGCGTGTGACCCTGGATACAGGCACATCAATAAGGGCAAGCGTCATCTCAAAACTTATGGGATTGCCGTCACAAGGGTAACGAACAGCTACGGTAACGGTGCCTTGATCGCCGTTAGCAATTGCTCGCCCTGTGCCCGGCGTGTTATTTCGAGCGACGTAGCCATAGTTTAAAGCGGTAAAGTTTGTACGAATTTCATCTAAAAAGCCTTGAACTTGGGTAACTTCGGCATTTGTGTAGCCTTGTAGGTCGGCACCTGCTGAGTCAATCACAACATTGCCATCAACGAGTTGTTGTTGATGCGTGGGAATGATAGCTTGGTAGGCAGTTGGGTCAGTCACCGCACCGTTGGCATCACTTAAATTGCGAATGGCAGTTCCGCCTGTGGATTCGGGGGTGCTGGTGGCGTACAAGCTGAAGTTGGCTAGCGTGTTGCCTGTGCGGTTAACGACGGTGGCCCTAGTACTTACATAACACATGCCGCCCACACTAAAAAAGTCTGACACAAAATCCCTAAACGCCAAACCTTCGGTGATGAGTTGTTGTAGTTCGATGCCATCTTCACTGACGTTGATGTCAGCAAGGCCTAGTAAAGTTGCGTCACCACCTAGGGGATTTTGCTCTGGTGGCCGCACCGCGTGATTACACGCTGCCAGTACTATCAACAAGAGTACGCTCATGAACATAATGCGTGTACGTACCTGCCAAGTTGATGTGTATCTAGCAGGTTGCTGCTCACGCCGCAAATAATAGCTTGGGGAAGCCATCTTGGTGTGGTTGAGAGATGTTTCGGGATGCTTTAATGGTTTCATCACACCCTCCTCAGGATTACTGTACCCAAGTTGGCTTTTAAGTTGTGTCAGGATGTGCTTGCAATAGCTGCTATAAAAGCTGCAAAATTATGGAATCGCTTGAAAATGTGTGTTGTGATGACGAGAATTCTAGTTGGCGTGTCTCGAGCCACCAGATGCCAAACCTCATCCAGTTGAGGCGCTAAGTGGTTTCCTCGAGACGATTAGCAAATCCAAGGTTAACTTCCCCCATACATAAGTGGCGCTGTTTCAACTCATCTAGCTCCCATTTGAAGGATGAATCATCGCGTCATAGCAAAGATGTCTTGATAGTAAAAATGTCTTGGGTTCAGATAATTTTCATTCACATAAGGGGTCAAGGCTTGACGAAACGGCGTCAATTCTTAGGCTGGGTATAGTGATTCTTATGGATACCTCGAGCAGGCAAGAGAGTACCGCAACACCAGATAACCCTCAGCAAGTTGCTGATGAAGGCTTATATATTCAGCTCTTTAGCATCCACGGGCTCATTCGCGCCCACAATTTAGAACTTGGACACGATGCCGACACAGGCGGACAGACCAAGTACATGATTGAACTTGCCCAAGCACTAGGTGATAATTCTAGGGTCAAGCAAGTTGATTTATTTACCCGCTTGATTGATGATAAACGCGTCTCAGATGACTACGCACAACCGATTGAGACGATTAAAGAACGCGCGCGCATTGTACGCATTCCTTGCGGTGGTAAAACCTACAAACGCAAAGAACTCCTGTGGGATAGCCTCGACGAGTTTGTAGATAAAACCCTGCGCTTTATTCGCCGTGAAAAACTCTCACCAGATGTTGTCCACGGTCACTATGCAGATGGCGGCTATGTGGCGGCGGAACTGGCTGGCTTTTTGGGTGCACCGCTAGTTTTTACAGGTCACTCACTAGGGCGCAACAAGGTGCAAGTCCTTGAAGAAAACGCAGGGCTAAGTTATGAGGAGATTAACAAGCACTACCATATTGAGCGGCGCGTAGCGGTTGAAGAAGAAATCCTCCGCAAAGCAGACATGATTATTGCCAGCACCAACCACGAAGTGACCAAAGGTTACGAACTGTATGACGCACACAAAAGCGCGCACTATAAGGTGATTCCGCCTGGCATCAACATTGACAAGTTTTACCCTTACTACAATGATGATGAACCTAGTGAGCGCAGTGAAGAAGTCATGCAAGCTCGAGTCAAAATGCGCGACGAGATTAACCGCTTCCTCAACAATCCCAACAAACCTATCATTTTGGCAGTGAGCCGACCCGACAAACGCAAAAACATTGCAGGTTTGGTAACGGCTTACGGGCTTGACAAAGAACTACAGTCCATTGCTAACCTTGCCATTTTTGCCGGTGTGCGTAAAGACATTCAAGACATGGATGATAACGAGCGGGACGTACTGACCGAGCTGCTCCTGCTCATGGATAAGTACGACCTGTACGGGAATTTGGCACTTCCTAAGAAGCACGATCCAAGTAACGAAATTCCGGCGCTTTACCGCTTGGCTGCTTCAACGGGTGGCGCGTTTATTAACCCTGCGCTGGTTGAAAATTTTGGGATTACCATTATTGAAGCCAGTTCATCGGGCTTGCCCGTAGTGTCAACAGATCACGGCGGTCCACAAGATATTATTGCTAATTGCAAGAGCGGTATTTTGATTAACTCACGTGATACCGAGGAGATTCAGAGGGCCCTCAAAAAAATCCTCACTGATAAAGACTTATGGCGGGAATACTCGAACAACGGCATCAACGGCGTGCGTGAGCACTATGCATGGGAAGCTCATGCTGACAGCTACTTGCAAGCGCTGAGGCCTATTTTAGATCAGGACAAAGCTGATAGTAAACCGCCGCGCAGTGAGCAAAAACTTATTCGAGATGACTATTTGCTTATCACCGACATTGACGACACCCTTATTAGCAGTGACGTGAGGGGCAATCCCCAAGAAAATGATGATGTAACCCTTGGATTAAACGAACTGCGCGAATTATTAAGTCATCGTGGCAATTTAGGCTTTGGACTGGCGACCGGGCGCTCATTAGAGTTAGTTAAAGATGTGCTTGCTAGCCATAACTTGCCACAACCAGATGTGGTGATTTCGTCGGTAGGGTCAGAGATTTATTATGGTGAAAGCTTGCGCCCAGATCATGGCTACGCCAAGCATATTAGCTATCAGTGGAAACCGGATAGCATCCGCAGGGTGCTTGGAGAGCTTGACTTTTTGGAACCGCAAGAAGAAAGCACTCAGCGTCCTTACAAAATTAGCTACTACCTCGAGGATGTACACGGGCGACTAGATTACATACGCAGCCAACTTGCTGAGGCTAAATTGCGGCACACACTTATTTATTCAAGAGGCCAATTTTTAGATATTCTGCCACAGCGTGCGTCCAAGGGAAAAGCTATTCGCTACCTCAGTTACAAGTGGAGTATTGCCCCTGAACGTATTGCTGTAGCTGGGGATTCTGGTAACGATGAAGAAATGCTGCGCGGACGTTTTAGGGGCATTATTGTGGGGAATTACAGCGAAGAGCTCGAGGGTTTGCGTGGGCAGCGTGCGGTGTATTTTGCAGGTAATACCTATGTGCAAGGTATTTTGGAAGGGTTACGGCACTATAAATTTGTAGGTTGATATTGTCTATAGCAGGGTTATGAGGTGCTTTGACAGATTGTTGATGGGGTTGGGTTGTATTTAGGCAATTAGGTAAGGGAGAAGGGGAGATTCCATCAAGTAATATGTACGCGTCACGTTACCAACGGGCTGCTACACCTGTTGATCTTAGGTTGGATGACTGGCGATGTATTAGGCCATCGTTCGATGATTGCTTTGTGTGATCTCGAGTACCGTACTTCATCAAGACAGCTAGTCAAGGCATCTATCGAGATGGTTGATAAAGATAGGAAATCTTATTTTTGATAGGTTAGGTTTCACACTCGAGTCCTACAGGTAGTGGGTGGGGGAGATGTGTTCTCGAGCATCAGATATCTCACGACTAAGCACCCTGCAACGACGCTGCTGACGCGCTCGTAAAACTGTAACCTTCACGTTGCTGTAAGTTCACCGGACACTGTAAGGGCAACACGATCCTAAATAGCGCGCCACCTTTGGTGTGATTGCCTGCAGTAATGCGCCCGCCATGAAGCTCGACAATACTTTTGGAAATAGATAAGCCCAGACCAGTACCGCCGCTGGTACGGTTGCGGCTACTATCTTCGCGGTAGAAGCGCCGGAACACATTATCTAGGGCTTCTTCAGACAGGCCTCTGCCAGAATCGCTTACGCTGATGATGACATTGCTACCTGTCACACTTGCTTCCAAGTTAACCCAGCCGCCCTCTGGTGTATAGCGCAAGGCGTTACTCACCAGGTTCATAAACACCTCAAACATACGCTCAGGGTCAATGGCTAAAAAGAGGGAGCGCTCAGGAATATCCACATTGATGGAAACATCTTTACTTTGTGCTTGCATTTCAAAGTCAAGGGCCACATCTTGTAAGAGTTCGCAGATGTCGGTATCAGTTTGTTCCAGAGAAAGTTGTCCAGCCTCAGCTAGTGACAGTAAGCGTAGGTCTTTGACCAAACGAGCAAGCACTTGGGTTTGCCGGCTTAAGTTGCGGATTTCGTCGACGGTAAGTGGTACAACCTCGTACTCAATGGCATCTAGCTGACCCTGCAAAATGGTGATGGGCGTGCGCAGTTCGTGGGCGATGTCGGCGAGGTAATTTTTTTGATTGCGGTACATGGTCTCGAGCGAGGTTGCCATGTTGTTAAAGTCGTTCACCAATTCGCGAATTTCGTGGTAGGCAAAGCGCGGTGCAGGCAAACAAGCCCGAGCGCTTAGGTCACCTTTGTTAATACGGTTGAGTGCCTCAGACACATTGCGAATAGGCGCGCGTACCAATACACCAATCCCTAACGCAAGGTCTAGCCCTAGCACGGCAGCCAGCCCCAAGGTGATAAACGGTAAGCGCAACCCAGACTGCATGGCCCCGCGCAAAAAGAGGACGACCTCTTGCACGTTGTCTTCGTTAGCAAAAACGTCTTGAATGAGCCTCGAGCGGCCCCTATCGCGCAGGGCGTCTTCATCTTGTAAGAGTGTCCAGGTTTCATGAACTTTGCTACTCATTCCCAATGTAGCTAAGGGTAGGGTCACTCGCGACTGCAGCGCAGCTTGTAAAAAAAGGCCAATTTGCTGGATGTTATCTTCATCAGCTAAAAGGTCTTGAATGAGTGTTGAGCGCGCTTGAGCGCTGAGGGCTTCATCATCTTTAAGAAGGGTAAACGCTTCGCGCACCTCTTCATCTAAAAGCCGTGACTGCTGCCAGATGGTGAGCGCGTGAATGCCTAAAACAATCGTCATAAACATGACAATTGTCATCATGACGCCGAGCGCAGTGCGAATGGTAATACGGTTCATGAATCTCCCTTAAACTCAGTAGTAGCTAGGCAGACAAGCGGTAGCCCATGCCGCGCACCGTTTGTAAGATATGTTCGCCGCCGCAGTCTTTGAGTTTGCGGCGAATATTGCGCATGTGCGTGTCAATAACACGTTCTAATGCGTCACTTTCAGGTAGGGCGGCTTCGAGTAAGTCAAGTCTATCAAAGGTGCGCCCCGGATACGCAGCCATGTGCTGAATAAGCCGAAACTCAGTAGCAGTTAGGTCGATGGACCTGCCGTCATAGTGAATAGTGGTTTGCAGGGTGTCGATCTCGAGCTTTTCCACCCGTAGCGTCTGCACGCTCACGTCTGTCTGTTGGGTGCGCCGCAAGACAGCTTTCACGCGGGCTAGCACTTCACGCGGACGAAAGGGCTTGGTGATGTAATCGTCGGCACCGAGTTCAAGCCCTAGAAGCTTATCTATCTCTTCACTTTTGGCGCTCAACATAATCACGGGTGTGCTGTGTTCACTGCGAATGCGCTTGAGCACTTCCATGCCGTCTAGCTCGGGCAGCATGATGTCAAGCAGCACGAGGTCAGGAGCAGACGCTCGAAATAGCTCGAGGGCAGCTTTACCGGTGGCGGCCCGTTCAACTTGATAGCCGTTTTGCTTCAAAAATCCCTCGAGGATCTTGGCAATATCGTATTCATCTTCAACAACAAGTACCTTAGACACGCTTTCTATCATAGCTTGTGGCGTGCTGTTTGGGGCTAAATCTGTGCTAAGTATGCTCATAAAAACCTCGCGTTAAGAGTTTGTATGCGTCATAGGCAAGGTTGTAGACAGTAACTTAAACGGATGATGTCGCGATGTCTCACGCAGTCACATTGAATGGTTTGTAATGACTATATCAGTGTAGGACTGTAAAAGCTCAAAATCTTGTCGGCTGCATGTGAGCCTTTGTGTCTTCTTATGAGAACATCATGTCTAAACGTCTGAATCAGCATTCACAATAGTTAAAAATATAGCTTGCCTATAAACGTAGGTTAGGTTGATTCGTCTTAACTTGCTATAAGTTGAGACGTCATACATTAAAGCCGAGGTTACACAAGCTACATCAACACAGCAATAAGTGATTGTGGAGAAATGATGAATCTGGATGAGGTTTGTTTAGGGGAGGGGAGATGCTCGAGCTAGACAGGCTGAACGATCTATCATCTATACCTTGCAAGTCACCTTTGGGTAGAGGTTTTTGATGAACTGTTGACACTGTAATCCTCAAAATTTTAATGGCACACAACGAATTCTTGTCCTAGACAGTGTTTTTGGGAGTGTTGGTACATGGCTAGTGAGCTTCACAAAATCTACAACTTGCCTACGCAGCGCCTACA
>JBCCBI010000122.1:0-13214 GCA_039034155.1 Deinococcota bacterium | reverse complement strand
CTCACCACCCATCACAACTTTGGTGTGAGGGATGAGGATCTGAAGCAACCAGCTGGGACTACTACTCAGCCCAAGCCCTTCGCCACCACAGGCTTCAGCGCCGGTCGTCTAGACGCCTCGGCTCCGCGAGCTGCAGCTTCGCTCAGCGTCAAGCAGCCTCCTCCTGTCCAGAAACCTGCCTCAACCACCGCTGCCGATCCCAAGGTCCTGCTTCGTAATAAACTGGTGGCCAAGCAGCGGGCCAAGGAGGCCTCCGGAGAGAGCTCCTCAGCAGTACCCTCTTCCGACTCCACTCCAACCGCTCACGAGCGTCGCTTGGAGATTAGTTATCGATTCATAGATGACAATCCAGGGGAAGTCATAGGTATCCGGCGTCACAACAAAAAAATCTTACGCATATTTTCGGTTTCTGAAGATGGATTTGTACGAATGGTTTTTGTACCTTTGGCTGACTATTCCAATCAAGAAGGCTCTTTAGATGAACCTTTGAATGAATCAATAGTTGAAAGTTACGAGGAGTGGTTAGAAACGCTCGAAACCTTCCCTGACCAACTCACCTACACCCTCGACTGGCCCAATACCCTCACCATTTCGGTAAACCCAGACACAGAACCTACCGAGGAGCAGCTCGAGTGGGTTGGCGTGCATGACTTGTCACCCTTAACTTCAGTCATTGAGCAAGACGGTAGATAAGCGTCCGGTAGGCTTATTGATAGGCTTAGCCGCTAACGCAATATCTCATTGTTGAAGATGCTTAATTGTGCAATGACTCGAGCAAGTCCTGCTTCAGTTGCCATAGTTTAGGCGTCAGTGAGACATGATAAATGTGCGGATTTACAAGACGCTTCACGCCAGAATCCAAACGGGTAAGATCAGCATCGCGGCGGGCGCGTATGGCGTCTAGGTTGTGTTTATCAATGTGGGTTGTCCCGTGTTGATAAGCCAGTTCGTGCAGGGGCTCGAGGCTACGCACATCTTTCGCAGCAAGTTTACGCCGTTTGTGAACATCTGCATAGTGCTGCAGGGTGAGCACCCCTTCTGCCTCGAGGGAAGCATCTAGCTGTTCAGGTGACAAGGCAAGCACATCTGCAGTTGCCCGCCCGTCACCATTGCCACTACTATTGTCGTGACGATACACCCTCCAGACGCGTTTATCACCGGGATTGGGTGTTTTGGCAGGTGAATTAGAAACCTTGATGGCGGGCTTCCAGGTCGTTTTATATTGACTTAACCCAACCGGCGAAATTGCTACGAGCTTGTAGACACCGCCCAGAGAGGAATCACCTTCTGAGGTGATTAAGCGCGTCCCCACACCATACACAAGCCGGTTTGCAAGTGATTCCGGATGAACACCGTAGCTGGCAGCCTCTTGCCGAATTTGGGTGAGAATCTGCCAAATCACCAGTTCGTCTAGATTACTGCTGAGCACAATCTGGGTGTCAGGAAAGCCAGCGTCATTCAACATTTTGGCAGCTTGAATGCTCAAATACGCTAAATCCCCCGAGTCGATGCGAACGCCCACCGGCTCATGCCCCTTGGCCCGTAGCTTTTCAAAAACAGTGATGGCGTTGGGGAGGCCACTGCCGAGCGTATCAAGGGTATCCACGAGCAACAAGCAGTTATCTGGATAGAGGTCGGCATAAGCTTGGAATGCTGCCAATTCGCCAAGTCCTAGCGCCACAAACACTTGCACCATGCTATGCGCGTGCGTACCTTTGGCAGGGTAGCCCAGCACCGCAGAAATACCCACGTTGGAGCTAAAATCTGCCCCGCCAATGAGTGCGGCTCGCGTACCTGCGTTGCCACCTCGGTCGTGCGAGCGGCGCACCCCAAACTCTAGAACGGCGGCTCCTTCACAACTTTCGCGGATGCGGGCGGCTTTAGTGGCAATGAGCGTTTGATAGTTGAGTTGTGCAAGCAGGGCAGTTTCGACAATTTGGGCAATAGCAAGCGGCCCTTCGACAACCGTAATAGGCGTTTGTGGATGAACGACGCGACCCTCTGGGACGGCCTGAATCGTGAGGCTCGAGAAATCCCCATGCTTTCTAAGCCAAATCAAAAAGTCATCGTCAAACGTACGCTTGCCATGCGCGTCACGGTGTTGTTTGAGTACGTCAATGTCTTCATCACGAATGTGCGCGCTGTCTAACCAATCTAAAAACCAGCCCATGCCTGCGTTGATGCAAAAACCAGCGCGGTGCGTGCCGTAATTTGGGTAATCCCGAAAAAAATGGTCAAACTGGGCCGGGCGTTCATGTAAACCCTGTTGGAAATACAACTGAGCCATGGTGAGTTGGTACATGTCGGTAAACAAAAAGCCTTCGGCGGTGCGCTGCTGGGCTAAGTTCATAGTGATCTCCTGCGTGAGTAACGACGTAAGCGCGTACATAGATAGAAGTGAATAATGAGTTTAGTTTACAGCTTGGGATGTGGCATGGATGTGTGAGTAGATGGCCACAAGATTGCTCTGTCACCTTAAAAGCATCAAAATATGAGGATGCTTTTGTCTAAAACAGTATGTTGCGTATTTAGGTTGAGACAAGATTGATGTCGTGATGCAGGGTAATAGCTGAATAGACGTAGACTGTGTAGGATGCTCGAGCCCTCGCTAATCTTTGCCTTACTCATCATTTTCGCCGCTATGCTAGTGCGTTCAGTTGCAGGCTTTGGCGATGTCATTGTTGCTCTGCCTCTGCTAAGTACCCTATTAGGCCTTAACGATGCTGTTGCGCTCATGGCACTTTTGGGCTGCACGAGTGCGCTCACGTTGGCGCTTAGTAGTTGGCGTGATATCAACTGGCAAGCAATTAGGCCCTATTTATTAGCGTCTTGTATGGGTATCCCGCTGGGGCTGCTTATACTACGATACGTGCCAGAAGCGTGGTTACTGGGTATCTTGGGTGTCCTCATCAGTTTGTTTGGTGTGTATAACCTTGTCGTGCCAAAAGCCTCAACACAATCAACCTCAGGGTCATCTCCTGCGTGGCTCACCTATCCACTGGGGTTGTTCGGCGGTATGCTCGGCAGCGCCTACGGTATTTTGGGGCCACCTGTCGTGTTGTACAGCAGCTTGCAAGGCTGGTCCCCAACGATGTTTCGGGCAACCTTACAAGGTTATTTTATGATGACATTGGCGTTTGTTGTTAGCGGGCACGGCCTAGCTGGTTTGTGGAATCAGCAGATCTGGAGCTTGTACCTGTTGTCCTTGCCGCTTGTGGGGATAGCTGCGTACGTGGGAACGCGCATTACACGGCGTTTGGTAGCAGCCTCGTTTGAACGCTTGGTCTACGTTGGTATCACTATCTTGGGCATTATGTTGATATTTTAATGGTCTGTAGATTAGGGGCAGCCAGACGGATTGATGCTTGCATGTCCTGAAGGGTCTTGCACGGGTAAGTAGCGCTCAGGAATCTCCCAGATGACGAGCTGGGGAGGATTTTCTGTAAACGTGCTGCTTGTCAGGTAGTCGAGCATGGGTTGAAGCGGACCTTGACCTTCAGCGGCGACGTTGACGACATCTGTCTGGAAAGCTTGCTCGAGCCAACCCTCAAAATGCCAAGCTGGATTGGCACTGTAACTTGTTCCCACGAGCGTAATATCCACAGTTAAATCATCAAATAGTCCCAAACTACTCGCCTCACCTGATTGGGTTTGGTAGAGCGTAAGTGTGTCCGGTGCTGGCCCTAGTGAACGCGCGATGCCGAGGGGCAAAAACGCGAGCAAATCCCCCTCATACTCGCGGGAATCTTGTTGTGTTGTCACATAGCTAGGCTCAGGAGCTTGCCACAAGCCTTCATTGAGGGCATATGTGTAAAGTGCTGTTGCAACAGCTTCCGCTCCAGTCGGCGTCCAGTGGGTATCTGTCCTTAAAAAGCTAGCTGAGGTCGTTGTGAGCGGCGTCATGAGGTTGGGTGTGGGTATGTTGCGTGCAAGCAAACTTTGACGCCATTGCTCATAACGTGGTGTGAGCGTGGCCGGCACGTTATAACGTCCCAGTTGATGGTTATAGACACGCGCTTTGGCTGGGAGCAATGCAATCAGAAGTTGAACATCAGCGGCAGTAAGTGTGTCGGCAACACGAACTACTTCTTCTAAAGCGCAGGTAAAGCCAAGGTGGTTTTGGGTAGCATCTGCTTTTAGCGATGTTGGGCTTATAAATTCTTCGTCACTAAAAAGCCAACCATCCTCACCAACAAGCACACCATCACGCCCTTGGCGAAACAGCAGATAGTCTGTAATTCCCCAAGTTGTCACAGCAAAAGATCGCAATGGGGTGTGCTCGTCAAGTAGTGCATCAACTGTTGTAGTTAGCTCGCCTTGCCACACGCTGTCTAAGTTAAACGTTGCGCGTTGTTGCCACAAAGCCACCACACTTGTCCCTAAACCTATAAGGCAACAGACCAACACGCTGACTAGGACAGCGCGGGCAACCTTCGGTAAGGGAGGAGTTGAACCTGGTCTTGGAGGCTGGGTCATAAAAGCACTAACGACGAACGGAAGTTAGTTATTTGCCTGATTGAGTTGTAGAGGTGGACGGCATAGTTGCACCTGCAAGCTGTTGCGTGTGGATGCTTCGGGAGCTACCTCGGGCACGGGGCGAATAGCAAGGCTTACAAGGTCGCCGTAATCATGCTGTAGATCAAGGGTAAACCGACCATCATGCTCGAGCCGGTTGTAGCGCAGTAGCCTCACTTGTTCCTCACCTGCTTGGTATTGTAGTCGGAGTTCAAAGCTCCGTAAGGACAGATCAGCAGCCATGAGCTCGAGGTAGTCTTCGCTAATAATCTCTTGTGTAGAAATAGGTAGCTCGAGCCAAGCTTGTGTTTCTGTGGGCAGCACGTCTAGCTCAGCCTCATGCGTTTGTAGAATGTTGTAACAACCTTCCCACATGAGCGAAAAAAGTTGCCGCCAAGCTGTTTCGCGTAACAGAACCTCCTCGGTGTAGTAAGGAAATTCCCAGATCACAATTTGGCTAGTAGGTGGTGGCGTGGAGGTAAGGTCCGCATCATTCAAATAATCGCGGTAGGTTCCGCTGCTCAGATAGTACTCAAAGGAGCCAAACATGGCACCTGCCCGCATCGCTAAATTGATGACGGGTGTATTCAGGTCCGCTTGCAAGGTGTGCTGATAATACGGGCGGATGCTCTGACTTGTTCCTAAGTGAATAAGCTGCGGACGCGGGTCGCCAAACAAGTCGCTGGCTGTGACAGCAGGTTCGGGGGCAGTGTCATCAACAACGGTCCACGAGTTGATAATGTATTCGTCTGGCAGGGGAACGGGCCAGTCTTCGCCACAATAGTAGGCAACAAATTCATCTACAAACGATGGCATGGTGCCAAGTAAAGGCCGCCCCCGGTCATTGCGAATGGTATCTATACGAAACGGAGTGTGTGGGAGTGGCGGGGTGAGTTCAATGGTAGCAATGATGCCGGCAACGTTTTGAAAGACCTGCCTCGAGCCTGTTGCCGTCCAATGAATATTACGCTTTAGGAAAAAGCCACTATCTGGAGGAATGGGGTCGTCTTGCTTAAATTGCTCGTGATTGCGTGCTGCTGCTAGCACGTCAACGGCATAAATACCCTTTGCACGTAAAGCGTCTACAAACGCCGTGTAGGTATTGACAGCTAGAGCTGCGTCAAAAGCTGCTTGTTTAGGGTCGTTAGGATCGAGCGCTTGGGGGTTGGCAACAGCTCTACCCGGTACAGGAATGATGATAAGAGCGCTGCCTCGAGCTGCTAATGCTTGTTGTAAACGCCTAAATTTGGGCAAACTGGGAGCGTAATTCACCACGTCAATAAGGTCAGTCGTCCGAAAAAACCAACCGTCAAACCCTTGGGCAAGTTCCTCGTCAGCAGCTTCACACAAAGGAATTTGAGGTGTGCTGACGTCTGTTGTTTGAGCATGTCCTGCCAGCATCAACATGATGCCTACAGCTACCAAGCATATCTGGCACATCTGAGGACATACTTTTGGTGCCTGCAAACATCTAGGTAGTGACCGTTGAAGTAGTGACCGCTGAAGTAGTAAACGTCGACGTAGTAGATGTAATGCTCGATGTTTGGACATCGTGCGCGGGAGGCGTTTAAGTAAGGCTAGAAAGAGGTGTATCAACATGATTGCTCCTCAACCCATCGCTGACATCTAAAACAGATGTCTCAATGGATAGATATTAAAACTGAAAGTACAAAAATGGTGAGTAGTTCGCTGAAATCAGCGATAATAGTGCCATCACAAAAATAGGAACTAACCAGCCATCGCGATTACGCCATACATAGGTTTGGGTAGGTTCAGAAGATACTATAGAGTTTGCCCAAGTGGGTTCTAAAATAACAATACCTAACCCAATAACGAGCGTCACCAGCGCGCGCAAGGGCAGTTGCCAGACGATATCGTTACTAATTGCAACCCCGTTTTGCCCTAGCAAAGCTGCATAAACATGACCCGCTTGACGTACACTAGGCGCTTGAAACATCACCCAACCTAGCACTACTAACCCAAACGTGCGTAGTTTCGTGAAAATTTGGTAATACACTGGGATATTGGGAACTTTGTTATCTTGCTGGCGGATGCGCTCGAGCACCAACAATCCGCCATGCCACGCCCCCCACAAGACAAACGTCCAGTTGGCACCATGCCACAAGCCGCCCAACAGCATAACAATCATCAGGTTAATAAGGGTACGCCCATATCCTAAACGATTCCCTCCCAAGGGAATATACAAGTAATCGCGCAACCAACGCGACAAGCTGATGTGCCAACGCTGCCAAAATTCGGTGATGCTGCGGCTGTGATAAGGCAGGGCAAAGTTTTCCATAAACCGAAAGCCCATCATGAGACCGAGTCCAATGGCCATATCGCTATAGCCAGCAAAATCAAAGTAAAGTTGAACAGTGTAGGCGAGGCTGCCTATAACTGCCTCTAAAAACGTGGGTTGCTGCGTTAAGCCTGTTAGCTCATCCTGACGGTGCAAACACAGTGTTACCAGCGGTGCAACTGCATCAGCCAGTAAAATTTTTTTGCAAAACCCCAACATAAACCTGCGGCAGCCCCAAGCAAATGTTGCTAAGTTGTGTTCTCTAACCTGAAATTGTGCGGCTAAGTCTTTGTACCGCAAAATTGGTCCGGCAATCAGTTGGGGGAAAAGTGCAATAAACGCACTTAAATCCCAAAAGTTGGTCGCAGGTGGCGCGTCTTTTCGGAAAACATCAATTAAGTAACTGGTAGCCTGAAAAATGTAAAACGAAATGCCAATGGGCAGAATTATGTCTGGTGTGGCAAAGAACGGTTGATCTCGTAAGGTTTGTAGCGTATTGATGTTGTCGACAACAAAATTAGCGTACTTGAAGTAGCCAAGAATGCCAAGGTTGACACTAACACCCAACGCTAACCAGGCTTTACCTGCATGCTGAGAGGGAGGTTGTTGTGATTTGTGGCGACGACTATAAATCTGTAAGCCGACAAGGTAATTCCATACCATTGTAAGGACAAACAAGCCAGCCATGTCCACGCGCCACCAAGCGTAGAACAACAAACTGCCCAGAAAAATCCAAGCTGATTTGGCACGCTGGGGTAGCAGGTAGTAAATCCCCAAAAAGAGTGGCAAAAATAAAAAAAGAAAACTTTGACTCGAGAAAACCATGACGAATACGATTCCTGATTAAAGTGCGATCAAGTTATAGAGTGAGATTGGTTGATTAAAACGACTTACTCGAGCACTGTCTCAGTTGCTACAAACACAGCATAGTAAGTGTCACCAGTGGCAACCACAAAGGTGCTGTAAACGGCGCCCTGCGCTAAGGTTACACCTTCAAATGTTGCGATGGGCGTATCAGAGGCTAGCTCGAAAACGCCTAAATCCACAGCAATGGGATTAACCTGGATGCCGCCGACAGTATCGGGTGTAACAGCACTTACAATATCTACGCTGCCATCTGCTGTTTTAAGATAGAGCTCGGAAACATCAGTTAAGTTATAGAGCATAAGTAGGGTGCGGGCGCGGTTATCGTGCAAGATATCTTCGATAAGTAAAGCAGATACGCCGTCTGCACCATCACGTAATACAACTGTGTAAAATCCTTGGGCTGCAAGGGTGAGCGTGCCAACCGACCCCAGAGCTTGCCATGAAGACTCTCCTTCAATTATAGGGCGGTAGGGTGTAAAGCCTAGGGGCTCGAGGATATAAGTAACATCCGCAAGGGTAACGTCTACAGCATTGCTAACTGCACCAGCGTCTACAAATCTTACAAATGCAGCATTAGCAGGTGGTGGATCAGGATAAAGTGCTTCATCTTGGGCCCACACTAATCCACTGCATAACGCTAAAATAAGTGCCACAGACTGCTTAACCGAGGTATGCAGATTTTGTGAGCACAGAATATGTATACTAATCATACGTTGTTGTATCACGTCTTGAAAAACCATCGTGATTTGTAGACATGGAATTTTGCAAGTATTAAGAGAACTTGATAATTAGTTATTCTATGTGAATTATGTTGGGACTAGCGTCGAAACTGTACTGAGGCACTTACCCCAGACCAAGACACGCTCATAGGTGTGCGCAGATTAAACGAGGTGGGTAGCAAAATAACGCCAGATACTGGCTCCTGCGGACTCACGCGACGACTATCTCCTGACAGTACTACCAGCCCATAAGGGGGTTGGGCAATAAAGCGTCGTCCCTGTTGTTGAAAGGTGACGTCCCCTGTCCAAGTGTTGCTAGTCACCGCCGTCACACTAAAAAAGAGTGGGCGCGCGTCTTCAAATTGACCAAGCACCCCATCAAATTCGCGCTGTCTTTCGGGAAATGCTAGTGATAGTAAGCCGACATCTGCCAGTAACATGCTGAGTGTATCTGAACCAGCACTGCCCGATGCAAACAGAGAAAGCCCGTAGACACCGTTACCAAGTTCGGTAAGTTCAGAACGCCCAACCCCGAGTGCACTCGCTGTCACTGCTGGGTAATTGACATTGACACGCGTGTTATTACTAAGCACCAAGCTTGTTTCAAAAGCCACAAGTCCAAGTAGTTCAACAGCATCCGGTGGACCGTACCACGTTGCTCCGCGTCTTAATACTGGCGCACTTAGACCAATGTCTCCGCCTTCTTGACCGCCTCCGCTAGGCTGCCAAAGTACGTCTGGTGAGTTTGCAAAGACAACTAACACCCCGTCAGGACTGCGAATGGTGAGGCTGGTGTTATTTTCGGTGGTGGTGAAGCCCTCGAGCCGGGCCACTTCATTGAGAGCAATATAGCTAAAACCGCCTTCACGCAAACCAGACACAGAGGTTTGGGCACGTGTATTTGTTAAAAATGCCAGTGAGGTGATAAACCCTAATATCACAATGAAATAACGTCTTAGACTGTAACTTTCTAACGTCACACTCGCTAGCCTAGCACGACAGCAACCCACGCCGCTGCGATAAATACACCGACGTGGGCCAGTTATGAAAAGTTGTTAACTAGAGTAACTTAAAATTGTGCTGCAAATTTTTGAGTGCCATAGTAAGCAGGCGACGTAGGATAATTTGCGGGTGGCGTGTCATCTTGGGCACTACCGAAGCCAAAGTCTTCAAAATTAGTGCTCATGATGTTGTCACAGTGGTTGCTTGTACTGGTAAGCCACTGCTCTAAAAAGAGGCTGTAGTCGAGGCTGTCAAACCGTAACGAGATATTTTCGCCGCTTGCTGCTAGATTGGGATAATTTGCAGCCATTATACGGTCAACCCAGTTGTCACCATCAGGATTGGTGTGGTTAAAGAAGTTACGCGTGGCCATATCTTGACTGTGACCTGTTGCTAAGTTGGCAAGTGTATTGCTCCAACGTAAAGGGGGTGCTGCGGGTGTAGCTATGCCGTTACAGGAGCGTGCTTGTGACCTTACATCGTTGGTTTGGCGTAAAATACTGAACGCGGGTTCAGGCAAGAATGAGTGAACTCGAGCCTGATTAAACCCGTTTGTGTCAGTTACGGTCAGCTCAGCAAAGTAATAGTTTTGCCAGTCAGGGTATATGTGGGTGTAGGTTTGATTGCCACTACAAGGCGTGATGTTTTGGACAGGCTGACCATAACCGGGGTCAAGTGTGCACGTGCCGCTACCGGTAACTGTCCACGTATAGGTCACATTGGCACTATTTCCTGCATTTGGCTCGGTGCTCGCTGTCATCAACTCACTCAATGCAGTAATGTTACCGCTTGTGTTGCCCCCTGCTGCTTGAACTTGTGCTACTGCTGTTGAGCCACTATCAAATAGCGTAGCTAGAGCATTACCAGCAGTGCCTGCAATGCGAATATCTGGCAAGAGTTCAAAGATATTACTGTCAATATCTGCTTGAGAGACGTTACGCGTGTAGGGACCAATAAGCACTAGTTTCTTGTTAGGACTAGGTGTACCGTAGCGTTGCCGTACAGGGGCGGTATCGCTGTAGTTGGTGTCTGTGTTGCCATTCGTAGTCACTTCGTTAATGCCTTGGGTGAACCGTTCAATGGTGTCTGTAACAGCGACTAATCGGAACGAAAAGCGTCCTATAGTGTTACCATCTGGAATAAAAAACCCTAGATCGAGGGTTGCATCGCCGCCTGCTGCAATGTCACCAACAATAAATCCGTAAGGCAAAATAGCTGCAACATTGACCCCTGGAATGTTGTTAATGACTTGCCGAAAGCCAGCATCTAAGTCGGCTTCTGAAAAAGCAACAAAACTTGCGTCAGTTATGCCATTAATCGATATGGGTTGAGAGGGTTTAACTTGATAAAGCTGGTTAGGGTCTGTTACAGGATTACCCTGAATTGTAAGCACGTTACTGTAAGCAGTTAGTGACTGGTCGCTTCCAGCTAAAGAAAGCCCTAAAAAAGTGACGTTCTCAAGATTGCGCCCGGAAGTATTTTGCACCTGTACTCGAGTCAGTAAAAAGCGCCCTGAGACGCCATTGACATTGTCAAACGTGAGTTGGCTCAGGGGACTAGCGGTAAATGTAAGTTCTGAGGGGAAATCTAAGAAGCCGTTGTTCAGTGTACTTGTTTGAATACCTGTGTCCTTACCAATGTCAATAGTGCCAATACCCAACACACTTGGCGTAGGTGTTGCGTTTAATGTGGTACTGGGTGCGTCAATTTGTGTACAACTTGCAAGGATAACGGTTGAAAGCGAATAGATGATGAATTTCCAGATGGTAGCAAAGCGTTGTGACATTGTTTCTCCTCAAAACGTGAACGTGATGTGCTGGCTCGAGACACGTAACCCTCAGGCATGTGTGTAGAACGGCCGAGTGAAAACTTGAAATAGTACTCACACATAAATTCATCTGAGTTTTTACGTTAATTCATATGATATTTCTTATTGCGTTACTAGAGCGTCCTACTTACGTTGGTAAAACC
Source organism: Deinococcota bacterium (assembly GCA_039034155.1). GTDB lineage: Bacteria > Deinococcota > Deinococci > Deinococcales > Trueperaceae > JBCCBI01. The sequence goes on along the minus strand of JBCCBI010000122.1, from coordinate 1,841 downwards.
ATCCTTACGAAAGTTAAGAGCTAAGTGCTTTATATGTTGGTCTGGTCAAGGAGTAAACCTATCTTGATGTCAACTAACATGAAATCAATTAATGCGGGGTGGCGAAGATTTGTGTGTAGTAGTGCGCTCTAAGTACGTTGTAACTGTCTGGTGGACTGCTATCACGTGCGTAACCCACGCCAATATCTGCAAAATCCGGATTCATAAGGTTGCGGCAGTGACCGGGGCTGGCAAGCCAAGCGTTAATAAACGTACTGTAATCACTGGTATGGCCGTACCAAGCAAGGTTTTCGGCGCTGCTAGTAGCCTCATAGTTGGATGCGTTGATGCGGTCTTGGGCGGTTTGACCATCTGGATTTACATGGGCAAAAAAGTTACGTGCTGCCATGTCTTCACTGTGTGCACTGGCAACTGCAGTCAGCGTAGCGTTCCAGCGTAAGGGTGGTGCTGCAGGATAAGTTACAGGTCCACACTCTTGTGGTCTGCTGCGAGCGTCGTTGGTGAGCTGCAGGAGGTCAGCTGCCTCAGATGTTAAAAAGCTATGGCTACGGACTGTCTGGCGTCCTTGAATGTCGGTCACAGTGAGCTGGGTCAGGTGATAGTTTTGCCATGGACTGTAGCTGTGGCTGTGGTTCTGTGGTCCGCTGCAAGGATCGATGCGCTTAGCACCCTCGTCATAACCAAACGAAAGCACGCATACACCTGTGCCGACAACCTCCCAGGTGTAACGTACGGTGGCAATTTGCCCCGCTCGAGGTTCAACTGAAGAGGTGGTTAAGGGGCTTACATGCTGTACGCTGCTGCCGTCACAGTCGCGTTGGCCGCCAATTTGCACGGTGACACCACGCGTTTCTAAATCGATAAGTGCGCGAAGATCAGCCGAGCCTGACGAAAAGTCTAAACAGTTACCTGACAGGTTCACAACATCTCGAGAATCAATACCGGGGTTATTTACAAGTGCCTGAATGTCGGTAAGTGCGTTGTTAGCTAGCTCGAGGTAGCTGAGCTGGTGGAGGTTAGTTAACGGTTGAATGTCGCTAATGGCATTCCCAGATAGATCTAGGTGAGTTAGGTTAGCTGCGTGCTGAATGCCCTCGAGCACGTTAATACCGGCATCTGCTGCCTCTAAATGCGTGACGCCCAAAAGGGCTGTAGGCGTTAAGACCGCTGTATTTGCTGCCTGAGTAATAGCAGTTGCGAGCGATGTATCCTCAATATCAACACTTGAAGATGGAGACGGCTCGAGCGACGCCAGACTTGGCGGTTCAGCTTCAGGTTGCGTGTCTAACAAGGTTGCGCGGGGGCGTGCTGCTGTGCCTGCAATGCGAATATCGGGAAGCTGGGTAAAAATACCTGCCTCGAGGTCAGCTTGAGCCGCATAGCGCCGAAAGGGTCCCATTAAAACGAGTGTTTTGTCAGCAGCATGGTTGCCGTAACGCAGCCTCACTGGCGCGTGGTCGTGATAGCCGGTATCAAGCCCGTCTTGCACAGCTAATTCATGAATGCCTTGGGTGTGACGCATAAGGTTATCGGTAACGGCCACAAAACTAAAGCTAAAGCGCCCCATAAGATTCGTGTCGGGTACAAAAAAACCTAGCTCGAGGCTAGCCTGTGCACCTGGTGCTAGATCACCTAGCCGAAAGCCATACGGGAGTACCGCAGCCACCGTAACACCCTCTATATCGTCGATGGCACTACGTAAATCATGGTCGAGGTCATCTTCTGCAAATGCTACGAAGCTTGCTGTCGTTGTCCCGTCTAGGTCTACAGGATGACTGGGTTTAACTTGATAGAGTAGGTCAGTATCGTCTACAGCTTCGCCATAAATTGTTTTTACATTG
>JBCCBI010000121.1:0-13228 GCA_039034155.1 Deinococcota bacterium | reverse complement strand
CCAAAATTAAACCGCTGTATGTCGATTGGCATCCGCAGAATGAGTCTGTTGAGGTGTTAATGGAGAAGCTCGAGGCCGGCCTCAGCAGCTACTGCAAGGACTATCAGACTTACTACGAAACCTGTAAACACCCAGATTCTCCAGCCATGCGCGACCCCAACCCCACGGTCATCCTTATTCCGGGTTTGGGGATTATTGCTTGGGGTAAAACCAAAAGTGAATCGCGCGTGACTGCTGAGTTTTATGCGGCTGCCATTAACGTGATGCGCGGTGCCGAGTCGGTCAGTGAGTACATGGCGCTACCGCAACAAGAAGCATTTGATATTGAATACTGGGCGCTCGAGGAAGCCAAACTTCAGCGGATGCCAGTCGAAAAACCCTTTGCGCGACAAGTTGTGATTGTCATTGGTGCAGGCGGTGGCATTGGTAAAGCTGTTGCCAAGCGCGTTGCCAAAGAAGGCGCGCATGTTGTCTGTGCAGATGTGAATGAAGATGCTGCTAAAGCTACTGCTAACGAACTTACAGACACCTACGGTTTGGGTATTGGGGTGGCTGGCACGGGAATTTCTGCTTGTGGTCCGGCTATCGGGTTGCAAGTGGATATTACTGATCGGGAAAGTGTGAAGGGGATGCTCGAGCAGATTGTGCTTGCCTACGGCGGCATAGATAGCATCATTGTCACAGCAGGTATTTTTGTAACGCCGAATAGCAGCGGACGTATTCCCGACGAACGTTGGCGCACCACCTTTGACGTGAACGTGACTGGGAGTTATTTAGTCGCCGACGAAGCCGCTAGTATCTGGCGGTCGCAAAACCTCGCTGGCAGTTTGGTGATTACCACCAGTGCCAACGCCGTGGTGGCCAAGCGCGGTTCGTTTGCCTACGACACCAGCAAAGCCGCTGCCAATCACTTGGTACGTGAACTTGCCATTGAACTGTCACCCCTTGTTCGAGTGAACGGCCTTGCGCCAGCCACTGTGGTGGAGGGTAGCAGCATGTTTCCCCGTGAGCGGGTCATCAGCTCACTTATCAAATACAACATCGACTTTGATGACTCTGAAGACACCGAAAGCTTACGCACCAAACTGGCTGCGTTTTACGCCCAGCGTACCCTGACCAAGTCGCCGATTACCTTAGCAGATCAAGCTGAGGCAGCCTATTTACTCGCTAGTGGTCAGTTGTCTAAAACAACAGGGCAAGTCTTGGCGGTAGATGGCGGCTTGGTAGAAGCACTACTGCGTTAGCCCGAGCACGTTGACAAGCTCAGAACTCGAGTGATATTTACATGCTAATCGTATGAAAATTTACAATTGACTAACTGTTATTTAAAGATGAATGGGCTATCAAATTGCTGAGTTGATAGCCCATAAATTTCTCTGGGTGTCTAGCCTTCCCGAAAAGGAAAGCAAAGCGTTGCCGAGGTACCGTTTGGCTCGAGGCGGGCAATATCTAAATCACCTCTGAGTTGGTCAGTCAGGGCTTCGATAATAGACATACCAAATGAATCGGGGGAATGCTCGAGAGGTGCTGTATTCTCAGCAGATATACCTATGCCATTGTCAGTGACGTTCAAATCAACTTTACCGTCGGCGCAACACAAACAAACCATAATTTGAGGGTCTAAAATGGTGTTTGGAAACGCATGTTTACATGTATTGGCAATCAGCTCATTGACGACAAGCGCTGCGGGAATAGCATCTTCTATAGTTAACACAACGGGTTGCAGGTTGTAGACAACTTTAATGTAAGGCATGCTCAGGCTTTTACAGATGTTGTCAACAAGTTCCCTCAGATAAACATCAAAGTCAATTTTACTTAGTGATTTGCTTTCATAGAGGGCTTTGTGAACTTCCGCCATGGCTAAAACGCGTCGGTAGCTACCTTGTAGAGCTTGTTGAGCATCTTCATCGGTCAGTTTGCGGGCTTGTAAGCTCAGCAGTGACGCAACAACTTGTAAGTTGTTTTTAACTCGGTGATGAATTTCTTTGAGCAAGGTCGTTTTTTCCTCGAGCAAGGTTTGTAGCACAAACTCAGTGTTTTTTTGCTCAGTAATATCTTGAAACACACCAATAATCCGCGTAACCTCGCCGTCTTGTGTAACAGGTTGTCCAGAAGCTTTTACCCAGCGCAGGTTGTGTTTACCAGTGATGATGCGGCAAACAATATTAAAAGCTTTTTTCTCACTAATCGTACGTGCAAGCGCTTGCTCAATGCGCGGGCGGTCATCAGGGTGATAGAACTCGAGGCTTTTTTCGCCGGTTGGTTCAAAATCAGCAGCTACTTCTAAAATGGTATACACCTGATCTGTCCAAGTCATTTTTTGGGTAGGTATATCAAAGTCCCAACTGCCGAGGTTGGCAATATGCTGTGCTTCAAGAAGTAAGTTGCGTAGTTGCTGTTGTTCAAATTCAGCTTGAATACGCTGACTAACATCAATACCGATCCCTAGAATCTCAGTAACGTGCCCGTCTGAATCAGGTAGACCAATAAACTCCCAATCGCTGAAGCGCGTTGCGCCATCTTCAAAGCGCTTGCGTAGCGTTGTGTAGAAAGGTTCGTTGGGATGAAACAAGCAAAATTTAGCGGCTTCAGCACATTTGGCATGATCTTCTGGAATAACTGTAATCAGGACAGGCTCACCTATAATATGGTCTGTTGTGGTGTTCATAGCTTTGTAAAATGCTGAATTGGCGTAGGTATAGCGACCTTCCGGGCTAACCTTAACAATGTAAGTGGACTGGCTTTCCAAAATAGTTTCGTAAGCAGCTTTACTTGCTTGAGCGTCTTGCTCAGCTTGTTTAGTTTTAGTGATGTTGATATGGGTGCCGAGTAAGCGAATAGGAATGCCTGAGTTATCACGAATGGCAATGCCCCGACGGCGAATCCATACCATGGAGCCATTTTGATGTTGGCAACGAACAATTTGATCGTAAGGATGACTGGGGTCTTCACAGTGAAGGTATGCGTTTTTAAGGGCTACTTGTAGGTCGTCTGGATGAATAATGTCTTGCCACGTTGTTACAAAATGAGGCATAGCAGTTGGGTCGTAGCCCAAGGTTGTCCAGAATTTAGCATTCATCCATTCGTGTTGGGGATTTTCTAAATCTTGATACCAAAGCCCATCTAGCGATGACGACTGTAAAAAATCAAAGATAAAGTCGTCACGTTTGATTAAGTCATAGAGTTCCTTTTCAAGATAATGTGCCACAAATATAACCCCGTAGATATGTGAACGTAATGGCGAGATGAATTTAAAAGAAACAAGTTGCTAGTTTTGGATAGGTGTGTAAGCAGAATAAATTATATACAAGCGCTGCGTGCCTTCAGCATGCTGCTAGAAAACAAAATTGGTGTAAGGCAATGAGCTACAAAGAAAAAATTCAGGCGTGCTTAGCTTCAAAAGTAAAGCAAAAGTGTCTCTAAGCTAACGTAACATTTGTTAGGGCTGTGAATGGAGTGGTTTTGAACAAATGAATGCGATATTGGTGGCATAAGTAAGGCCTACAAATTTTTGTAGGCCTCAAGAGTCATTGTGGTTTGATGAGCTATATAACGTCTAGTTTTCACCGTCTGGGCGAATGATGTTCACGCGGGTGCCAGCGCGCAAGTCAGCAGGCACGGGGAAGATAACCTCAGTTTCAACATCAATGCCAGTAAGGGCAACCCGGCCTCCTGCTTCTGCCAGAATATCAACTGTTTGGCGTTGGGCGCGGCTATCTTCAATGACATAAACAAAGTTGTTACCAGCCTCAGCTTGAACCGCACCAGAAGGAAGCAAGCCGCCCTCCGCCAGATCAATTTGATAGGGCAGTTGGGTGACCGTGCCAATAGGAATACGTGTTTCTGAAGGATAAATTTGTGCGGTGATATCCACCAAGCGGGTTTGCCCAGAAACCTGACTGTTGCGAATAATCTGCGCAGCATAGTCAAGACCGTTGTAAGGAATATTCACAATGCCTTGTTCAACGAGGTTGTCAGCATCTGCTGGGGGCACGCTAAAGCGGGCAAGTTGTTCTTCGGTGCTGGCAATTCTAAACACAGGACTACCAGAGCCTACGAACTCACCTTCTTCAACTAGAATCTCGGCGACCTCACCTGAAAAAGGTGCGGTAATGCGCGCATCTGCCAGGTCCTCACGGGCTTGATCGAGGCTATTTTGGGCACTTTGAACTGAAATTCGCAAAAGTGCTAAAGTCTCTTCGTTGGCGCGTAAACTGCGGGCGTAAGAATCGCTGGCAAGCTGATAATTGCTGCGCGCTTGGTCAAAGTTAGCTTGTAAACTGGTGACTTCCGTTGAGGCAATACCACCTGCATTTAGTAAGGATTGACCTTCGTTAAAGCGGGTTTCAGCAAGTTGTAAGTTGGTTTCAGCGGCGCGTAGTGACGCAAGTGCTTGGGCTTGCGTTTCACTGGCAGCAATTTCAGCACTGCGTAAGTCAATACGGCTACGTTCAACGGATAGGGCGCTGTTATCTGCGCGAAGGCGTAAATCAACGTCATCTAATTGGACAATTAATTCACCGTCGGTGACGGTGACACCCTCACGGCTTAAAATATTGGCAACCTGCCCTGAAGTTCCAGCTGCGACGGTACTTTCTTGAGCTGGATCAATGGTTACTGAGGTACTCCTCGAGGTACTTAGCACACCTTCTTCAACGTCTACAACACGTACTTGACGGGCGGGTTCACTAGGCGCGGCTTGGGCAGATATATTGGGTTGTTGGGCTTCAACTTCTGGACTACAACTGGCAAGTACGCCAACAATCATAAGCAAGATTATGGTACTGAGTGTGTTTAAGCGCGCGTGCTGTGATGAACGTCGCGGCTGTTTATTCGCCGGCATCACGCACCTCCAAAAGGTCACCTGTAACAGGTACAAAACTGGCATCTTGTAATTCAAGTAAAGCCACAAGATAGTTATTGCGGGCTTGTAAAGCGTTAAAGATGGCTTGCTCGAGCGTCAACTCTTGTTGATTTAAGGCAAACTGGGAAATAAGCCCGGCGTCAAAGCGTTGTTGCTCAGTTTCTAAACGCTCAACGGCGTTGCTGAGACGGTCTTGCTCGTCAACGTAGACCTCCGCGGCATTTTCGGCAAGGGTGTGCAAGTTGCGCACCAAAATGCTATAAGCACGCGCGGCTTCAGTAGCGCCTTCTTGCGCGGTTTCAACTTGGTTACGAGCGTCATCAATTTGAGATACTGACGCATAAAGTGGATCAAGTGTATCGAGGCTGGCAGAGGCCAGTTCAAAGCCTTGTTGGGCTTGTAAAATGTTGGGGTGACCCAGTGATGTAGCCAGAGCGGCCTCGAGCACAGGCACACTTACTAAGCGCGTTTCAGGGACGGGCTCGAGCTGGGCTGAATCAACGTCATAGCCTAAAATACTTGCTAGGTTGGTTTGGGCAACAGCTAAGGTGTTGCGGCTATTGATAGCCTGTGTGCGGGCACTTTCAAGTTCAGTACGAGCTTCTTGGAGCTCAAGCTCGGTGATGCTGCCGTTGTTAAAACGGATTTCAGAAACTTGCACAGCTTGTTGGTTGACATCTAGTGCTTTTTGAGACAGCTCGAGACCAAGTGCTGCATTTTGTAAGTTGGTGTAAGCCGTGGCAATTTCGGTAAGGGCTTCGTAGTAAACCCGTTCAAAATCAGCTAGCGCTGTTTCAAAACGCTGTTGGGCTTGAAGTAAGGGAATACGCGTGATTAACGGATCAGCTTGGGCACGCTCGAGGTCGACCCGGGCGTTCTCAAGTTCAATGCGTGCGTTGATGACATTGGTGCGGCCTTCAGCGCTGGCCAGGGCTTGGTCAAGACTAAGCGTTTGTGCGTAAGCACTACTAAGCGCACAAAATAAGACAGAAAAAAGAATGTAGCGCAGCCAAATATGCTCCCTGCGGGCGGCTGGCGCAAGCGCCTGCGTGAGGGGACCATCCGTGTGTACCATTACTGTAAAACCTCCGAAACGGGAATGCCATAAAAGGTGTAGAGATCAAGCAGTTGAGAAAGTGCGTCTAGTCGGGCCTGCTGCAGTTCGTTGCTGGCCTCGGTGCGGTCGTTAGTGGTTTCCTGCAGTTCAAGTGGGGTAATGAGTCCTAGTTCAGCACGAATAATGTCTTCTTCAAGCTCGAGAACGGCATTGGTAAATTGCAGTTCCTCGAGCTGTAGGTTGCGCAGCCCGTTCGCTAGTTGGTTGCTCAAGCTAGAGAGCTGAATGGTGGCACCGTCCCTGGCAGCTTGCAAGCCGTCTCTAGCAGCTTGACGGGTGTCACCTGCTGCTGAAATGGCCTCAATGCTGCTAATGGACACATTAATGCCCACACCTACGGTAAAAACACTGTCTACCCCGGTATTGTTGGCACGCTCGTTATAAGAATACTCAACCATAGGTTGTAAATTACGTGAGTCAATTGAAAAGCCGAGGCTACTTTCGTCGTCAAAGTTGTAGTCATAGCCAATGCTCGCAACCGGGTAGAGGTTGCGCTCAACGCCATCGATAGAAACCTCAGCCCGTTCAATCCCAAGAGCAGCACGTTGCACAGACAGCGCCACGCCATCTGGAATGGGGAGTTCGGGGATTTGCATGGGCACAATGGCACGCCCGGTTAAGTTGATGAGATTGTCTCTGGCCAGCAAAAGTCCGTCTTGAGCAGTCCGTACAAAATTACCTGCTTGAATGTTACTCGCTTCTGCTTCGCGTAACTCGCGTTCGTTGGCAGCACCGCGTTCAAAGCGAATACGGGTAGCTCGCAAAGCTTCATCTGCAAGGTCAGCACCGCTTTCAGCAAAAACTAACGACTCAGCCGCAAGTTGAACTTGTAGGGCTGCTAATAGTGCACTGGCTTCAAGGGTGCTGAGGGTCTCGAGCGTGTCGATTTCGCGGTCACGGATGTTTAAACGGCTGTTCCGCACGGCGTCACGAGTGTCGCCAAAGACAAGCGGCGTAAGCGTCACACTAGCTGAGGCTTGCAAGCTGTCACTGTCTAGTTCGTCACCGTCTGTATCTTCGTCAAAATTGGTGACGCCGTAGCCAACATTGGCAGCCGCCGAAACGGTGTTGCGCGCTTGGATAATACCCCGTTCAGTGACCTCGAGCGTGAGCCTTGCAGCGGTGAATTGCGGATTTTCTTCAATGCTAGCCAAAAAGACGTCTAGATCAACAACGTCTAAATCAAGAATGTCAGTCACCGCAGGGTTGAGCAGGGTGGGCTCGAGGGTGTCATCAAGTTGATTTGCTTCGCGCAAATCAGTAAGCGATAGCTCGAGAGGAATAACTGTGTCTACATCCGTCATTGGTACAGTATCAGTTACCTCAGCATCGTCTGGATCAGCCGTCTCTATATCCTCAGTGTCCTCAGTGTCTTCTGTGCCATCTACATTCATGTCGGTGTCCTCGACGTCGGCGGCGTCAGCAGCGTCAGACATCTCTGCGGGCGCGTCATCCTCATTGGCATCGGTACTACTATTAGAGGCTGCCTCAGCTATATTATCTGCCATATCTTCTGTCATGTCGCTGCTGTCGTCATCTGCCATGTCGGTCATAGCATCGTCTGAGCTATCCGGCATCTCAGATGCCATCTCAGTCATGGCATCATTTGTGTCGGCATCATCTTCTGCAGCATCCTCAGCCGTCGTGTCTGTGAGCTCAGTGTCTACAGTATTTTCAGTTTCATCAGTAACGTCATTGCTAACATCAGTAGCATCCTCAGTGGAGGTTTCATCAGTAGCGTCGTCGGTATCATCTGCGGTGTCTGAGGTCATGGTGTCTGGGGTCATGGTGTCTGAGGTCACAGTGCCAGCGTCCTCACTAGCATCATCTTCTGTCATGCTTTCAGAACCACTGTCAGGCACAGGTGTTGCAATTGGTTGCACCGTTGGCGTGACAGGTGGTTGCACTGTTGGCGTGACAGGTACAATCGGCGTGGTAGGTGGAGTGATGACTGTTGGTGTAAGTGACGTGCTACTCAGTTCAGTCACCGCGCGCGCTTGCAAACTAGCGAGGCGCGTCCGCAAACTTTCGCGTTGGGCTTGTAGGGAAGCTTGCCGCTGGGCTAAACTACTGCGATTCAAGTTAAGTTGTTCAGCACGTTGATTGATGCTGAGGTCCTGCTGAGCCAATTGGTCTTGCTGGCGAGTCAATTCGGTTTCACGGGTTGCTAGTTGAGTGCGCCGCTCAGTAATGGCAACTTCTTGCGCGCTAATAGCAGCTTGTTGCGCGTTTATAGCGGCTGTTTGACTGGCTGTAACGCTGTCTTGCATGGCCAGTGCTTCTTCTTGGGCAGTCAGCGCAGCGCGTTGAGCTTGCAAGGCGTTTTCCTGGGCAGCTAAGATATTGCGCTGACCCGTTAGGTCGCTGTTGGCTTGCGCTAGTGCGGCTCGAGCTTGCACCAACCCTGCCCGCTCTGCATCTAAACTAGCTTGCTCGCCGTCCAGCGTGCGATTTTCTTGGGTGAGGCTGGCAGCTTGGGCGTCGAGGTCGCGTAAACTGGCGGCTTCAACCTCTACGCTGCTACTGAACTGGTTTAGGCGGGTGCGGCTTGCCTCGAGCGTACGTGTTTCTGTTTGTAGTTGGGTTTGTTGCTCGAGCACGGCTGCTCGCCTACTGGCTAAGCTATCTGCTTGGCTGGTAAGGCTAGCGCGGCGCTGCTCAATGGCAAGTTGGTTTTGCTGCAGTGCTTGTTGAGCTGTGGTTAAACTAAGCGCGCCACTGTCAAGTTCAGCACGTTGTTGCGCGAGCGTTAAGCGGCGCTCTTCAAGAGCAACTTCTTGGGCGTTAATGGCGGCTTGTTGGGCGTTCACCGCAGCTTGTTGCGCAGCGGAGACATCTGTCTGCATGGCTAAAGCTTGTTCTTGAGCAGTGAGCGCAGCCCGTTGGGCCTCGAGGGCGTTTTCCTGCATGGCGAGTACGTTTTGTTGACCTTCTAGGGCGCGTCCACCTTCGGCAAGGCTGGCAGCTAAGGCGTCTAAACGCGCAGCTTCAGCCCGCAAAGCGGCTTCGTCTTGTTGTAAGCTAGCGCGCGTGTTGGCTAGGTCGGCATCTGCCTGATCCAACGTGCGCAGGTCAGCTTCTAACTGGGTTTGTCTACTAACTAGGGCGGCTTCGTCCGCAGTAAGGCGTGTTGTGGCTGCCTCGAGCTGGTCGAGAAGCACCTGAAGCTCTTGTGTTTGAGCTTGCCCAGACCCCCAGATGAGCGCTAACAGTCCGAGTGGTAGTAACAGGTGCTTTAGTTTCATATGGCCTCCAAAGTAATAACGGCTGTATGTCAAATAAATACTGAGTGCAATTTCACATCAACCTACATAAACTAACAAAATAATGTGTGCGTGTTGCGTGGTTACGGCGGTGTAAATTTACAGGGTGTAAATGTACGTGTTTCAAATTTACATAGTTCAGATAGGCAAGGCACAAGTTCATTTGCATGAGGGCTCGAGCTAATTCACCACATAATCACAACGCTGTACTATATGTCTGAATCGTCACCTATAACTTGATTGTCGAAAACCTACGTTTGAGTTGTACTTACACGCATCAAAAAGCGTTCAACGCACCTTATCTACAAATGGTTAAACCCATGACGCTTGTGTAACTCAACTACAACAACACTACAAAAAGTAGCTTGCCTCACTACAGCATAACTTGAAAACGCCGGGCATAACTGCACGCAGCACTATGAAGCTTATGGTTGAATTGTCAAGATTATCTGAATGTGTTGGTTAGGTATTACGAAGGTCTGTATCCGCAGCTAGTAGCGTCACAAATACAGCTTGGAAGAGTGTCAGTGGGACTACCATTAATGGATATCAAACCGCAAACGTGTACACCTTAGATCCTTGTTGAAGGGCTTAGATGAATTAGATGAAAAGGCATTAGACAGGCTATGGCGTCCCTAGCATTTACATAACGTCCCCATTATTTACAAGAGGGGCTTAATGCTGCACGTTCATGACACGCTAAGCTCATTATGCTTGGTTATTCGCTAGCTTGTGCACGGGATGTATCAACTAAAGTGATTGAGAAACAAGTGAAACTTAATACACAATTATTAACAGTCAGTTGAATGATAGAGGGTTAGCGCAGCATAATCGTTGGTAATGAGTCTGTAAATATTTGGAAGGTTGTTGCCCTAGGGTGTTTACTAATATGTTGCTACCCTACATATGAACACATACATTTGAAGGGGGGAATTGGATGCAGCTCAAAGATTTGATTCACCTGTGTGAACACTACAGTACGCTTGGTTTTGAAGCGCGTTTGCAACTTGCTGAAATGCTGGAAGGTAACTTTAGCGATGTTAACAGTGTTGCTTATGACATCATCAAAGATTTTTTGACTGATGTTAATACAAGGGGAGATGACGCCCTCATTCAAGACACTAGTACCTTCCTTGATCTTGCCAATGAACATCTGACAACACAACCTTCAGGGTAACTTGTCAAATATTGTCCTGAAGGTTGTGACCGTTTATGTACGTTGTTATGTGAGCGTGCTGTTAGGCAATCAAGGCACTAGCACTGAATAACGCTATTAGTTGTTCCTAGAGGGTTGGCGATTTCTGTGTCGGCTGCGTCGTCGTTAAAAAAGTAATAATCTCCGTCACGCTGGGTCATATAGCGAAACTGATAACTTTCCTCGGGTGAGACCTCTTGAATCAGTTTCCACTTGCCATTTTTGAGTTTTTCAAAGGCAATAGGTTGCCAATCGTTAAAGTCGGCAAGCAAATGGACATTGTCTAAGTCGGCATCTTTGGGAAGTTCAAAGGTAAGTTTAGTGATTTTTCTGCTTTTGACGAATTTCTTCTTAATCATGACAAACTCCTGAGACGGTACATCTCTGTCGAAGATGAACCCATATCGTATAAAATTGCTGTTTGCTGGAATATATTGCCTAATTGCATGCTACTCAAAACAACGTTAAGTCCTGTTGTTAGGAGCGATCACACCTTGATTAAATGTTGCAGCAAGCGCGTTTACTAATAGTGATACTTGTCAAAATATGCCCCGTGAGGTCTTTACAAGCAAAAGATAGTGAGAATGCTGACGCAAAAATATTCTCAGCTTCAAGCGCCTTCATTATAGATAAGGTTCTCATAAGATGCTGTTTTGTAGGGTGCGAAAGCTAGCTGCTTCATGTCGTTATAATTTAAGCTTTGCTCGAGCCATTTATCACAAGCACCTCAAACCCTGCCTCAGGTAAACTCAAGACATCATGTTTGCCTCGATCAAGCTTTACCTTAGATGCCTCTTGGAACAACAGACGACAAATGGCTGACGCAGCCACTTCAAACACAACTGCAAGCACATCACCTCTGTACGTTGTTGCCGTAGCAGCCATCATCGTACGTGCTGACAAAGTGCTGGCCATGCGCCGGTCACAGCATAAAGATGCAAGCGCAGGCTTGTGGGAAACCTTGTCGGGTCGGGTAGATGCTGGCGAGGAACCGTTTGAAACAATCAAGCGCGAGATTATCGAGGAATGCGGCTTAGTCACCAACGTTGACCCACGGCCAGTTACCAGTTACAGCGCGATGCGCGCAGACAAACCTATGATTGTGATTGTTTACCAAGCAGACTATGTGTCTGGTGAGGTGGTTCGCAGTGACGAGCACGACGACCACGCGTGGGTGACGCCAGATGAATTTGTGGCTCGCTCGAGCTTGAGTAAGTTAGCCAAGGCGATTTACAGTGTTTTTGAAGACATCATCTAGCCCTTGGTGATACATAGTTTTTGGCGGTAGTGTCTCACCTCTGACGACATTTGGCAACATTAACCAACATGATAACTTCAATATCAGCTAATGGAGAATACTAAAGTTAATAGAGAACGCCTAGAGCCAATCATTCTTCCGAAACATCACCAACATCACCACGGCAATCGTGAGCATAAACGCCCACAGGACAAAGTAACCCCAGTCCCAGGTAAGTTCGGGCATCACTGCAAAATTCATCCCGTAAACACCCACTAAAAAACTTAACGGAATGAAGATAGTAGAAATGACGGTCAGCACTTGCATAACTTCGTTCATTTTGATGCTTAAGTTGGTCACGTAAAGCTCGTGCAGGTTGCTGAGTTGTTCGCGCAGGGCCTCGAGCCGATCACTGGCTTCGTTCGTGTGGTCACTGACATCTCGCAAAAAAGCCTTAGTGCCTTCATTCAAAAAGCCGCTATTAGCATTGATGAGGCTGTGCATCATACTGGTAAGCGGTTTAAGCGCGCGCCGTAAGGTGATGAGATCGCGCCGCAAGGTAGTGATGCGGTCAAGAGTGTGACGGCGGGGCGCACTGACAATGGTGTCCTCGAGCGCTTCAAGTTGCATGTCGTAGTGGTCAAGTACCAACAAATAGGTGTCCACTACAATGTCGATAAGGCTATACAGCAAATAACCTGCGCCACCGTCATAAAAACGGGTAGGGGTAGCTGTTAACCGTTGTCTAATAGGATCAAAAATATCGTCTTGCCGTTCTTGAAACGACATAACTAGGCCGTCTTGCAAGATAAAGCTGAGTTGCTCGTCCTCGAGCACGCCGTCTTTGAGCCACAACATCCGCAAAACGACATACAAATAATCGTCAAATACTTCCACCTTGGCCCTGTGTTCGGGGTTGACAATGTCCTCGAGCGTCAAGTTGTGAATCTGAAAGGCGTCGCCAAACCTGCGGATAATACGCGTGTTGTGAATGCCAAATACGTCAATCCAGCGTAGCTCGTTTTGTGTGACATCAAGGGCAGTGTCTAGCGTCACTGCGCGTTCATAGCTGGCCACGTCTGCCTCAACTCGGAACAGGTCAATGCTAATAGGCTCGTTGGTAAATTCTCCGCTATAGACAACGCTGCCGGGAGCCAGCCCAATTTGCTTATTGCGCCTACCAAATGCTTTTAAGCGCGCCGACGACTTCAACATAAGAACGCTAGCGCAAAAGCATTGTGCAATTGATGTGAACGAAGAATTTTTCGTGACAGACGAGTCATGTTAATTTTAGAATAGCTGCTCGTAGTGCAAGTTGTCTCAAAACTTTTCAACATCCAAAACATGAGGCTGAGGTATTTGGAGTCAGTGACAACATAAAGCGTAACGTCTTGGGTTAGGATAGCAGCATCATGAAAAAGTTGATTAATGCTGTTGATGACGTGTTAACCGAACAGCTTCAGGGCTATGGCCGCGCCGAAAGCTTTCCTTGGTGGTTTGCCTTCATCGCCTTGGTGGCCGGTGGGTTCAGCCTGCTCAACGCGATGTTGGT
>JBCCBI010000120.1:0-13244 GCA_039034155.1 Deinococcota bacterium | reverse complement strand
TGCTTTTGAGTTAGAGTTAGATAGAATACAATATATCATAAATTTTTATGATATACATAGTATATTGAGGATTGGAGTAAATGCTACTTACTGAGCTGCTTGCACGCGAATTGTATTGCCCCGAAGCTGAGTAATAGCTAAACCTTCTTGAGTTAACAAGCGCACTAGCTCATCAGGTGCACCTGTGTAATCAAGCTCGATAACGCCTATACCATCATTGTAAGCGCGCATAGTGACAGCCTGGGCATGGCTATCTAAATAATTCACAACGTTGTTAAGTTGCCCAAAATCCTGAAGATCAGCAATCTCAAGCATATATAAGTTGTCCAGCTGGGTTTGCGCCCAGTCGGCTAGGTGTGCCTCGAGCGCTGCTTGTAGTGGTGGCATGAGGTCGTCTAGTGCTTGCTGAATTGCTGCCTCTACATGAATACCGGCACCTGGACGTGCGTCACTATTGCTATAAACCACATGTCCATCGGCCATGCTCACAAGGTCAAAGGCAACACTGACCGTAACACTGTGCAAGCCTGCACGCTCGAGCGCCTCTGGAGGTGTCATGTCTTCGTGAAACCACAGATCAACAATTAACGCCAAATCTGCACCAAAGTGCAACGCTGTGTCAGCAACATCAGCTAATGCTTGAACTCCGCGTGGCATATAGGTGGCATCCATCACGACACTATAACCACGGTCTACTAAATAACCGCGAATATTGCTGAGTAAACTCCCACTCGAGGTAGCATCAGACTGACTTGCAGGTATAACAACAATACGGGTGTCGTTGTTGTTAAGAATAAGGTTACGTAGGTCACGCTCGAGCCATGCTTGGCGAACACCTACTTCAGCAGTAACTCGATAAATCCCGTCTCCACCAAACCCTTGTCCCAAAATGCGGATGAGCCTAGCTGCTCCCGAACTATCTGTAGCAACGGAATCGCGCAGAGGTTGGTAATTATCAAACAACGCATCGTTATTGAGGTAGCTACGTGCAACTTGTTGTACAGCATTGCGCAACGCATCTTCAACAGCTAAATCGCTACCTGTTGTGGCCCGTCCGTCTTCAGGTACTGACAGACCTTCAACAACAAGGATAACCTCTTGGCCATTTGTAGCCCCAATAAGGGGATCCATTTGGGCGCTTACCCAGCTTGTAGCTGTCACAACTGAGGTTGTGAGCAACAACTGCATAAGTGCGTAGACAAGCTGCTGACGCATGCCCCTTACCTCAGCGTTAACTAGGCTTTTATATTGCCTTAGATAACATTCAGGCTTTAGTTCTACAGCACAATCTGAGGCATAGCCTCTTTGTACTTGGCTGTAATCACACGTTGCGTTTGTCACATTTACTCCTATTACTTAACATTAACTTTACAACTTTTTCTTGTAGTTGAGACTTTATAGTGTTCAATGTCACAATGCTTTAAAACGACGCTCGCGCGCTTTCAGCACATCCACATGGTACTCGTATCACTTGTAAAAACATCAATTACTTTTTAAATTTGTTGAAGCTTAACACTTGCTCGAGCAGCTACTGAGCAATACCCTTTTGAACAAAGATTATAGTGTTTAGCACTACTTATATCCAACTACTGCTTACACCCGAACTCAAGCACAACTCACTTAAATCTTGGACCAGTATTAATTGAGTCTAGTGCTCAATCATGTAGGTAGCATGTGTAAGGTTTCAGTCAAGCACATAACATGCTTACCAACATACATGTAGCGTTCTGCTTGTCACAATAATGATAAGCAAATAATGCAGTACCTCTACTTCACGTAAGCGTTTGGTATACATTATGTTGTTGGGTTGTCAACTTGAGTGTTGAACCGACAAACAAATTACCATAAGACTAGAGCCAGTGTAAAACGACTTTCGTAACAAAAATAGCTTTTGTTACGAAACTGAGGGCACTCACCCTTCTACTTTTTAAAATTATCAGAATAAGTAAATGTGTAATTAGATTTGGGTCGAATTCCCCTAAGCTTGCTTTGTGAATATGAAGTGTCGAAATGAGGGAGTGTTCAACGAACTCATAAGATTCCTCAAAATACTCTGCAGCAAGCTGCGGAGATTTTTGTTTTTAAGCTAGATTTCGACGGACATATGTTCACAAAGAGAATTTTTTGATGGGCTTTGACAATTTTAAGATGCTTCTCAGCATGTCTTCTTATACGTCGTAAGGCAGAAACAACAGTGCTAAACTAACAATTGAGCTAGCTGTTAAGTCAAGTTGACAACATCGATTGTTGTAGCTACCTGAGCTTACTTATAGCTGAGTGCAACCTAATTGTGGATTGATTTAGCGTTTGATTTGTTTCAAGTTGACTAGAGTGACGTCAATGTACAATATTTACGTTGTAAAGCGAATACTTTTGCCCATACAGTATTAGTCAAAAGTGTCTCTCTGTAAAACAACTGTGTGGTGCAGATTGGGTAGTTGTGCTCAAGCATTACTCGTGCTCAGGTATGTTGATGACTTTCAATTGTTGATAGTTTCGACATCACGGCATACATCATCAATATGAGCACATCCTAAGTTATCTGCGTCACTACTTACAGCACGAGAATTCAGAGTAGATACTTTTACATCAACTGAATATGCCCAGAATATGCTAAGCATTGCTCAAGACAATTACCTATGCGCAACTGATGAGGCTAACCAACAGTGACGTATAACGATGTAGCTCGAGCAATCGTCACCGGCAACAGCTTCATCTTGCTCATGTACGATTGGGACAATAATCGAGTTGAGTTCCCAGCTTACTTGAGCGTTTTTACAGGGTCACTTCAAATATTACCCCGATTCATCCCATGAACATATTATTTCCAACGTTTAACTCAACTCTGAAAAGGCATCACGATTACCTATGAATGATATTGACAGAGGGCAAATTTACGCCTTCTTCCAGAAAAACCCCGAACGTCCTTGGCATTTACAGGACATTCAAAAAGAACTCAAAATTGCGGACCGCGCTTGGTTGCGCCAAGAACTATCGTCTCTAATGGATGAAGGCAAGCTAGTGCGCACCCGTAAACGCAGCTACGGCCTCCCTCAAGAAATGAATTTATTACTTGGGCGTTTGCAAGTTACCGCTGGTGGCTACGGATTTGTCATTCCTGCCGAAGAAACGGCTGATAAAGATTTGTTTATTCCCGCCGAGTCACTCCACGGCGCGTGGGATGGTGACAAAGTACTTGCGCGGCCTAACTCAAGCAAAGCAGATGCTAAAAGCGATAACGGACGTGTCAGCGGCGAAATTGTCCGTGTTATTGAACGCAAACATCAAAAACTGGTAGGCACCCTCGAGTATTCCCGCGGTTACGCTATTTTACGACCCGATTCAGTGCGTTTGCGTGAGCGTATTTTATTACTCCCTGATTCAGTGGGTAAGCTCGAGGCAGGGTCACGGATTGTTGTCAAAATAGTTTGGCCAGAAGCCTCCGGCGAACGCGATCCCTTTGGTGAGGTTGAAGAATATCTTGGAGATGGCGACAACTCCGAGGTTGAAACGCGCGCTGTCATTGTCAAACACACCCTCAAGGACAGTTTTGAACCTGAAACTCTAGCAGAAGCTGAGGCCGTTCCACCCACCGTCACAGGTGATATGATGGCTGGTCGTACCGACTTGCGGGATATTAACACCTTCACCATAGACGGCGAAGACGCCAAAGACTTTGACGATGCTATTTCTTTAGAGCGCGTGGGCGGCCGCAACGGTCACTTGCGCGTGGGCATTCACATTGCCGACGTTTCTTATTACGTTGCCGAAGGTACCAGCCTCGACAAAGAAGCCAAAGAACGCGCGACCAGCGTGTATTTGCCAGGACAAGTACTACCGATGCTGCCCGAGGCACTTAGTAATGGTATTTGCTCACTGGTTGAAAAAGAACCGCGCCTAGCTATGTCTGTTTTGGTAGACATTAGCCGCGACGCCAAGATTAAGGCTGTTAAATTCAAAGAGACCGTAATTGAATCGGACGCACGCCTTACCTATGGTCAAGTTCAAGACCTACTAGAAGGTGACGAACGCTTACCACGGGGTAAACGCAAACTAGAACGCGACCTGCAACAACTTAGCAAGCTCGTGCAAAAAACTACGCGAAGACCGCATTGGTGCTGGGGCGCTCGACTTTAATTTTACCGAAGCTAAAGTGGATGTTGACGACAAGGGCGCGCTGCACGTAGTACCTGTGCGCGCGAACCAAGCCCGGCAAATGATCGAAGAGTTAATGCTACTCGCCAATAAACTGGTGGCCAAAGACCTCTCGAGCAAAGACATTCCTACCCTCTACCGCGTTCACGAAGACCCTTCGGACAGTAAAATTCAAGCCCTCCAAAAAAGCCTCGCCAAACTTGGCTACACCATCAACCTTGAAGACGCTGAACCGCAAGATTTGCAAGCCATCATTCAACAAGCTGCTGGCAAACCCGAAGCGCAACTGGTTAACACTTTGTTACTGCGCTCACTCAAACAAGCTCGTTACAGCGCTGAAAATCTAGGGCACTTTGGCCTCGCGTTTGATAATTACTTGCACTTTACCAGCCCCATTCGCCGTTATCCTGATTTAGTTGTGCACCGCGTGCTGCGGCTAGTCTTACAACACGGCCTCTCACCAACGCTCAAAGAACGCCTTAAAAGCGACTTTCCAGCTCTGGCTGAGCATACTAGTGAGCGTGAGCGCCAAGCTGAAGACGCTGAGCGCGATCTAACGCGTTATTATCACGCAAAATGGGCTAAAGAGCATCTTGGCGAAAGTTTTAACGGTGTAATTACCGGCATTACCAACTTTGGTATTTTTGTGAGTTTGCCTAACGGCGTTGAAGGCCTACTGCATGTTTCACAGCTAGATGATGACTACTACATGTATCTAGAAGACGCCATGATGCTCATGGGCAAGCACAAACACCGCAAGTTCCGCATGGGCAACCGCATGGACGTGAAACTAGGGGCTGCTAACCCCACCAACAGACAAATTGACTTGGTGATGCCTCACGCTGACTTATTAGATGCACCCGAAGCGGATAAACCCAAGCAGCAAGCTACGCCCAAACGCCTTAAAAATCCACTTGCAGACAAGCCTAAACAGAGTGCCAATGGTCAACTGCAAGATGCTAAACAAGATACTAAAGCCGACCAAGCTGAATCTGAGCAACAGGACAAAAATAAAGCTAAACAGCCACAAAATCAGGCTGCGTCCAACGGTAAAGCTAACGCCAAGCAGTCTGCTCGAGACAAGCGTGATGGGCGCGGCAATCGAAACGGTCAGGGTAAGCAAGATCAGGGTAAACAAGATCAGGGCAAGCGCACTAAAAGCCTGTCAGAAGACAAAGCACCAAGTGATGCTAATAAACCGCCACCACCGCCTAACAGCGCGCCGAGAACCTCTGTCAGCAAACCTGAGCATGGTCAACCGCGCAAGCGCCGTGTGCTTGTGTTTGGCGAAGTTCGCGTTAAAAAATAGTAGCTTATTCACGTTGGCAAAATAGCCATCTTGCCATCAGGCTAAAAGAGAGTTTATGAATACGCCGCAACTACGCGTCATGTGTGCGCGTTGCCAAGCTATTTTTGTGCCGGATGTTCAATTGGATGCCAACGTATCTGATGTCAACGTATCTGATGTCAACGTATCTGATGTCAACGTATCTGATGTCAACGTATCTGATGTCAACGTATCTGATGTCAACGTATCTGATGTCAACGTATCTGATGTCAAGGTGTCTGATGTAGCTTCGGACAATTCATTAATCCTGACCTGTCCAAGCTGCGGGCATCGGGGACCTGCACAACGAGTGATGAATGTGGCGACATTTCCGAGCCTCGAGGCGTTCAAGCACAATTGGCACGCGTCTCGAGCTTCCACAGATAACAATAAATCTGACGACTAATATCCACCTGAGGGTTGCAAACCTCTAATAGTGATGCAAACAGCATGAAGACATCAGTACTGCCAGCAAACGCATTCATGCTTCTCAACTGCTAAGGCATTAAACAAGACGCCACAAAACCCATTTAGCTTAGGGCTAGGTATTGCCGTCAGCAAGATCAAAACCTTCGTACCAAAGCAGCATTTAGCATCACTCGATTGCCACAGCCTCACAGCAATACGATAGACTGACACGACATTACACCACCAGCTTCAACGTTCTTAGTGACGTTCAACCTGGTGGGCGTTTTACGTTAACTTCTCACATATCCTCAAGGAGATGGTATGAAACTTGCTGTCGGTCAAGTGATGCACGAAACCAATACATTTTCCAACGTAGCAACTAACAAAGCTCGTTTTCAAGAATGGGAATGGGCTGCTGAGGACGCTTTTTTCAAGGGTCATCAGGGCGTGCGCAGCTACGTTGGCGGCATGTTGGACAGAGCTAACGCGCGAGACATCACGCTTATTCCAACCTTTGCAGCCTCAGCAACGCCGTCTGGAATTATTCCTGAAGCTACTTTTTTAGAGATTAAACGCGAACTCTTGGGGCGTATCAAACCCATAGTTGATGACATCGACGGCGTGTGTTTGGCTCTGCATGGTGCTGGCGTCGCTGAGGGTGTGGACGACATCGAAGGTGACATCATCCGCGAGGTACGTGAGCTAGTTGGCGATAAACCCATCGTGGTCACGCTTGATTTACACGGCAATCTCACCCAGACAATGGTTGACCATGCCGACGCGTTACTTGGCGTGCGCTTTTATCCTCATACGGATATGTTTGAGCGTGGCGAAGAGGCAATTGAGGTTATGCGCGGGATTCTGTCAGGTGAAATCAAGCCAGTCATGCGCCTCACCAAACCCCCTATGATGGTGCCAACCTTTACCAGCAATTTACCGCCCGTTAAAGACATCAACGACATCTGTGAAAGTTGGGAACAACACGAAGACATGATCGACTGCGCGTTTTTTCACGGCTTTCCGTACACAGACATTCCCGATGTGCGCGTAGGCATCATCACCATGACCAATGGTAACGCTGAACTTGCTGAAGCTGCCGGGCAAGACATTGCCCAGAAAATCTGGGATATGCGCGAACACTTTAAGGCTAACTACCCGTCACCTGCTGAGGGCATCAAACAAGCCTTAGCTGAACCGGACATGCCCATTGTTATGAACGAAACCGCAGACAATCCAGGCATTGGCGCGCCAGGGGATGGCACCTACTTGTTGCGGGCCCTTTTAGCAGCCGACCTAGACGTACCCGCGTGTTTTGCGAGCATTGCTGATCCAGACACAGTTACCAAAGCCAAGCGCGCTGGCGTTGGCAGTACCATCCGCGTTAACTTAGGTGGCAAAACAGATCGCTACCACGGCTCAACAATACCAGTGGAGGCGTACGTGAAAGCTATTACGGACGGGCGCAGTGTGCTGTCTAGCCCCATGGGCAAAGGGCGCTTGCGTGACCTTGGTACGAGCGTGCGGTTGCAGGTTGGCAAGCTAGACATTATTGTCAGCAGCTTAAAAGGGCAAATGTTAGACGAACAGTTCTTTTTGCTGCACGGGATTGACGTGCGCACTTATAAGATTGTGGCGCTTAAATCTAGTCAACACTTCCGGGCTGGGTTTGAACCGCTGGCAGCCAAGATTATCTCGGTAGATTCACCCGGCATTGCGACGATGGATTTAACGAGTTTTAATTACAACAGGCTCGAGCGGCCCGTTCACCCCCTTGACGACGTAACCTACCCCAACTAATGGAACTCACTAAACTCGTCAGTTGGCTAGATGACTACCTACAAATTGAT
Source organism: Deinococcota bacterium (assembly GCA_039034155.1). Lineage (GTDB taxonomy): Bacteria > Deinococcota > Deinococci > Deinococcales > Trueperaceae > JBCCBI01. The sequence continues at coordinate 5,507 of JBCCBI010000120.1, read as the reverse complement.
GCCTACGACGACATCTCTCTCAACGGCTTACAAGTTGAAGGCACAGCGGCAGTTCACAAAGTAGCTGTGGCAGTTGACGCGTGCATGGGCGCGTTTGAGCAAGCTGCTCAGATTGGTGCGGACATGCTGATTGTGCACCACGGGCTTTTTTGGGGTAGTCCTCTAGCGATTCGCGGGATGCACGGCGCGCGCGTGCGTTATTTGCTAGAAAACAACATCAGTTTATACGCTGCTCACATTCCGTTAGATGCCCACCAAGAGGTAGGCAATAACTGGGGTTTAGCAAAACTTTTGGGCTTAGCTGATTTAGATGATTTTGGTAGTTGGAAGGGTAAACCTGTGGGGGTAAAAGGTATTTTCCCAAATCCTTGCACACTGCGGGAAATTGCTGATATGCTCGAGAAAATGCTGGGTGAATCCGTCCTGGTTCACGCTGGTGGCGAGTTAAACGTGAGCAGCATGGGGATTATCTCCGGCGCTGCTGCCCGCGACTTGGTACTAGCTAGCGAGCAAGGCCTCGACTTATTTCTAACCGGTGAACCCAAGCACGACGTGTTTTATGACGCCTTCGAGCGCAAGATGAACGCCATGTACGCCGGTCACTACATGACCGAAACCATTGGCGTAAAGCTTCTTTCTGAAAAGATTGAGGCTGAGTTTGGCTTGGACTGTCAGTTTATTTTGCTGCCTACCGGGCTTTGAGCGGGTAGGACTTTGGTTTGGGCAATCTGAGGCTCGTGATGTGGTGTTCATTTGTCATTTAAGGCTCGAGCATCTTTTTCATAACATCCTTAGCTACTTGACTAGGACAATACCGTAATGACATCAGGCTCAAATCTCCGTAGCTGCATTAGAACTTGTGCAATTGGCATCCTCAGCTATGTGATGGACATATCGACAAGCCTCGTTGAAGTGCTAAAAGATACGCTGCAAGTGTGTACCCATCTTCAAGTGTGTGACGTTGATACCTTTTCATCAAGCAGCAACTATCGGCAGGTCATCAAATGAAGGGTTGTTTTATTGCCTTTGAAGGTCCTGAAGGTGCAGGGAAAAGCACCCAAATTCGGCATCTTGCGGAGCGCTTAAAGACTGCTGGCGTAATGCCTGTTGTATCTCGCGAGCCAGGCGGCACCTCAGCTGGTGACGCTATTCGTGAAGTCATTTTAGACCCACAGCTAACCATGACGCCGCTCACCGAGTTTTTGCTCTACAGCGCCAGCCGAGCTGAGCACGTGCGTGAGGTGATTGGGCCTGCGCTCGAGGCAAACAAAGTTGTCATTAGTGACCGCTTTGCTGGAGCGTCGGTGGCGTATCAAGGTCATGGTCGCGGTGTACCTTTGGCGTTTATTCACGACCTCACCAACCAGATTAGTGACTACCTGCCCGATATCACGGTGCTTTTGGACATTGACGTAGAACTTGGATTAGACCGAATTGCCACGCGGGGGCAACTTGACAGGCTCGAGCAAGCCGACCTCAGCTTTCATAAACGCGTTCGACAAGGCTTTCTAACGCAAGCAAAAAATAATTCATCTTGGCTTATTTTTGAGGCTAACCAAGCCGAAGATGAACTTTCGGACAAGCTTTATGATGCCCTTTACCCGCGCATCTGCGCTAAGCTAGAACTATGATGCGCGCACTTATAAAACCCTTTCGCATTTTAATGCTGCTACTTGTCCTGCTTGGCGCAACCGCCTGCCAAGGTCAAAATACGAGTAATGATGATAGTGACGAAACCCCTGTAGAACAACCTATTGACAGCCCAGACACGCCACCCAACAACAATGATGATAGTGACAGTGGTGATGGCGATGATAGTGCTGGTGATGATGGTGATCGTGATGATAATGCCGGCGACAGTGATGATGACGTGCCTTCTACCCCAACCACGCCCAACGGTTCTACACTTGCCTTACCGCCGGGCGTTCCAGCTATTGACTTTCCCTTGGGCAGTGGGCAAATTACGACAGATGATGGTAATTATGAATTGTTGCTCGAGGTTGCCAGTACTTCCGGCGAGCGCCAACGCGGCCTCATGTTTCGCACCAGTATGCCCGAAGACTCTGGCATGATGTTTGTGTTTGAAGGTGACCGCACGGGCGGTTTTTGGATGTACAACACCTTTTTGCCGTTGAGCATTGCTTATATCGACGGTGATGGTGTTATTGTCACCATTCGAGATATGCAGCCTTGTGCAGGCAGAACGCAAACAGAGTGTTCACAGGAAGCAGCTGCTTACTTACCAACTGCACCTTACCGGTACGCGCTCGAGGTCAACCAAGGTTATTTTGCAGCCCGCGGAATTGAGGCTGGCGACAGCGTTAGTTACAGCTTGGCTGAGTAATTTTGTGGTGGAGTAAGTATTAACTCACGCGTTTAAGCACAACCAAGGTGATGTCGTCATCAATAACGTGTCCAGCGGTGTGTTGATAAACTGCGTCAATAATAATATCTAAAAGTGCTTCGGCAGCTTGGCTATGATGTTCACTGAGCGTGCTGACAAGGCGAGTAAGCCCAAACCGCTCCCCGCTTGCGTTTTCAGCTTCGGTGATGCCATCTGTAAAGAGCACTACGCTGTCGCCAAGAGCAAGCTCGAGCCTCGCCTCAGCTACAAAGGGCTTAACATCTGCCTCTAACCCCAAGGGCAACCCCAGATCAATAGTATCAATCACTTCAACCTGACCTTGCGTGCGGGCAATCAAAACGTGTTCGTGTTGACCGCTTATACGCAACGTTCCTTCGTGATAATCTAGCAGCGACAAGGTCAAACTTTTATCAACTTGCATCCGCTGCAAATTGCCAAACAGGGTTTGATTCACGCTATCTAAAATACGCTCAAAGTCTTTTTCACCACTAACCAGAAGCGCTCGCACGGCCGTTTGTGTCATGAGCATGAGCAGGCCACTTTCCAAGCCGTGCCCAGTAACATCACCAATACCTAGTTTGAGGTGATCGCCAATACGCAATACATCGTAGTAGTCACCGCCAACATCTTCGGCTGGGCGAATGTAACTGGCTACCTCGAGCCCTTCAATGTCTTGAAATTCACTCGTTTCAGGTAACAGCAGTGACTGAATCCGTTGGGTAATCTGCACCTCTACTTGCGTTTTAGCAAGTTGCTCACGGTAACGTAGCATGGCGGCCTCAGCTTGTTTTTGTTGCGTGACTTCGGTGGTGATTGAGCCAATGGCAAACACCTTATTGAGCTTGTCAAACAAGGGGAATTTGGTAATCCAAAAGCTCCGCTGTCCTTGTCGTGAAGGGATCGTCTCTTCAAAGCTCAACGCTTTTGCTTGACTTAGTACAGCGTCATCAATGCGTTGCATGCTCGTTGACACAGACCTGGGTAAGATATCCATGTCGCGCTGACCAACAATTGAATCCATATCTTGTCCTAAAAAGTTTGCAAAAGGTTGATTTGCAAGCAAATAGCACCCTTCGAGGTTTTTGACGACTATCATGGACGTTGCATTGTCAAGCGTGGTACGAAGTAGTTGTTGGCTTTCTTCTAATTCACGATTACGAACAGTTACAATTTGCTCTAAGTTATCGACCAGACGGCGGTTTTGTACAATTGGGGCAAGTGAGCGGGCAACTGCCTGTAGCAAAGATTTTTCGTCTTCACTGAGGCTGTAAAGGTTGCGCCACGACATCGACACAAGCCCAATCCAACGCCCCCCTTGGGTAAGGGGCATAAATAAAACTGAAGCAATGTCTAATTCAGCAAAGGTAGCTTGTTCACTTTCGTTTAAACGGGGGTCGTTCTGAGCATCTTCAAGTACCGTTAAACGATTTGGATTAGCACGCCAGAGTTCTGCACCTGCATAGTCTTCAATTAAAATTTGCATGCCAATTAAGGCTGTTTGCCACGTTGCGTCTGTACTATGGTAGCCAATGATCTCGCAATGCTGGGGGTCGCCTGCGCTGTTGACGGTGATGTACTGGAGTGCCGTGTCTCTCGAGCGCGGTCCTGCTACGTCTCGCAACACATCAATAAGCACGTTGGCAATATCATCTGCACTTGCTGCTTGATTAAGCTTAAGTCCGAGGGTGTTAATAAACGCTAAACGTTTGTTAGAGGCTGTCAGTCGCGCTTCTGCTTGGCGAATGGCCGTTACATCTTGCAACGTGCCAAACAGTTGATAAACCCTACCAGTTTGATCGCTAATGGCCTGCCAACGCATATGTAGGTTACGTGTCTTGCCATCAGGTAAGGTAATTTGATATTCAACATAGCCGTCTGCGTTGTGCTCACTAGATACATGTAAGGCCTCGCGTACCTTGGCAGCATCTTCATTTGACATGAGCATCGTCACAAGGTCTAAGGTGGGCACCAAATCCCTAGGAAACGCCAGCATGTCATAGACGTGGTCAGACACATCTAACTCGCTAGTTGTAAGATCGAGTACAAAATTACCAAAGTTAGCAACTCGCTGAGCTTTCTCGAGGCTATTTTGGGCACGCTTGCGGTCGCTAATGTTGTAAGACACACCCAACATGCCAGTTATTTCATGCTCGCTATCGTAGAGAGGTGAAAAGTAAAGTTCAAAGTAGGTGTCTGCTTCAGCTATGGCGATTTCAAACTGGACAGTCTCACCTGAAAAGGCGCGCTTAGCGCCGCGAATCATGCGTGGTAAGGATTCATAGCGTTCAAAAAACGAACTACCAATGACATCATTAGCATCTAAGCCTAATAAATCTAAGCCTTGCCCCTCGAGCAGCGTGAACGCACCCGTACTATCAAGCGCAAATAGAATAACCGGTAAGTTGGCCACCACCATGCGCAAATAGTTCAGATCACTGGGAAAGCGTGTAGTGTTATCTTCTATATCCTCCTGTGTTTCTACTGAAGATGCTGAAGATACCGCTGTAGAAGGTGTAACCAACATGGCTTCACCATAGGGCACCAGCGTAATAAGCAATCTATCTTTTGCCAGTTTAGTCAGTTGCATAAGCACCTGCGACGAACTTGGCTGGACTTCGGAAGGATGGACCAACGTTGCAGCTAAGTGAAACGAGGTTGCTGTAGCAGTTGATGAAGCAACAGAGGTCACCAGCGTGCCACTTAAGTTGGTGAGAACTTGAGTTAGCGCCGCATGATGAGGCGTATCTACAATGTCAAACAAGGCCAGATCGATCTTGAAAATGAGAATTCTAGCGGGTGTCTGGCGTGCTATGGACAGTATGATGCAGTCATGCGGCGATTTGGGCACGGATTTCGAATTCAAATGGGTTTCGGTATGCACGTTGGATGGGCAATCGAGGGCGCTATTGGCTCGGACCTCAAGATCGATGCGACATACTTATCTCCACATGTCGAGATGTCAGATCGACTTGAGGCCGCTTCCAAAATATTCAAGGCGAAGCTTAACATGTCACACTGGCTGATCAACTTGGCCACACCAGATCTCAAGCAGCATTTACGGGCCATCGCCCGAATCCGGTGTGACGGTGTACCTGTCCCACTTTGACAGCGGGGCAATCCATAAAATCCGGCATTGTGCCAG
>JBCCBI010000119.1:0-13246 GCA_039034155.1 Deinococcota bacterium | reverse complement strand
CTCTGGGACGTTGATGAGCGTAACGTGCCGGATGCCATCGGCCTGCGGTATCAGGTTGTTCAGAAAGCAAGGTTGAGGAGCTGCTCGCCGTTAGACGCTTGCCACAACGTAGTTATGGTGCCATCAGCATCTTCTAGTGGACACCACTGACGAAGGCTCGAGCCACCCGGTTCAACATTATGAATAAAGAGCAAACATCCTGCTGGTGTTGCCTTGGGAAGGCGTGCTCGAGCTGCTTCAGTTAATTGACGAGCGTTACTGCCATCAGTGTCCACCACAAAAATATCTGAAAAATCTCCGGCTTGCCCGGAGGCAAGTTGGCTGTAAGCGAGAGTGTCATCATCTAGCCAGGTGAGGCTGTTGGGAGAACTTCCGGGGTGGATAATGCGGGGGTTCTCGAGCCTTACCTCGTCACCCTCAACTACAACATCTGCCAGTGCAATCCCCGGCGGCCAAGCTGCCCAAGCAAGTTGAGTCCCATCTGGGCTCGGTGCAGGGCTGCGGGTGTACCACGCGCTTTGCGTTGTTAAATTGGGGATGACACGTCCAGCCTCCAAGACAGTCTCAGCTTCAGCACGTAACCTCGCTTGCCACGTGCGCCATTCATCGTCCAAAGACGTACCTACCTCGCGCTGCCACGCATCTGAAAAGGTCGCAAAAAACCCGTTCACGTTGTAGCGGCGCAGTACTCTAAGGATCGTCTCAAATCCGTGGGTATCCACCAGATAATCTACAAACCCTGACCCAAACAAGTAACGCGTCAGACCCGCCGGAAACGGCGCGTAGTTGATGAGACTTGCGTCGGTAAGGCTGGGAAAGGTGTCATCGTAGGCAGCACGTAATAGCAGCCCGCGGGTTCTGGCGTCGTCATTGCGGCCGCCCTCGCTGTACTCGGACTCTACCCACGTGGCGATGCCTTCTAAGAACCAACTGGGCGGGACTCGAGCTGTCCCCTCACCTACTAACCCAAGACGCAGACCACCACCGCTATCTTCAGGACCATCGTCATACGTCAGTTGCACGCTATGGGTTAACTCGTGCAGCATAAGTAAATAAAGGTCATCGCGCGCGCCAAAGCCAATGTCCGACTCGGTTGGGAAAAGTGCCCGCAAGGCTACCGTAGGGCGCGGTAGCGGCGGCGCAAAGGCATTAAAGACATCTGTCCCAGACTCAATACGCAAGGTAACGCGCGGTGGGTCAGTTTCAAATAATTCTGACAAAATAGCCAGTGCCCGTTCAGCTTCGTTGGCAACGCGTTGGGCGTAGTCGTCTAGCTCAGCAGATTCGTAAAGGACGCGGATATTGTCGGTGCTGATTTCGCGAGTGGCAAACGCAGGTATTGACAAGAAGTATAGACACACAAAATAACGCAGGTAAGAAGGCACGGCTCGAGTATACGGCAGGCAGGTAAAGGCAGCAGCCTAGCTTGGTAAATGTGTGTTCATGGAGCGGTGTTGCAGGGATAGGGAGAAGGGGGGAAAGGGGGATGGGGAGAGGTTTTTAGTTGATGTTGTCAAGGTCAAGGTTATTAGGTCAAGGTTATCAAACCCAATGCCATCAAGCCCAATGCCATCAAGCCCAACGCTGTCAAGCCTGAGGTTATTAGACCGAGGTTATCAACATAGAGACGTGCTTATGGACATCCTGATGTCGTGCTCGGGGCAGCACATCAGCTAGAGTTTAGAACCCTGTATATTAGAATCCGGGCACAGGTGACATCGGCCGTTCACCGTTCAAGACTCTAAGCACATCCTCTACAACATGCATTGACGTGCGGCGGCTAGCTTCAAAGGTCACGCCTGCTACATGTGGGGTAAGGATAACGTTGTCAAACTCGGCAAGTGGGTCGGGTTGTGTGGGCGGTTCTTGTTCGCGCACATCCAACGCAGCGCCTGATAGCTTGCCATCTGCTAGGGCTTGGGCGAGAGCACGTTCGTCAACTAAACCCCCTCGAGACGTATTGATGAGGATGCCGGAAGGCTTCATCATCTCAAGAGTTTGTGCGTTAATAAGGTGTTTTGTACTCGGCAAAAGCGGCGCGTGCAAGGACAAATAATCTGAACGTGCCAAAACATCTTCTAGAGAATGTAGCAAAATTCCGTACTCTTGCACGGCAAAACTGCTCGCGTGCAACACGGGATCGTGCGCAATCACGGTCATGCCAAACGCTTGCGCACGCTTGGCGAGACGAGTACCAATATCTCCCAGACCGATAATCCCCAAGGTCTTACCCAAAACTTCAATCCCACGGCCACCTTGTCTATCCCAATGCCCTGCTTGGACCTTACTGGTGTTGTAACTAAACCGGCGGCTTAGCTCGAGCATCGTCCCCAGCACATACTCGGCAACGCTGGCAGCGTTTGTCCCCGGTGCCCACGTCGCCATGATGTTACGCGCTTGTAAGGCAGTTTGCTCGAGGTTATCCAGCCCTACCCCAACACGCCCCACAACCTTGAGCGAGGGTGCAGCCACCAGCAAGTCTTCGTTCACCTGCGTTTGATTACGCACAATGAGCGCTTTGGCATTCTCGAGTTTTTGTTTAAGGGTGTCGCGGTCTTGCCACCAGTCTGCTTCACCGACAAGTCCGCCGTAAGTAGGTGCATGTTGCGTTAAGTGCGTCCAAGCATCTGGGTGTAATGCCTCACTGACGACAATCACGCTCCACCTCCAGCAGTATGACTAACAAGCTTAGTTGATGTCTTTTGAGGGCGCTGAGCGAGCTTAGCCTCACCTGTGGCGTAAGTAACTGTGCGGGCCACTAACACATCCGTCGAGTTAATGAGCGGCACCGAGATGTCGTCTTGCTGAAGGATAAGAGGAACCTCGGTACACCCTGCGATGATTGTCTGCGCGCCTTGATTGATGAGATGTTCCGCGAGAGTCTTCATGTCATCACGCACGTTTTTGTCGCCAGCTTTGATACGGTAGAGAATGTTCATAAAGCTGTCTCGAGTACTACCTTCAGGAATGATTGCTTGTACATTGCGTGTTGCTAGTGCCTCTTGATAAAGCTTTGCGTCTAAACAGCCGCTCGAGGCGAGCACCCCAACCTTTACTGATGTCTCTGGCTGAAGCCTCTCCACAACCGCCTCACAGGTTTCTTCGATGATGCTCACAAACGGACAGCTAACGGCGTCTTCGATAGCATCTTGAAACGCGTGGGCAGCGTTGCAAACCATCACTAGAAAGTCTGCCCCAGCGTGCTCGAGCCGCGTTGCCATCTCCGTGAGCACAGGCGCAGGCGACGGTCCCGTACCCGCTACTGCTTCATTGCGGTTCGGCACCGCCGGATTATTGTCGATGATGAGGTGGATGTGGTCTTGGTCGCGGTCTGCTGGCGTGGCTGCCAAAACTTTGGCAAAAAAGTCCAGCGTAGCTTCGGGGCCCATGCCGCCCAGTACGCCTACCGTTTTAGCAGGTGATGACGTCATACTGTGTCCCAGTGTTGTAGCTCGAGGATGTTGTCTTCTGGATCGCAGGCATAGACAAACGTCAGCAAACCTACGCCCTCAACCTCAGCTTGAGTGAGTTCACCAAGTGCCCGCCCACCGTGTTTGATGACAGCATCCAAGGTGGCTTGCACATCATCCACTGCAAAGGCAAGATGCCCTAGACCAAGGCGGTTAGCAGCCGCAGGTAAGCGCGGTTCAACTTGTCGGTAGTTGTAGATTTCAAGAGTTGGCGCAGCACCATCAGCAAAGCCGGGCAACCGCAAGTGGACACCCTTGAGCGCAGCATCTTTTACGCCTGTACCCTGCGCCAGCCAAGCTGCATCCTGCTGACGTACAGGTGGCACCGGGACGCAGTCAAACACAACCTCATAAAAGGTGGCTAGCTTGCGCCAGTCTTCCGCAACAATATTCGTGTGCGCGTAGCGAGTAGGCATCACTGTATCCTTTACCTTGCCCTAATCCAGCAACACATCTTGATAGGCGTAGAGCGCAGGTGAGCCGCCCGTGTGCAAAAACAGCACGTTGCTGCTTGCCGCAAAGTGACCCTGACGTACCAAATCAATCATGCCCGCCATTGTTTTACCTGTGTAAACCGGGTCTAGTAAGATGCCTTCGTGTTGTGCCAGTAAGGTCACAGCCTCAATCATGCCTGCTGTAGGTAAAGAGTAACCGTCACCAACGTAGGCATCAAAAACTTTGACAGCATCCCGTGGTACGTCAGGTAACTCCAAAAGCTCAGCGGTTTTGCTGGCGAGTTTGTAGATGTTGCCTTCTTGTTCATCACTTGGGCGGCGCACGCTGATGCCGAGCACGGGAATCTGCGCGTTGTTGCCGTGCATCCCTACGACCATACCTGCATGGGTTCCACCACTGCCGCTCGAGGCCACGATTGCATCTAACTTAAGCCCTATCTCAAAGGTTTGCTGCAACAGTTCTTCCGCACAAGACACATAGCCGAGTGCACCCAACGCATTCGAGCCACCCCCAGGGACGATGTACCCCTTACGCCCTTCAGCAGCGAGCTTGTCTGCCTCAGCTTGCATGGCGGCAGCTAGGTCAGTACCTAAAGGCACAACCGTGATGGCTTCAACGCCGAGAAGTTTAAACAAAAAGTTGTTGCCGCTCGCAGCTGGGTCGTAGCTGTTGGGGACGCGTTCCTCGAGCACAAGTCGGCACTTCAGTCCTTCTTTAACCGCTGCAGCCAAGGTGAGGCGGCAGTGATTGGACTGCGGCGCACCTGTGGTGATGAGCGTATCTGCGCCTTGGCCAAGGGCATCTGCCAGTAAAAATTCCAACTTACGCGTTTTATTGCCCCCAGCGGTTAAGCCCAGCAGGTCGTCGCGTTTAATGAATAAATTAGGCCCACCTAGTTCGTGGCTGAGGGCGTTCAGTGGTTCTATAGGTGTGGCATACGGCGTGTAGCGTCTGCGCGGAAAACGGGCAAGGTGCATGTAATTTCCCTTCCAGATGACGAGATTAAGAAGCAAATTGGCTTAAAACGCCGCTAGTTTATCATGGTGGTGGGATATGTCGTCTTTGGTGAAGGATTTACTTAGACGAGTAAAACAGACCTTGTATTGGGATAGGGCCGTTTTTTATTTTTAATCACCCCCTTCGGAGGGTGGTAGGAAATCGTCAGGATTAGGGAGCGCCTGACTAATATCTACCGCTTGCACACTAATTTTCAAGACTTCAGGAGTCTGCTCTTCATAGTGCACTTCTAAAAAGTCGTCAGTGATAATGACCTCACCCATGTATCCAAAATGCCATGTATACATGACTATATTTCCGTCAGCCAGGTGGATACGTACTTCAAGTCGGGTATCTCGGGTTGGTAATGAATCGAAGATATTCTCTTCAAAAGAGGAGTTAATTACGAACAAAGGCTTATCTTGGTTGCTATCTAGCGTTATGGTACTTGTAGGAAACTCAACAGTAACTAAAGGTCCAATGTAATTGACCTTGTCAAATGGATAATAAGCCTCAATACCTGGAATATTGGGGTATTGAGTAGTATTGGTTTCTGATATTGTAAATTTAATATTATTTTCATCATTAAGTACATTTTCAAAGAAGAGTACACTGGCAATTCCATAAGGAAAAAATCCATCTAAAGTGTACTCATGGAGAACTCCCAGGATATTCCCTCCTTCAGGACCAATTACCTGTTCAAGAACAGCATCCCCATCTAGTACCTGAATAAATCCTACTTTTCCATCTTCCATCTGTACAATTTTCCCAGTCGTACCAGATACTATTCCTACACTAAAAATGCTAATCAGAACGACTGTTATTATCGATCTGAGTATCAGATTCGTAAACCTCAACACTGGCCTCCTCTTTCACAAAACGCACCGTGTTACATTGACAGGTCATGTCAGAACTTGTTTACTGCGTACCTACCGAGTTACTCCCAGAACCGTCCAAACCTGCCCAACCACTCACGCCTGAACTCTACACCATCATGGCAAATCAGGGCCAATTTTTAGTTCGCGATGAGGTCGAAGAAGACGAAACCCAGCGGCAGATTATCCCCTATGCTGTCGTGGAATACCACCCAGAGCCTGAGTCAGACCCTTTGGTACTGCTTGTTGAACGCCTCAAAGCAGGCTCCGAAACACGCTTGCACAATAAACTCTCGATTGGGTTAGGCGGTCACATCAACCCAGAAGATGATGACGCGAGCAGTACAGGAGAGCAAAAAAACGCAGCCTCAGAACAAGATATTTTGGAAGCTGCGCTGGTGCGTGAACTTCGCGAAGAATTGGTCATTGGCGCGTTTACAGCGGACGCGCGAGCGCTTATCCACCGCAGTGAAAACGCTGTGGAGCGGGTACATACTGGGCTGCTTTACAGTGTGAAGGTGGTTGCCCCTGTAAGCGTGCATGAAACGCATAAACTCGCTGGTGAACATGTGCCTTGGGCGGAGGTTGGTAGGAGTTACGACCGGCTCGAGGGGTGGTCGCAAGCTGCCTATGAATTCTTACAACCAAAAATGGCTAAGCAAATTGCCTAGCCATTTCCAAATTTTCTAATGATGAGTTGCTAGCTAGATCACTTGCATGACCTAGATTACTTGCATGACCTAGATTACTTGCATGACATAGTTGTCGGTGGCTGTTTCTAGTCCGTCAGGGTTGGCGATGTATACCCCGCGCGTGCCGGACAGCGCACCTTCACTGCGAAGCTCACCTAAAATCCGGGTGATGGTGACTCTCGAGCTACCCGTCAAAGATGCAAGATCTTCGTGGGTTAGTGCTAGTGGTAGCTTAATACCACCGTCTTGGTCATCAGCAGGTTGACCAAAGCGCTCACTTAAACGTAGGAAAGCACGTGTCACGCGCGCGCCCACAGGTAATTCTGCGTCGTCGATAGCTTCGCGGCTACGGCGTAGCTGGCGGGCCAAACTATGCATAATATAGTCGCGTAGTTTGCGGTCGTTCATGGCTTGCTCAGAATCTAGTGGGGTAAGGCACGCGTCGTGTACGGCAATAACAGTCTCAGCGTGTTTGGCTTTGTCAATTGCCGCTACGCCTAAAATATCACCGGAGCCGTACAAGTCGGCAATGCGGTCACGCCCGAGTGAGGTGGGTACGACGGCTTTGAGCACGCCGTAGTTGACGATATAGAGTGAACTTGCGTCGCGCCCAGCTTCGTACAAACTTGCGTTGGGCTCGAGCGTCCTGGTTGGATGTGCCAATGTGCTTGGCACAATGTCTGGTGCAGAGCAGCCTTGATCGCTGCTTAATTCAGCAACAGTAAGCATTGATAGCCTCCTTCATAAATCGTGCGCGTGTGCGCTTTTCAGGTGTCAACGCCTGAGGTTTGCTGCTAAGTTGACCTCTGCTTTATCTCTGTAACACGGTTATCTCTGTAACATGGGCGTACTGTGTGTACGGGGCCTTTATTACAGACTAATGCCGTGTAAACGACTGGTTGCGCTCAAGGTTGCTGCGTAATTAGCCTCAGTTTGAGGTGTTACGTAGCGCACGATGAGATTTAACGTGCTGTACTTGCTATCCTAAAGCCAGCGTTAAGTGTTATTTGCAATCACCTAAGCTTGTGTATAACAAGAAGAGTAATCAGAATAACAGTTTGCTCATACCACTGCTAAAAGGTATTTTGCTCCAAGCCTGAACGACCTTAAATAACAATCATTAAGCTCAGTCTAGCCAGGCAAAGGTATACATTTAGCCTATGACATGAATTACTTAGAACAAATCACACAAGGGTGATGTTCTAAGAGTGGCACGTTACGAAACCAAGTTGTGGTGTATGTCGTTATGTTCAGCTACAACGTCATGTTCAGCCACAACACAATGCAGAAGGTCACTTAACAGGCGAACCTGAACTTGCGTGAACCCTTGCTTACTTAAAACCTAGTATTTCAAGACCTGTCTTTTAAAGCCCGTGTCTTAAAACCTGTATGTATAACGTCGGCGGTTGTACCACGTCACACGTCTATGTACTAACAATAGCAGATTGTGATGAACGTTGTGTCAACATTTTTTAAGATAGTGTCACAGACGTCATCCCCTCGAGCAAGACCAATCTTAATCACGACTAGTTTGCTTGGGTAGCCTTGTAATCGCCCAATTGCCGTTTGAGTATAAAGGCTGTAACACCAACAGATTACAGGTTTTACCGAGGTTAATACATATTTAATTGTCCCTAGTCACGTGTGTACGTGTAGGTGCTCGAGGTTGGAAGAGAGTTATAAAAAGTTTGTCAACCTAACACGCAATACAAAAAGCATCTTGTTAGATGCTTCAGTTCACGGGTCAGTTGATTGTTGGTAATAAACTAATCATCCCCAGTATGCATGCGTGACAGTCCCTAATATAAATTCTACACATCAAGTGAGTAACGCTAAATGTGTAAGAGCGTTAAAGAGCTAATGATGCTAAGTTGCCAAGCACGCAACCCCATACACCAAATAGTCTAGTATTTTACATTGAAATACGGTGATTGAAATCACATTTGTAGAGGTGGTTCAAAGTATCTCTTACAAGAGCTGAGCAAATGGTTCAAGAAAGAGATGATATCCACTCAATTTTGAGAATGTTTGATGTGGCAAGATTGCTAGGCGACTTGGGCAAGTTCGGTGCGGCACAAGCTAGCAGCGTAATCTACAACCCTACCCGGAATATCCACGCCTGTTGTAGAAACAGAATTGCGAAATTCCATAGTGTGATTCACTTCGTTGACGAGTAACCCGTCTGCTGACTCGAGCAAATCAACAGCTACAATACCCCCGCCCACAGCACCCGCAGCTTTACGGCAGACGTCTGTAAGCTCGTCGTAGAGTGGGCAATTGGTCGCTACAGCGCCCCGTGCCGTGTTGGTAATCCAGTGTTCAGAGGTGCGGTAGATGGCGGCGATAACCTCTCCACCAACGACAAACGCGCGAATATCCCGCCCGGGTTTGTTCACAAACGCTTGCATGTAAAAAACTTTGTGTTGCGGTCCGCCTAAAACTTCTTTGTGTTCAAAAATAGCCTCAGCAGCATCGCGGTCGTTGATTTTGGAGACCATACGGCCCCATGACCCAACGACAGGTTTCAGGACGACTGGGTAGCCAAAACGCTCACATAGCTCGAGCGCACTTTCAGTATCAAAGGCAACCCCAGTACGTGGCGTGGGCACGCCAGCCCTTGCTAACGCAGCATTGGTCGCAAGCTTATCGCCACAGACTTCAATGACATCTGGGTGATTAATCACTTGAATACCTAAACCTGTAAACGCCCGGCTAATGGCAAGGCCGCGGGTTTGCGAGACACAGCGTTCAAGCACAACCTCAAGCCCATCAAAGCTATTTCCCTCATTAAAGTCGAAGGTGAGGTGAGGCGCATAAATTTTCTGAAACGCCACACCGCGACGCTCAAACGCGTCAAACAACATCTTTTCTTCATTGCGTAAGCGGTCATAGACAATACCGATACGAGCTGGTTGTGCTGAGGCTACTGGACTCATTCGCCCCAGTCCTCGTCTTCTTCGGGTGCAGGTTCAAAACGGAGTGGCTCGAGGGCAACAACCTCAAGTTCAGTCCCGTCGTCTGAGACAACTAACTCGCCTAGCTCGAGGCTAGCAGGGTCAACATCTACCGCACCGTGGGGGGTTTCAATCGTGGTTAAGGGCATAACAACATCCTTTCAAAATACTTAAATTGACTTGAGATTCTTAAGACTTATTACTCGGCTGCTTCACCGGGGAAACGCTTGTACTTTTGGTAGTACTTCAAAATAGAACCTTCTTGTAGAGCTTCTTGCAAAAACGCAGGCGGTGGTGGGAGCTGATGTTTGCTACCATCGGCCCGAAGAAGCTCGCCTGTGGTGATGTCAAAGCTAATCTGCTCACCGTCGGTAAGGACATCTGGCAACTCTGCGGAGGTGAACGCGGGCACGCCAAGGTTGAGGAGGTTGCGGTAGTGAATGCGGGCAAACGACTTGGCAATGATCGCACCCACACCGAGAGTCTTGAGTGCCTGTGGCGCATATTCGCGGCTCGAGCCTAAGCCCCAATTACGTCCACCAACTAGCACATCACCGGGCTGGACGGTTTTGGCAAACTCAGGGCGCAGGTGGGCAAAGGCATAGGTGTGGAATTTGTCTTCGCCGACCATAAACGGCGCATATTTGCCGGGCAGCATATCGTCTGTATTGACGCTGTCACCAAAGCGCCAGACGCGCACCCTGTTACTAGGCACGTTGTTACTAGACACGTTGTTACTAGTTATTGGGACACTCATGCAGCTACCTCTTCAGCTAGGCTGATGTGCCCATGCAAGGCACTGGCAGCAGCCGTCGCTGGGCTAGCGAGGAAGATTTTAGCCTCAGGACTGCCCATACGACCAATAAAGTTGCGGTTACTGGTAGACACACAAACTTCACCGGGAGCAAGCACGCCCATGTGCCGACCCATACAAGGGCCACAACCGGGGGTGCTGAATGTGGCACCGGCAGCTAATAAAGTGCCAAACGTGCCATCTGCGACGGCGTCCTCGAGCACTTTAGAGCTGGCTGGAATCACGAGTAAGCGCGTATCTTCAGCGACGTGCTGACCTCGTAAAATGTCAGCCACAATGTGCAAATCATCCAAGCGCCCGTTCGTACACGTTCCCACAAACACAACATCCACAGGCGTGCCTGCATACGTTTGAATGGGGTGAACGTTGTCCACAAAGTAAGGCGCAGCCAGCACGGGGCTAAGCTCAGACAGGTTTATGGTGATGTCGTGTGTGTAGGTTGCAGTGGTGTCAACCTCGAGCCACTCCGGCACATCATAAGCTTTACGAATAGCTTCATTGGGCGGCACCAAACCCACCTTGGCACCTGCCTCAACAGCAAGGTTAGCCAGCGTCATCCGCTCGGACAAACTCCAGTCGTCATGCTCGAGCTGGTATTCAATGCTCATGTAGGTGGCACCATCCGCCGTAAGTTCGCTGATGATGGTCAGCGCCACGTCTTTGGCAGTCACTCCCGGCGGGCGAGTTCCGGTTAAACGTACCCGCACTGTTTCGGGTACGCGCAACCAGGTTTTACCGGATGCCGTTGCCAGCGCAATATCGGTAGCTCCCATGCCCGTTCCAAACGCACAGACTGCGCCGTAAGTAGTCGAGTGTGAATCTGAGCCGAGCACAATCCAACCTGGGTGGGCGAGGCGTTCTTCTATCAAAACCTGATGGCAGATGCCGCGGCCAACGTCAAACAACCGCAAGCCATGGGCTTTTGAATATTCGCGCAGGTGTTTTTGAGTGGTGGCCACCTCCACATTAGATGCGGGGGCGACGTGGTCGATGACAACGGAGACCCGTGATGGATGTTTGATTTCGCCGCCGAGTTCATCTTCTACAATGCGAATAACACTCGGGGCGATGGAGTCTACAACCATCACTTGGTCAATATCCACCACAACTAGGTCATTGGCGTTAACGCGTTTGCCGACTCGAGCAGACAAGATACGCTCAGCTAGGGTGAGGCCGTCAAAGTTTATGTCAGCAGCAGACATTAGGCGACCACCTCGAGTTCTGCTTCAACGTCAACTAAGTCACGTGAAACTTGAGGTTGAGACTGACGAACAGCTTCATACAAAAGTGCATCAAGTTGCTCGAGCGGCACATCACCATCATCGGCTAAAGCTTTAACGTGCTGGGTAACTTGAACCAGTGCGTCTGCCTCAAACACCAAACCTAACTCTGCTGCTCGAGCTGCAATGGCATGTTTGCCTGTGAGACGGCTGCCAAGTTGCAAGTTGCGTGACACGCCAAAGGCTTCCGGCGGGATGATCTCGTAGGAGCCGGGGTTGAGCATAATGGCTTTGAGGTGCATCCCGGCTTTGTGGTTGTAGGCAAACTCGCCGGTGAGGTAGTTGTTAAACGGAATAGATAGACCTGTCATGCTGGCAATCATAGCGTCTAACTCGGGGAGTTGCTCGAGCTTGTACTGACCCGCTAGCCCCTGCGGGTTTTGGGTGTACATGCGGGCTAAAAACCCACCCAACGGCGTGATGCCATTACGTTCACCAATGCCCAAAATGCTGGTATCCACATGGGTTGCCCCCGCGCGAATGGCTTCAAACGCGTTGGCAATCGCGCAACCTGTGTCGTTGTGCCCGTGAAACTCAATGTCGCAGGCCACCACAGCGCGCACATCTGCAACCAGTTCGCGCACTTGGGAAGGTGTCGCTACGCCGACGGTATCCGCCAAACCCACCCGGTCTGCACCTGCTGCTGCTGCCGCTGCATAAACCCGTAACAAGTCGCATTTGTCGCTTCTAAAGGTGTCTTCACTGGAAAAGCGCACGCTCACACCATGCTGCTTCACGTAGTCGATGACCTTGCAACTTTGCTCAATGATGGCGTCCACGCTTTGGCCGTGGCTAAACTGGCGCAATTCGGAGGATGTCCCAAAGAGAATGTCTATGCCGTCCACACCGCAGTCAAGGGCGCACTGTACGTCCTCGAGCTTGGCCCGCGTGTGGGTAAGCACTTTGGCGTTTAAGCCCAGCCCACTAATAATCTCACAGGCTTTTTGGGAGGCTGGTGAGGCTATGGGTGTGGTGAGTTCAAGGTATTCCACGCCAAACGCATCCAAGGCCTTTGCAATAGCAATTTTGTCGTCCAAACTAAAGTTGGCTTTGGCAAACTGCTCACCTTCACGCAAGGTAGAGTCAATAATCGCCCAGCCACCCCGTTTAATAAAAGATGGTTGGGAGGTTTTGAGTGACGTTGTTGACGTGAGTTGTGAGGTTGGCGCGTTATTGACCATGATAGCAGTACCTTAAATCGTCTCGGATGGCTTACCACCTAGTTAGACTTAAGAATCAAAAGCCATCTAACTTCTTGGGCGCAAGCACAAAGGGAAGTTTAGTCCACCTTGGGACTTCTGTCAAGGGGATAAAAATACTGTTCTGGAGGGGTATTTTTGATTGATTTTAGATTTGGAGTGACACTCGAGTGATTCCAAGGTCACCTATCAATGCCTCGAACTTATCTAATGTTCTTCTGGATAAAACCTTTGATTGTTAGGCGTCTGAAGGTGCGTCAAAATCCTGCCAGCGGCCATTAGCAACCAACCTAGCCCCCGGCTGTGTTAGACGGTCATGCTTGGCGTAGACATAAACCCAAGCTAGGGTGTCACGCGGACCTACTTGCATGACTTCGCGTTCGTAAAGCGGCGGGTCAATGTAACAATCTTCAAACTCGTCTAGTAAGGTGAGCGCCATGGTGATGTCATCAAAGTACAGCAAATAGCCCTCAACCCGGTTGGTCGGATTGGCGGCATCAGGCTTTTGGG
>JBCCBI010000118.1:0-13406 GCA_039034155.1 Deinococcota bacterium | reverse complement strand
TGACCTCTCAGAAGAGGAAATCACAAAACGTAAGGCTATTTGGGTAGCACCTCCTCTAAAAGCAAGTACAGGATTGTTAAGAAAATATGCTAAAACGGTAGTCTTGTGATAGTTGCCGACGTTATTGATGAGCACATCAAGCCGTCCAAAAGTATCATGGACTTGTGTAACTAAACTTGTTGCCTCATCTGGCTTGGTAACGTCTGCTTGAAATATCTCCGCGCGTACACCTTGCATTTTGGCCTCATCACAAACGGTCTCAGCTTCTGCTTGACTGTGGTTGTAATGCACGGCAACGTCGTAACCTTGACCTGCCAACATCAGTAACAAAGCTTTGCCGATGCCTTTGGCAGAACCTGTTACTAACGCACTCGGCATTATGCTGACACCGTGACGGGAACAAGTTCGTGCTGATGATCGCGGTAAAACGTCACCAGCCACCTAGTAAAACTGTTGAGGTCGTATTCCAGCGCTTCATCAACCGTGAGCCATGCATGGGTTTGCGCTTCGTCATTGAGGGTCACAGGAATGTCACTGGCGGCACCCCTTACACGCGCGATGAAGTTAAGCAAAATAAAGTGAGCAGGTTTGTGGAACTCGGGGCTGTTGACGGCCTCGAGCGTCGGTGCCAAGTACACTTCAGCGAGTTTAAGCCCCGTTTCTTCAATAAATTCACGTTTGAGGGCAGCAACTATCGTTTCACCATAATCAATTTTGCCGCCGGGAACGCACCAAGTATCGCGCCATTTGTGGCTGCGGATAAGCAGGATGAGGTTGTCATCACTAACGGCAAGTGCGCCGACGGTGGCTCGAGGGTAAGAAGAGGTCATACTTTAGTTTTACCGCGTGTGAGGTGGGGGAAACTCGAGCTAGCACAGGATTTCTAAATCACTCAAATTTCATCAGTATTATTTCGTTTAACCTCGTCAAGAGTTCTACCATCCGCGTATTTCCACTCGAGCCAACCATTTGCTTGGCGTCCTAATATAATCATTGCAGCTGTACTAGGTTTGTTAAAGGAGTGGTTTTCGACAAACTCGAGTGTTGTCTCAGCTTGAGTCAAAATACCTTTTTCAAGCAATTCTTGTCGCATATTTGCAATCCAAGCTTGAGCACTTTGGGTAATTTCCAAATTGGCTTTAGAACCGGCAAAAACAATTAGACCCTCTTCTGTATACTCACCCCTTGCCTCTGCCAGTTTTCCTTTGCAGAACACTAAATCTTTCTTAGCAGGCTTATGAATCTCATCAAATACAGGATAGCCAAGCGTTGATACCAAAATTTGAATTGTCTCAAAGTTATCGTGCAAATCAGCTTCTACTGGCTCAGAAACGTGAGGTTTATTCGGTGTGTTACCGTTCTCGAGGATATAGCGATTAGCTTTAATAGCTCGTTCGTAACAAAACCACTCAAGATATTTTATGTGCGTTTTTGTAAAGTAGTATGTTTTTGAGATGAGCACAACGGCA
Source organism: Deinococcota bacterium (assembly GCA_039034155.1). Lineage (GTDB taxonomy): Bacteria > Deinococcota > Deinococci > Deinococcales > Trueperaceae > JBCCBI01. Next base: position 11,937 of record JBCCBI010000118.1, on the reverse strand, counting down.
TGAGTCCAGAAGTCTTTACTTCGGTTGTGCTGCCCCAACCTAACTGCGCAGTTCTCAGCTTCGCCGATGTAACACAGTGGTTTTGATTCCTTTGTTTCTAATGTCCCAAAAAGCATGTAGACACCAACACCCTGAAGCTCCTGACGCTTCTGCGCAACATCAAGTTTGGAACGTGGAATCAGCAGCGCTTGAACAGTTCGACTTGTAATTTCGGCTAACTTGAGACCACGCGGATTACCCTCGGGTAAGTATATTTGGATTGTTTTACCTACTAAGGTCATAAGTTAATAAAGTTTATAACATAATGGTGTTGATTTAACTCGAGCAACCACCACAACCAACTAGCCTAAAAGCTTTAATGGTCGAACAAACCCCTCATCAACAATCATCTCTATCCGCCAAAAATAGTGAGACAGACACGCACTACACTACCTTCATGCTAGGCTAACCAGGTTATGTTTGCTCATCGCGCCGTTAACTTCTACACCCAAAAGCTCGAGCAACCCCGTGCCATCCTCGCCCCTATGGCCGGCTATACTGACGCACCTTTTCGCAAACTGTGCCGTGAATACGGGAGCGCCTGGGCGGTTACCGAGATGGTCAGTGCCAAAGCATTGGTGGTAGGCGACTTACAGGGCATTGAAATTGGCGAACCTTATGCCGGTGAACCAGACTTAGTGATTCAGGTTTTTGGCGGCGAACCGGATATTGTGGCGGCTGGCGGGCGCATTTTGTACGATACTTACCAACCGCAAGCCCTCGACATCAACATGGGTTGTCCAGTTAAAAAAGTGACGGGTAAAAGTTGCGGCTCTAAACTTATGCAAGACCCAGACCGCGCAGCCAACATTGTACAAGCTTTAGCTGAGGCTGTGCCTGTCCCCGTCAGTGCCAAAATGCGCTTGGGATACGACATGGTGAACGTGCTCGAGGTTGCCACAGCACTCGAAGAAGCCGGTGCTTCTCTAATTGCCATTCACGGACGAACTGCTGCCCAAAAATATAGTGGCGAAGCTAACTGGGACACTATTGTTGAGGTCGCTAGCCAAATTAGTATTCCCGTCGTAGGTTCAGGGGATGTGCATACTAAAGCTCAGTTTGACAGCCACCGCGCCCAAGGTCTAGGCGTTATGGTCGCACGGGCAGCTGTGGGGCGGCCGTGGATTTTTGCAGAACTCTCTGGTAACGCAACCACACTTACACAGCAAGAACTTGCTGAACTCGTTGTGCGCCACGCCGCGATGAACGTAAGTTGGTATGGCGAAATTAAAGGTATCTTACCGATGCGCAGCCACTGCCTCAAGTATTTTAGAGAGATGCCCACCTTTACTGAGATGCGCCCGGACATTATTAAGTTGCAAACCTTGGAAGATGTGTATAACCTTGTCACCAAATGGTTGAACGTTAACATTGATCTACCAACAGCAGATCTCGACCTGATTGCCAGTGATGTTGCAACCGATAAACATGACATCAAACGGCGTTTACCAAAGCGTGCTCGAGGTCGTTCAAAAAGACGTTTAGGAAAAATTTCACGGCTTGGCGCAACACCCGCGTGAGGCTCGAGCGTCTACGGGCGCGTATCTTTAACTTACCTAACTATGCACGCGGTGCAGCCTGCATCCTTACAGCCGTTTTTTGTTTAAGCACAGCACCAACAGTTATTCGCTTTGGCTTAAACGCTGAGCTTGACCCTGTTATGTTACTTAGCTTGCGGTCATGGCTAGCCGCTGGGCTTCTTTGGGGGTTTGCCTGCTTGCGCCCCAATATTGCCAAGATTGACCGTCACGGGCTTGTGCACTGTACTATTACGGGCGTTTACAACGGCGTCAGTTTGCTGCTGTTTTACACAGCACTTACCTTTTTGGATGTCTCCATTGCAACCATACTCATTTCGCTCTATCCGCTGTTTGTGCTCATCTTTCTAGCACTGCGCGGTGAGCCGCTCACGCGCCCCAATCTACTTCGTTTAGGCATTGCGCTTACAGGTGTGTATTTGCTCGTTGGTCCAGGCGGGCAGGTTAGCGGCATCGGTATTGGACTTATGATTATTACAACTATTATTTTTGCACTGAACGCCAATTGGATTCAGTGGCAGTTACACGGCTACCCTCCATTAACAATCACCTTGTACACGCTTAGCATTGCAGCGCTTGTTGTGGGTTGTGTGTACGGTTTCCAGCTTATTGTGCAAGCTCAAGGGCTACCCACTATTCCGCCACTAGGTTGGGGCGTGATTCTTTACACCGCAGTGATTGCCACAGTGATTGCTAGACTATCTTTATTTACGGGCATTCAACTTATTGGTAGCGGGCAAGCTGCGTTACTTGCCCCTATTGAAACCTTACTAGCAATCATTTGGGCAGCACTTTTTTTAGGTGAGCGGTTATCGCGCATTCAGGGTATCGGCGCAGCGTTAATCATTAGCAGCGCGTTGTTGCTCCCACTTTGGGAAAAACGGGCGCTATTACTTACGAGTAGACCTCTTAACCGCTACCTTCACCCTCCTCGAAAGTAACAAAAAAAGTGACGCAGCCTTAGCTACGTCACAGATGTGTTAAACGAAATTAAACGTTGATAAAGTGCTTATTCGCCAGCAATTTCTCGTAGTAGGTCAATATCAGCAAGAGCAATTTTGCCGTAGCCTGCGCTAATAGCACCTTCACGCCCAAGTTCACCAACCACCTTGGTGACAGTTTCACGAACGGAACCAACTGCTGCTGCTAAGTCATCATGCGTGATGTGCACAACGGGTTCGTCGCGTCCACCTTTGGTTGCTAGTGCGCTATCTTGTAAATCTAGCAGTTCAGCTGCAATACGAGACTTAAGGCGTTTACCGGAAAGTCGGTAGAGCGAGCGGTAAAGGCGCTCCATTGCCTCAACTAGGTGGGCAGTTAGATCAAGGTTTTCTTCAGCACTGAGCGTCACTGGGCTAATGACCTCAACACTGCTCGAGGTCACTGCTTCTGCAAAATAGCGCCGTGACAGGCCGCAGATTGCCTCTTCACCAAAATAGCCTCCTGGTTTGACATAGCGCAAGGTGAGACCATTACCCTCATCATCAACGGTGTGAATACGAATAAGCCCTTCACTAACCCTGTAGACGTTATCCGACGTGCCAGGGAAGAGAACAACTTCGCCAGGAATGAACGTAAGTACATCAGCATACGTTTTCTGTTGCACTGCGTTGTTCATACACTACCCTCCTCTCGATAGTGATTGAATGCGTAGACCATTGCGTGGTTTGGAATAAATTCTTAGTCGTAGCGTCAAAGCTTGGACAATCACTATTCAAACTCTACTCAAAGTTTGTCTTAGCAACTCAAGCACACATTACGATGTTGACTAAGTTTCATTAACACAAGCCCATATTTTTACGGATGAGGGATTTATTGAGAAAACTTCATGTGCATGTGATGACTTTATCGTGAGATTTATGTTAGCGGGGTCACATTTACTAGCTTAAATTGAACGACATATGTAAGGAAAAACGCGGTAAGCTGAGCAGCATGGAAGCACTTGTCCTCGAGCCTAACCAGCAACTATCTCTCCGCGAGATTGACGTACCTGAGACACTTGGACCCCAAGACGTGCGTATTTCGCTTAAAACAGTTGGCGTTTGCGGCAGTGACGTTCACTACTACGAACACGGGCGCATTGGCCCCTATGTAGTCAACGACCCTATGATTTTAGGACACGAAGCCTCGGGGAAAATTGCTGAGGTTGGTGATGACGTTAGCCATTTGCAAGTAGGCGACCGCGTTTGTATGGAACCGGGTATTCCTGACCCAAATAGCAAAGCCAGCCGTTTAGGGTTGTACAACCTTGACCCCAAGGTGCGCTTTTGGGCGACGCCACCCATTCACGGCGTGCTGCGCCCCAGCGTGGTTCACCCCGCAGCGTTTACCTTTAAGTTGCCAGATACTGTGAGTTATGCAGAGGGCGCCATGGTCGAGCCTTTTGCCGTGGGTATGCACGCGACCAACAAAGCACACATTCAAGCTGGTGATGTTGCCGTAGTACTCGGTGCGGGGCCCATCGGCGTGCTAACTGCGCTAACGGCACTCGCAGCAGGGTGCGCACAGGTGATTATTACCGACGTGCAAACGCCTAAGCTCGAGCTAGCCGCCTCCCTTGGTCCCATCATCCCAGTTAATGTTGCTGAAGATAATCTTATTGAGGTCGTTAACACCCTTACAGACGGCTGGGGAGCAGATGTTGTGTTTGAATGCAGCGGCAACGAACGTGCTGCAGCGTCCATCTTTGAATCCCTTCGCCCCGGTGGTTGCGCGGTGCTGGTGGGTATTCCTCAAAAGCCTTTCCCGTTTGATGTTGCTGCCGCCCAAGTCAAAGAAATTCGGGTAGAAAGTGTGTTCCGCTACGCTCATGTGTATCCACGTGCTCTGGCACTCATGGGCAGTGGTCAGCTTGATCTCAAACCACTTATTACGGATACGTTTACGTTTACTGACAGCAAAGACGCCTTTGATTACGCGCTACACATGCCTGCGAGTTCAGTCAAAGTACAGATCACGGTTGACGAATGATTAGAGTTATTAAGTTGTATTTTGTCTGTTCTACGGCACTGACGCACTCGAGCAGATCACTGCGACGTCATCACCTGTTACGTCAGCAATGACGCCGAAAATCCGCCCTATGAAACCATCGGATGTTTCAGAACTCTTGCGCATGATGCGGGTACATGTTGAGTTCGAGCGTGGAACTGACTTTCGCTTAACGGAAGCTGAACTGTTATCGAGAGGGTTTGGACCCTCTCCTGAGTTCGGCGCATTTGTCGCTGACCGTGCTCAAAGCAATGCGCCGGCAGACCTCGTTGGCATGGCTGTGTACTACGAAATCCCTTTCATGCACACACTCCGCCCCTATCTAATGCTCAAATGGCTGCATGTGGACCCAAAGGCACGAGGAATACGAATTGGAGAACAACTCATGCGCGCGCTAGCTAGCCACGCAGTTGAAACAGGCCATGATCAGATTTCGTGGTTTGTACTACCTGACAACGTGCGCGCCCAGTCGTTTTATCAGCGGCTTGGAGCCTCCGAGGACCCAAAGTGGAAGCGGTGGACGCTTCCACCTTCGTCTCTTCGTAAACTGAGCTCGGTACAGCTGTCTAGCTCAGTTTTTCATGAGGATAGTGCCTCGGATACAGACTTGGATTGAACGCTGTTTCAGCTTTAATGTGTTCATTTTATTAGCAGTTGCACAAGAACCTGTTACAGTCTGATAGTCAGTTCCTCAGTATGTTGTCAATATGATGTTGTCAATGGAGAAGGGGTGAAAGGGCGAAGGGGAGATTCCATCAGCTATTACGTATGTATCACTAACTTGTGTGGTTGCTATATCTAGAGCTAAATCTGTATCTTCTTACGCGCAAGTTGTCTCACTGATGCTTGAAGATGCTCGAGCTAGCTCTTGAAGGAATTGATCCGAAAGCAAAGCAATTTTACTTCAAGCAGCAACAACGTCCTTAGCCTCCCTGAAACTCTCCGGCAACCAGTCCACGTGCGCGTCTAATAGATCATCCACCATGTCATGAATCTGGGCAAGGTCAAGTTCAGCGGCTGTGTGTGGGTCGAACATCGCCGCATGGTAAATGTGTTCGCGCTTGCCAGTCAGGGCAGCTTCTACCGTTAACGCCTGCACATTGATGTTGGTTTGCATCAACGCAGCAAGTTGCGGAGGTAGCGCGCCAATTTTGGTCGGTTGCACGCCGTTTTTGTCCACCACGCAAGGTACTTCAACGCAGCAATCCGGCAAGTTGTCAATTAAGCCGTCATTTTGCACGTTGCCATAAATCACGCTAGGCGTACCTGTGTGTAAGGAGTGGATAATAGTTGAGCCGTATTCTTTGGAACGCTTAACCTTGTCGAGGTTTTCAAAGTTGTTGACCACTAGCGGCATGTGTTCTTCAGCCACGCCAGCGTTACGCATAGCCGTTTCAAACTCGGCAGTAAGGTCTGCTTCGGGGTGCTCGAGCTTTTCTTTCATAAAGCGCCAACCCGTAATTTGCACCTCACAGCGGCGAATGTACTCATCTAGCGGAATATTAAATTGCTCAATCAAATCCTCGCGGCCATCTTTAATAAACCACGGCACGTACTCGCTAAAGTGCTCGCTAGACTCGGTCACAAAGTAGCCCAAACGCTTAAACATCTCGTAGCGCACGCGGTTCCAGTCGGGCACGCGGTCTTCATCGATGACCTTAGCAATGTCCGGGTAGAGGCTCACGCCATCTCGCTCAAACTGCAAATAAAACGCCACGTGGTTAATGCCAGCACACAGGTAATTGATGTCTTCAATAGGTACGTTGATGTCCTTAGCAATTTGCTCAGCTGTTCCTTGCACACTGTGACACAAGCCAACGGTCTTAATAGTGCTGGCCTTGTTCATCGCCCAGCAGTTCATGGCCATAGGATTTACGTAGTTGAGGTGCGTCACATCTGGGCAAAGTTGCTCCATTTCCCGGCACATCTCCAAAAATACCGGGATTGTTCTAAGCCCGCGCATGATGCCACCAATCCCGAGCGTGTCTGAGATTGTTTGGCGAAGGCCGTATTTTTTGGGAATTTCAAAGTCCGTCACCGTACCAGGTTTATAACCTGCAATTTGAAACATACTGATGGCATAATCAGCACCGTCCAGCGCGCGCTTGCGGTCAGTTGTAACCTCAATTTTAGGACGCACGCCCAGAACATCAGCTATTTTGTGAGCCACAATTTCTGAGGTGTTGAGGCGTTCTTCGTTAATGTCAAACAAGGTCAAGGTTGATTCCGCTAGCTCCGGGTAGCTGAGGATATCCCCCATGAGGTTTTTGGCAAACACGGTACTACCCGCGCCAACAAAGGTAATTTTGGGATGTGTCATGTATGTCTCCTTGAAATAAAGTTCCCCAACATCAGAGGGACTTATCGGGAACTGCTGAATGTGTTAAGTCAACTTTATACGTAACTTGTAATGCTATTAACCCGTATGCTACTAAACCGCACACAGCCCGCCTGATACCAACAGATATGACAAACTAACAAAGTGCACCCTATTCAAGACCTTAGACGAGGAGTATGTCATGAAATTAAAGCCGTTTAGGATTGAACACTACTTTGCCAAATATGAATTTACCGCCAATTACATGATGTCCAGTTCGGATGCTCAGTCGCGTACATTAGCTGATTTGTTTGCACTCGAGCCAACTGCCAAAAATGCTATGGACGAGCTTTGGCTTGGCTATACCGAATCACCTGGTGCGCCTAACTTACGCCAGACTATTAGCGGCATTTATGAAGACAGTACAGCAGAGGACGTTCTGGTCGTAAGTGCTGCTGAAGAAGGTATTTTTCTGGGCTACCACGCCCTGGTGGGTGATGGCGACCACGTGATTGTGGAAACCCCGTGTTATGAGTCGGCGCTCGAGCTAGCTCGCAGTACCGGCGCGCAAGTTTCTACCTGGGAGCGGCATTTTGAAGACGGCTGGCAACACGATTTGGATGTGCTCGAGGCTTTACAGCAACCTAATACCCGCTTTATGTACATCAATACACCCTCTAATCCTACCGGCACCCTCATGGCACCTGACACCTTTCGCAAGCTACTTACCTGGGCAGAAGAGCGCAACATTACCGTTTTTTGTGATGAGGTTTACCGGGAGTCAGAACACGACCCTACTGACCGCTTACCCGCCGCGTGTGATCTCTACAAAAACGCCATCTCCCTAGGTTCTATGTCCAAAAGTTACGGTCTCCCCGGTTTGCGCTTAGGCTGGCTGGTCTGCCGCAACCCCGACATCCTCCAAAAACTGCATGATATGAAGCTATACACCTCCATTTGTAGTAGCGCCCCCAGCGAGTTCTTGTGTGACCTTGCATTGCGTCACAGGAAGGCTTTAGTGGATGACACGCGCAGTATTATTCACACGAATTTGGCTCTGCTCGAGGATTTCATCGCCCGCCACGCAAACATGCTGAGTTGGGTTAAGCCACAAGCAAGCACCATCTGTTTTCCCAAAGTGAAGTTACAAGGCAAGCTAGCAGATAAATTTGCAGGCAATGTCACCGCGTGGTGTGAAGATGTCGTAAGCAAAACTAGCGTGATGCTCCTTCCTGGTACTGTTTACGACCTGCCAGACCACATACGCATTGGTTACGGGCGGCGCAATATGCCTGAAGCATTGGGGAGGCTCGAGCAGTACCTTCAAGATTATCGTTAGCATTCATGAATCTTCATCCTCGAGAAAAGAGACTTAATGAGCACGGATGAACCCATGCACGACCACTACGATTTTTCAAAAGGCGTCCAAGGAAAATACCGACATTTGATTGGACAATCCCACACCATCAAAATTCGTCAGCCAGATGGCTCTGTAAGCGTTGAAGTTATCCAACCAGCTATTGAACTAGACCCAGAGGTACGCAAGTATTTTCCTGACTCAGGGGCAGTGAACCGTGCTTTACGCGGACTTATTGCACTTATTCCTAAGCCTTCTTCTGACCAGCTTGATGCATCTGAGTCATCATCACCATCAAAATTTAAGGTGATAATGTTTCCCTTTTCTAAGTCTGTTTGACTATCCCTTATCCGATGTCCTTGCTAATTCCGCCGCCGCCCGGTCTTGCGTAAGCTCGTCTACACTACGCGTATGCAACCTAGCTGCACCTTCACCAGTTTGTAAAGCTACCCGCGTACCGTTACGCTCATGTTCAGCAAGGCGTGCTTTGGCGGCCTTAACGGCTTCGGCTGAGTAGTTAGGCAACCATTGCGCTTGGGCAACTAACATATCGTCGGTGAGTTGCCAGACTTCTTCGGGTGTGCAAACTGCCGCAACAAGTGGGTCGTGCAACATGGCTTGTTTGAGGAGGGTGACATCGCCATGAACAGCAGCTTCCATCGCCATCTGCTGAACACGTACGCTGGCAGAGCAAGTCGCAGCACAGGCTAGCGGCAAATCGCCCACAACAGGCATGTTTAAGCCGTTAGCATCCACATAACCGGGAATTTCAATCACACAACCATCTGGCAAATTTGTGATGTGTCCTTGGTTGACGATGTTGAAGTGACCTCGGTAAGACCGACCTGTCTCGAGCCCTTCCATAATGTACGAGCCGTGTTCATGAGAGCGGGTCTCAGCGCTAATTACCGGAGCATCCTCAGCCAGCCAGTTGGGAAAGTCCGTTTCAAACCAGTTTCTGCCTTCTGTACACACCCGCAAATAGCCGCCGGTTTCACCATGAATCCAATGGGATAAGTCAATCCACTGCTGAATTTCTTCAGGGCGCTTACGGTACCACGGCAGGTACTCGCTTAGGTGGCCGTTGGATTCCGTGGAGTAGTAGCCAAAGCGATTCAGAACATCAATCCGCACTTTTTCCTGCTCGCGGTAAACCGGGTGAGCTTGGAATAGCTCGAGCATCTGCGGCACCATATCGCGTCCACGCCATTTGATGGAGATATACCACGTCTGATGGTTGATGCCCGCGCAAATAATGTCTACCTCATCTTTAGTAACAGTTTCGCCGTCGCCAATGAGTCCTTCGCGCTTAGCCCATAAGTCAATACAATCCGCAATTTGGTCATGCCCGTGCTGTATGCCGTGACACAACCCAATGGTATGAACGCCGCCGTATTTGTTACACGCCCAGGTGTTCATGGCCATGGGATTGGCATAGTTGAGAAGCGTGGCATTTGGTTTACTGAGTTCGCGGATGTCTTCGCAAAGTTCCAACAACACCGGAATCGTACGCTGACCATACATAATGCCGCCCGCACAAATGGTGTCCCCTACACACTGGTCAATGCCATATTGCAGCGGGATGTCGATGTCGAGCTGGAATGCATCTAAACCGCCTTGGCGAATGGTGCAGATGACATAGTCAGCATCTGTAACGGCTTCGCGGCGGTCGGTGGTGGCAGTGACTCGAGCAGGTAAGTTATTCCCCACAATGTCACGCTTGCAAAGCTGCTCCACCATCTCCAAATTGTGTGCGTTAATGTCCATCATGGCAAACTCGGTGTCTGCAAATTCTGGAACCGTGAGAATATCGTGCATGAGTTTGCGGGTAAACCCAACCGACCCCGCGCCAATCATGGCAATTTTAAGTGCCATACGACTACCTCCTTGACTATCTGTAGATGTAATGTTTCCTAAATCTGATGGTTACAAGATGCCATCTCAAAGTAATGCGTTTAATGCGGATATGATTTGAGACAGGAATTTAGTGATATTTTTTATCAGATGAATTTATCGTCACTGATGGTGATTTCATAGCTCAAGTTAACTATCTTGAAGATGACTCAATACCCAAAACGACGACCACTCAAGCTGTGGGTAGGTTTTTGAGAAACCGTATAGAGAGATATTTTTTTTGATGTCTTGTATATTGTCAACCTCTAACTAACTGTCATATATTTGTGATGTCGGTTCAAACTAAGCTTTAGGCGTAAGCCAGCGAGCGGTTAGCGGCACAGCGCGCCTACTGCCTCTACTCGCATTAACAATTCCCAAAATCCAGTTGATGATAATTAACAAGTATATTGCCACCAGTAAGGCAAACAATGCCACAGCTAAAATAGGTCCCACATACGGAATGAATGCGATTAGCCAACTCAGCACCACCCACGCCCCAAAACCAAGTAAGACAAACCCAACCAGTAAAAACGACTGACGCACATGAAAACGCACCAGTGATTTTCGGGTGATGAGTGCGGTTAACCAGCCCACAACCGGAAGGTAGGCAAGTGCTGCCAGTACACGCTCAGGCATGGGCGTCTCCAGACAGGGCGTCTCCAGACAGGGCGTCTCCAGACATGTGAGGTGCTTGACTCGTTTGGCTGGCGTCAAATCCAGCGAGACTAAGCTCATCGGCAAAGTGGCACGCAACCATCCGCCCGTCTACCTCACGTAAGTCGGGCACCTCTGTCTTACAACGGTCCTTAGCGTAGCGGCACCGTGGATGAAAAATACATCCGCTTGGCGGGTTCGCCGGGCTGGGAACATCGCCTTCTAAAATAATGCGTGCAGGTTTAATGTCGGGGTCAGCAGGTGGCACAGCAGACACTAGAGCTTCGGTGTAGGGGTGTTTAGGGTTGGCAACCAAATCCTCAGTTTTAGCAAGTTCAACAATGTGACCCACATACATTACGGCAATGCGATCACAAAAGTGCTCCACAATCGACAAATCGTGGGCAATAAATACAATAGTGAGGCCGAGTTCATCGCGTAATTCTTGAAGTAAGTTGATGACTTGAGCTTGCACGGAAACATCCAAAGCCGACACGGGTTCATCCGCAATGATGAGGCGCGGGCTGAGCGCGAGCGTGCGGGCGATGCCGATGCGTTGACGCTGACCGCCTGAAAACTCGTGTGGATAGCGTCGCATGTAGGTTGGCTCGAGCCCCACCGCCGTCATCAGTTCTGCCACGCGGGCTTCCAACGCTTTGCCACGTGCTTCACCGTGAATCTCGAGCGGCTCCCCAATAATGTCCTTGACCGTAAACCGTGGGTTGAGCGAGCTAAACGGGTCTTGAAACACCATACGCATTTCGCGCCGCAAAGATTTCATCTCTTTAGGGCTCAATTTGACAACATCCACCACGTTGCCGTCTTGCTTACGAAACAAAACCTCGCCAGCCGTTGGTTCGTAGAGTTTTAGGATGCTGCGCCCCGTGGTGGTTTTGCCGCAACCAGACTCTCCTACTAATCCCAGCACCTCGTTTTCGCGTACCGAAAAACTAACACCATCCACAGCTTTAATATATTTCTTGTTGCGTCCAAACGCACCACTACTCACTGGAAAGTGCTGTTTGAGGCCGCGCACTTCAAGGATATTTCCGTCTGCGATGTTGCCAGCTTGTCCAGAAGATGACATCATTCTAATCCTCGACAATAGCGTTTGATTTTGAAAACTTTGAACATCAATATTTTGAGTG
>JBCCBI010000117.1:0-13446 GCA_039034155.1 Deinococcota bacterium | reverse complement strand
GCTCCGTCGTTCCGTCGATCGCCCAGATCGCCCTAGATATGCTTGAAGATATTCTGGATGTAGATATCAACAAACTTTTACTCAATGCTGCTGTAGTACTGGATCAAGCTAAGGAAGTAATGAGCAAGACCACCAAGGCGGTGCCAGAAGTACAATCAGAAAACCACAGACGCAGTGAACTTAGTCAGCGAGTAGATGAGTTCCGGCACAGTTTTTCGGGTGTTCAGGGTATTGCAATCAGTGCTCGAGGTAAACCTCTTCGCTTTGGTAATGTTAAACAAATTGCCGATTTGGTCACCATCCGCGATACTGGCTCAGCACAACGCAGCTTGTTTTCCTCACCCCACGGTGATATAGATGAAATGATTGTTTACACGCCCAATGACGTGCTGATGGCGTATCGCTTTGAGTCTCAAAAGGCATTGTTTGCTGTGAAGTACCTCGAGGACAGTTTGCAACATCAAATACACAATCTTGTTTTAAGTATTGTGGAATTTTGGGTCGAAGGTACTAAAGCTGAACAGCGTAGTTAGGCTGGGTAGGTAAAAAGTAGCGCAACTCATGTGTAAATGCCATATTATGACACTGTAGGTCAGTTTAAAGCAGCTGTTGCTCATTAGGGGTTACGCACATAAGATTGAACTCACCTTGATGACGTAAATGTCAAAGCATTGAGTAAATCAAAAAACTATTGCCTCGTACAAATCTATCAGATGCTGACTACGTAAATTTCGTCTCATGGCATATATGTAACTACACAAGCCTTGTCACACTCATGTAACATGTGTCTAATCTACAGGCAGGCATCTTAAGCTATATGAAGGAACCCGACGATGAAACTCACGCAAGCAGGTGCACAAGCCATTATTGACCACGTTGCGTCGGGTGAGCCGCCAGATTACAACCACTATTATTACAGCAGTGGGCTCGAGCCCTTTCTTACCAGCCTCGCCCGCGAATACTTAAGCGATTATCTTGTAGCTGGTGGTTCAGCGTTTAAGTTACTCGTTGGACCAGCAGGATCGGGTAAGACGCATATGTGCTACGCCCTGCGCGACCTAGCTTGGCAACACAACTACGCTGTTGCCTATCTACCGTTTGATGAAACGGGTGCTGCGTTTGCAAATCTAGTGAGTTTGTATCAGCAAATAAGTCAGTTGTTGATTGTGCCGCCTTACGGCTACAGACGTGCTGCAACAACTGGACCTCTGGCACCCGAGCCGTTACTTCATGCGCCCCTACCTGAAGAACGCGGGCTTGCTAGTGTGTTACAAGGGTGGTACGCGCGCAGCTATGCTCGAGCTTGCAGAGAGCTTTTAAGTGCAGATAAAACGAGTACAACTCCGCCTAGTCACGACGCTATTCACACAAAACTAAGCCAGCAGTTAGCAACTACAGCAGCAACCCTACAAACTGATAACACAAACTTAACACGTGCGTTACTCGCAGCATTGGAAGCTTTGGTGACTGACCAACCCAGAGTATTTGAGGCTATGCTTGACTGGCTTTATGGACAAAACTTTAGCAAAGTTTGGCACAAAAAACGGTACGGAATTTCAGAACCTGTTAGTGCCCGCAATGCGTTATCGCTTATCTGCGGCATCAGCCAGTGGTTGCGGTTTATGGGCTACGGCGGGCTCATTATTCTGCTAGACGCTAAATATGCTGCCCCAGAACGCGCCAGTAAAACCCAAGTTGCCCATCTCATCAATTTACTTAGCGTTGTTAATGACACGGCTAACCAACGTATGAGCCACGTGATGTGGGTTTATGCAACCGCTGACCGCGCGTTTTTAGAAGGGGGCGCGCAAGTTCACTTGGCGCTAAAGCAACGCCTCAGTAGCGTGTTTGACAGCGACCTAAACCCTTCAGGTGTCCATATAGATCTAGCTACTTTACTGCCTTTAACGCGTGAGCACTTGGAAGATACAGCGTATAAACTTGCTTATTTGCACGAGGTGGCCTACAGCCAGCCTTTTGGCGATGAAACAATGTTAGAGACGTGTATTAATATGGTTATTGAGCATCTGCTAGCGTCCCAAACATCATCACCAGTAGTGCAATCAAAAACAGCATCAGGACAACAGGTATCACAACGGGGTAGTGTCAAAGCGTTGAGTCAAGCTTTAGATGTACTGCACGTAGAGTCTCGCATAATTTCATCAGCCGAGTTAAATCAGCTACTAGAGGCTGAGGTATGAGCGAAGCCAAACAGACAGGTCCCACGCGCATAGAGCACCCTGAGTTTGGTCCGGGTGACGTCTTACGAGCTATTCATCAAGGCTTTTATTGGGATGTGCGCTTTGCAGATGGTCAGCTTCGCAGGGTGCCAGTTAATGCTTTAGCGCCAGATGTGCTGACCGCGTTAGCCCAGCAAGCTGGACTTGTTGATAACCAGCCTTATGCTGCTGCACCGCTGGACAACGAGCAGGTTCCCACAGGTTATACGTCACGCACGCTTATTGAAGCACTGCGTTTGGGTATTGTGCCAAATAACGCAGCCAAGACATTTATGTTTGGGCAAGATGCGGCTCGAGCTACCGTAGACAGTTGGTTATCCCGCCGAGGTGATGGTGCAGCAGTTCTTGTTGGCGGCTACGGGACAGGTAAAACCCACTTGTTGCAGTACTTACGAGAGGACGCCCTAGCTCAAGGGTACGCAGTTGCTAGCGCTACGATTGACCTTACCGAGGTACCGTTTCATCAACCTAAGCGGGTTTATGCTGCGCTCGCAAGTCAGTTTTATTACCGTCTACCTGGCACACCTACGCGCGGCCTTGCTGCGTTTTTGCAAGAGGCTGCACGTTTGGGTGCACTACGGGGACATCCTTATTTTGCGTTGCTCACAGACTACCTCGAGGATACAAATTATGACCTCAGCACCAACACAAGTAAACCTGGTATCAGTGAATTTGGTATTAGTGAACCTGGCGAACACACCGCTGCTGAGCGTCAGACACAAGCTGCTTCTACAGATGAACTAGATGACACGCTGGCGTGGCTCATGGGAAAAGCAGATGCACCAGCGCCAGCGGGTGCCAAGACTTTGCCAGATACTGTAACAGCTGCTAACGTTTACACGTATTTGCTCACAAGTCTTGCCTACATTGCCAAATACACCTTTGGCTTGCAAGGGCTTGTCCTGCTTATTGATGAAGTGGAAGCGCTGAACTCTGGCTACTACAGCAAAGGTCAAGACCTTAAAACCTTTAACTTCTTACGCGCGCTCATGCACGTTTCTGCAGGAGGGAGTCGCTTGGCAGCAGAGTGGGCGGGCGCACCTAGTGAAGCAGCCTTGATTTCTTCTGGACGGCATCAAGACATTCCTTTTGCCTACGCTAATCCTAGCCACTTGCGCACGATGCTCGCGCTTACGCCAACCCCCTTGTTAGAGGAGCTAGATGAACTTGCAAGCGCGCGTAAAATTGTCCTCGAGCCACTTGACAAAGCTGCCCTTATGGACATGTACGCGAGTATCTACAGCCACTACCTCAAAGCCTACCCGCCGAGCAATGAACACTGGTTTGAGGCCGCAGCCAAAACCCAAAATGTGGAACTTATTGCTAAGGTGGTCGAAACCTATACCGAGACAACCCGTTTAGTGGTCAAAGGTGCCGTAGAGCATCTGGACGTGAGTCGGCATTTGCAGGGTGAAAACTACTAGCTCACGTGTATTAATCTTCATGCAGTTTTGACCAAGACTAAGGTTATTGATGTTTCAAGTAAGTGTTACCAATGCCTTGATAAGGTGCTATTTTTATAAGGTGCTATTTTAAGAGTGACGACACGTAAAACCGATGCAGGCTATTGGGGTTCTATGTTGCCATGATCGGGGTTCTATGTTGCCATGAATGGAGAGACAACATCTCAAGGTGGGAACTTGTAAAGCTGCTGCAACACTTCAAAGTCAATATAATAGCAGTTCCAGGATCAGTCCCCCCACACTGAGCAGGTCGATTTCTACTCCCCTAGGTCGCACGGGAAGGCTGCCTGTGGCAGTCACTCGTGGAAATGCTTTAAGAACCTCAGCCCATTTGGATGTAAGTGAGCTTGACGAGTACTGGTTAAAACCCAATTAGGGGGATGTGGCCTCTAAACTGGTTTGCACGCGCGCAGCGGCATCAACCGTAAGCCAGGCTTGCCAGACCTCAGGGTAAGTGCGCAAAAAATAATCACGCGTTTCATCCGCAGATACACCGCCACCCTGATTGTGAGATAGCAGATCGCTTAAAATGCCTGCCTCAAACTGTATATTGCTTAGCAGTGTGGTTAGCTCTTCAGGAAGTTGCTCTGCAAACCTTGCTGTTGTCACAGTAAGGTTTACATCAGCAGGATAGTTGCACGCTTGGTCACTTTGCCAGCAGTCCTCGCTAAAGGGGGGTTCCTCGAGCCTCACCAAGTCGTAAGTGTGAACGAGCCAACTAGGTGACCACGCAAAGCCAAACCAGGGCGTGCCACCTTCTTGCGCTGTTTGCAATGAACTTACAACCTCGCCAGCACTAGCAGGTGCAAGTACCGCCGTGCTCAGGTCGTAAGCCGCAAGTTTGGCAAGGTTTGTGTCATAACACGACCATGACGTGCTGCAGTTGACAAAGGCAAGTTGCTGGAAAGCGGCGGGTAGCTCGAGCGTAACGTCCGGTGTTGTGCTGTTAGCGGTATCTGTAGTATTCGTTGCGTCTGTTGCAGGTGAGGTTTGTTGGCTTAACCATGTTGCAAAGTCAGCGATGCTGAGGGGTTCTTCAGGTGAGGCTATTCCGTCTTGGGGTGGGCGAATAGCAAGCAGTAAATCTCTGGAGATATAAAAGCCATCTTGCCGTTGGTAGAGGCTAGCTAGTTGGGTAAGAGTGCCGTCTGTCAGACCTGTTGTCAAGGCAGCGCTTGCTTGTTGGCTCGAGACACCCAAAAGTAGGTCAAGTTCACCGCGCACTAGCGCTAGCTCGAGGGCCTCTGGCAAACCGTTATGCTGCTCCACGTTACAACCGTAGCCTTCACTGAGTAGATAACTCACAATGGCATTGACCAGTTGACTCGTTTGCCATGCATAGGCGCCAAGTTGCACAGGTGCCGTTAGTGGGCAGGTGAGGTTTGCTTGAGCAGGCGTTTCAGGTTCAACAGGTTGTGCCCAAGCAAACTGAGCAATAACAAGCAGCATAGCTAGTTGACCTATATGTGACCAGCGTACGTATGACCAGCGTCTTTGTAAGTAGCACTTAGACAAGTAGCGTTTGAAGCTAGCTAGCCATTGTTGAAACTGATGGTGTCTAAACTGATGATGCATCCTTCTACAAAGACTCCTCTAAGTGTAAGTTAATAGGAAGTATCATACGCGTGTTA
Organism: Deinococcota bacterium; assembly: GCA_039034155.1. Classification (GTDB taxonomy): domain Bacteria; phylum Deinococcota; class Deinococci; order Deinococcales; family Trueperaceae; genus JBCCBI01. The sequence continues at coordinate 8,112 of JBCCBI010000117.1, read as the reverse complement.
GCAGATGTGCGTGTTGACGTATACGCTATTTGATTTGAGGTTGACGTCTACGTAATTCAGTAGTCTACCGGGCGTAGGTAGTATTCATTGATGGCCGTGCTCGAGATCATCGCGTTAATTGGCAACTCGCGCTTCCAATGGGTGTTTGCCACCTTGCGTTTCACCAAATCAATTTCAGCTTGACTGTACCCAAGGCTGACGATAAACGCATCTTCATAGCCTGCTAAGTGATGGAGCAAAATAGCATCTGCCTTGGCGTAAGTGATGCCCAAATCATCTTCATCTGATTGCCCCGGAATGAGGTCCGCGCTAGCGGGTTTGTCGATGATAACATCGGGCACGCCGAGGTGCTGAGCGAGCGCGCGAACTTGCGTTTTGAACAAATCTCCCAAAGGGTTTACGGGCATGGCGTCACCGACATCATGCCAGGTGTAGTAGCCAAACAAGCGCTCGGTTTTGTTGCCGGTGGCAAGTGGCAATGCGCCGTATTCATACGATTTATCAAATGCAATCACCATGCGCACGCGCGCCATAATGTTGCCTTTGCGGTGATTAGTCATATTTGAAACACAACTTGCATAGCCGTCCACAGCGGCACTTATGTTGATGGTGTCGTGCTGCACGCCAAGGTCATCCACCACGAGTTGGGCGTGCTCGAGCGACGTACTTGCAGACGTTGCATAGGGCAGTGCGAGGGTATACACATTTTCTGACCCAAACGCGCGCGCTGCCAAATACGTCACCACGCTGCTGTCAATCCCGCCAGACAAGGCAATGACAACCTTATCAAAGCCTTTGCGACGCTGAACTTCGTCTTGTAAAAAGGTGACGAGGAAGTGCTCGAGCCTATCTAAATCCAGTTCCAAAGAACGCTGCGGTCGGCCTGGCAAAAACTTGATGTTAATCATGTGCTGGGAACCTCTATACCTGAAACTTCCGTACTTGAAACTTCTGTAAACGCACGAATAAGTTCAGGCAGGTTGGCGCGTAAATCTGCTAGTAAGGGGCTTTCGTAGCGGGCAACTTGGATAGTCTCGAGGTGAACATCGGTTACTAAAATATGCTCATCAAACAACTCACCCTCGGCAATAAGTTCACCGTAAGGATCAATCGCATGAGACGCGCCTGTAAAGCCTTTACCGCCTTCAAAGCCAGTAAGACTTGTTGTTAGCACGTAAGTACCGTGTTCGGCTGCAATCCCCTCAGCGGTGCGTTGCCAGCGTAGGGCGTTAGCGGGTTTGTTCGTAGCTAAATCGGGGTGGGTGTTAAAGTCTCTGGCAGGGCTAGCCATAGGGATGTACAAAATCAGCGCACCTTTAAGTGCTAAAACGGCGGCACAACTGGCGTGCCAAGCATCTTCACAGATGAGCATGCCCACGGTGCCAAAGCGCGTCTTAAACGCATCAAGCTCGTGTCCTCTGGAAACATAACGCTGTTCATCGAACACGCCGTAGGTTGGCAAAAACATCTTGCGGTGTATGTATTTAATGCCTGCTGAGGTGGTATTGAATTCAGCGTAGAGCGCACTGTTATGGAAACTGCCGCCATCCCGCTCATAAAAGCCAAGGCAGATGTCAACGGGACGTTGCCAGCCTGCGCGGTCAAGAACATCCTGCAAGTGGTCAAATAACACTGATGCCTCGAGCGCTTGCTCGCGGACGCCAGCCTGCAAAAAGTAACCTGTAAGCGCTGTCTCGGGCAAACAGATCACATCTACAGGCGCAGCATTTTGCGCGTCAAGTTCCGCTTGCAGGTGCGCCAGCATGGTTGCTAAGCGCGCGAGGTTAGCCTCAACCTGTGATTTTTGAGGCTTAAACTGAATGAGGGCGTGGCGAATCATAGCCATCATCATGCCTTAAATGGAGTACGTGTAGGTGTAACGTGAGATTGCTAAGCCAAAGGTGTCCACGTTGCTAGGTATGCATTTATTGTATTGCAAGATACCTTCAGCATCCTCTAAACTCTTGATATGAGCCGCGAAGCTGTGCTAGAACAAATTCACATCAAATTACAACAAGCGGACGATAAAACACTCCAAGATGTGTTGCTATTACTTGTTGAAACTTACCCACTGGATGACTGGGATAGAGAAATTATTGCTGATAACAATGCAGGCAAATTTGATGCACTTATTGAAGACATCCAGCAGGACTACTATGCGGGCAACGTCATTTTGCTTGGTGAGGTATTTAGGCACTAACACTGACTAGCTCGAGCGCTGCCTCAACGCTTCGTAAAGAAGTAACGCCCCAGACGTCGCCACGTTTAAACTATCCGCCTGACCGTACATAGGAATGACGGCGTGTTCGCTAGCACGTTCTTGCCAATACTCAGATAAACCTTCATGCTCTGTTCCCAGCACAATTGCGACAGCTTGGGTTAGCTCGAGCTGCCAGTAAGGGTGCTGACTATGGGGCGACGCGGCAACAACCTTAACTTGATGCTGTTTGAACCACGCCCCAAGCTCAATATCATCTACTTGTAACACCGGACGGCTAAACACACTGCCCATGCTAGCGCGAATAACATTAGGGTTTTCGAGGTCGGTGCCCTGACCGGTCACAAAAACAGCTGTCACATTTACGCTGTCTGCGGTGCGTAAAAGTGCGCCGATGTTACCGGGTTTCTCGAGCCCATCAATGACCAGATAAAGCTCGTCTGTTGACGCCATTAATTCATCTAGCTGACGCTCTACCCACCTAGCAACGCCCATCACGCCATCTGGCGACTGGCGCAGACTGAGTTTGTTAAACGCGGCTTCAGAAAGCGATAAAACCTGCATACCATCTGGAACATCGTCTAGGTTGAGTTCAGGGTCAAGGTTGGTGATGACATCTGGACATATCAGCAGCGTTTCAATAGATACTTTTGCAGCGAGTGCTCTCGCTAATTCGCGTTGCCCCTCAATTAAAAACTTACCTTCACGGCTGCGGGCGCGGCGAGTTTTGAGTTTAGACAAGCTGTTGATGCGGCTATTGCTAGCAGATTCAATTCGAATTGCGTGTTGCAAAAAGTCTGCTAGGAGCGCGTTAATGTTAGCCGTCACAATAGTCTGATGATAACGTAACTTGTAACTTGAACTCTCGTGACGCAGATTTGGGGAGTTGACGTTACCAGCGCACCTCGCAAGCGCAAGCCCATCGTTGCCGTCCAAGCTGAACTCAACGGGCGTATCTTGCGCATTCAAGACATGATTCAGTTTACTAGTTTGGCAGATGTTAACACATGGTTAAAGCATGTTGATGGCGTCGTTGGCGTAGATGCTCCCTTGGGTCAGCCACGGCGTTTACTGACCCACTTAGCAGAACATGATTCTGCTTGGATGCAGTCGTGGACAAGCTACGTTGGCATTATCTCGAAGTTAAGCAAAGCTGAATTTGAGACGTTGCTCAACAGTTATCGTGCGGATCGCCCCAAAGGGGACAAGCAACATTTACGCCACTGTGACAAGTTGGCAGGTGCATGCAGTCCCATGATGCTTTACGGCGTGCCAGTTGCTAAGATGTTTTTTGCGCTTGCGCCGTTGTTGCTATGTGCCAAGGTTGATGTGCCGTTACTACGCTCCATACCAACCTCAGTGTGTCATGTGCTCGAGGTTTATCCAGCCTTGGTTGTCCAAGCTTTAGCCAAACTGATACTAGATGCAGGGCAGCGTGTTTCGTACAAGAGTGATACTGTCAGCAAGCAAACTCAAAACCAACAACATGCTCGAGTGAAGATGGTCTCAGCTTTGAGTCAAGGCGTGTTAGAGGAAGGTTATGGGCTGAGGCTCGAGCTACCTCCTCAGCTTCAAGATGTCATCATCAACGATCCTAAAGGTGACGTGCTAGATGCAGCCTTTGCCGCCGTTCAAGCTGCTTGGGCAAGTCAGCAGGACAACTTTGGCATCCCACAAGATGCCGACGCACTCGAGGGCTGGATTAGTGACCCGCTACTCAGCCGTTGATATTTTTATTTCCCTATGACGTGCGTTGTGAGGCTTGTTGTATAGCTACAGGAGGGTGTGCAAACAGTGGCATAATGTCATTTACAAATGCAGCAAAGCGCGTGTTTAAGGTCTCAATACTGCCTGGAATCACATCACTTAAGCCGTCTTCGCGGGGTGTTAGGTAAAGTGCGCGGTTAACCTCTAATGAAAAGCCCGGTTTTGGGGTTGCCGTGGTGTAGCTGCTGTAGCGCTTAGAAATGGTGGCAAACGGAAACGGGTCATTGAGACGGGCTTCCGCAGGAACATCTGGAAACTGCGCTAGATAGTCTGCCATGTGGTGCTCGAGCCGTTCAGCAACGACCCTAGCAATCTCTGGGGCGATGCTCGTAGCCACACCGCCAACAGATTCACCGTTGGTATCCCCACCTGTCATGATGGTAAACGCAGGGCGCGGTTTGCCGTGATCAGGACCAATTTGAGGGCCAAACGCAGCCATTGAGTGGCCATCTATAAAAAAGCGGATGTGGTCTTGGGCGAGCATCTCAGCATAGCTGTGGTGATACGGGTCCCAGTAACGGCGCAAACGATCCTCGGCGCTATCTGCGCTCAAGTTATAACTTTCTGGATAAAGGGGTCGCTTACTAAAGTCGGTGAGTTTAATAACGCCATTTTCACCGGGTTCACCGCGCTCGCGGTTTAAGTCCACCACAAAGCGAGAGGTCAAGGCGTGCAAGTGGCAGGCACCGGGAACGTGAAAAATAACGTCTGTATAAGGGTCACCTTCGTGAAACATATAGGCTAAAAAGCGCTCTTTAGCGTCAATATCGGTGACCTTAGACCCTAACATCTGGTACAAGATGTCGTGCGGAATGAAGCCAGAACTGTGTGGTGTAGAAATAACGAGGGGCAGCTCGAGCGTAGAGCTGTCTGGTGGAATAGGTGTTGTACTGTTTGAAGGGGAGACGAGTGTTGCCATCATTAGAGTATAGCTAGTGATGGCATGTTTGATTGAAAGGTAAGGCAACCTAGGCGGTGGTTATAGGCTGTTGAATGCATAATAAACTGCTACGAGTATTAGTAAGCACAATGACGTGTACGATTGTGCTTACTAATACTCAGGAGCTATCACACTAAATGCTCTGACCACCAGATACTTCAATGCGCTGTGCAGTAACCCAACCGTTGTCGTTGGAGAGCAAGCTGGCAATCATCGGCCCAATATCATCTGGCAAACCGACACGACCTAGTGCTGTCACACCTGCAAATTGTTGATTAAGTTCTGGCGTATCACGTACAACGCCTCCACCAAAGTCGGTCTCAATTGCACCTGGTGCTACTGTATTAACCGTAATGCCACGACTGCCAAGCTCTTTAGCCATGTAAACGCTGAGTGTTTCGACAGCAGCTTTAACTGCTGAATAAGCGCTAAAACCAGGAGCAGAAAATCGAGTTAAGCCCGAGGATAAATTTACAATGCGCCCCTTGTCAGCTAAAAGTGGCAAAAGCTTTTGGGTGAGGAAAAATACGCCCTTAAAGTGAACATTAACTAGACCATCAAACTGTGCTTCAGTAGTTTCTTCAAACGCAGCATGCTCACCGTGACCAGCATTGTTAATCAAATACTGAAAGGTATCTGCTTGCCAAGTTTCTTTTAACACTTGCTTGAAATGATCCACAAAGCTATCAAAAGAGGCTATGTCACCTGTATCCAGTTTTAGAGCAACAGCGTGCCCACCGTTGTTCTTAATGTGAGTAACAACCTCTTGAGCTTCATTTGAGCTTGAACGATACGTGATTACTACACCGATACCTCGCTTAGCTAATGCTAATGCTGTGTTTTTACCAAGCCCCCGGCTCGCGCCTGTAACTAGTGCAATCTTAGTACTTGTAGATATAAAATCTGTAGACATAGTGAATCCTTTCTTGTAACTCTGCTCAGCGTAGCGAGAAACCAAGATGGAATAAATACACAAAGATGGCACATCATTGCCTATTTCTGTCAACTATGTTTTTTAGCGCTAAAGTTCTTTTATACTTACACCATGCAGTCCGAGGTTGCAGATAAAGTTTGGGAACTAGCTATGTTAGTGGCCACGTACACTAATACTGAGGGCGATGGCGTCCACGCAACGGCCATTCCTGAGCTCGAGTTGCTGCGTGAATCTGCTATGTCTACACCTCTTCCTAGCGTCTACGAACCGGTCTTAGTTATTGTTGTGCAAGGTCAAAAAGAAAGTCTATTTGATGAACAGACGTTTTGCTATAGGTCGGGTTCTCAGCTCATTATCCCTGTAGATTTAGTCGTAAGCAGTTTTATAACAAAAGCAACCTCTAGCAAACCTTATCTTGCACTTAAGCTCATGCTAGACCCTGAACAGCTAAGTAATATTCTGACGGAAATTCCTTCTAGTGTTGATACTCAGACTTCTTTGGGTAGCTTAAGTGGTTGTGAGGCTAACCTAGAGGTACTTAACTGCGTTATTAGACTGATGCAACTCCTAGGTACTCCAGAAGATGCAAAATTTTTAGCGCCTTTAGTCATCCGCGAAATCTACTATCGGCTGCTTACTGGAGAGCAAGCTAAAGCTATGCGGGAGTTGGCCACGCCAGCTAGTAACATGCGGCGCATTGCTGAGGTGATTAAGCTCATTAAAGCAAATCTTGATGTGTCCTTGCGTGTTGAAGCAATGGCAGAAACAGCGAATATGTCGATATCTACGTTCCACCGCCGCTTTAAAGAGATCACGTCGTTAAGTCCACTGCAATATCAAAAGCAATACCGACTTATCGAAGCACGTCGGTTAATGCTTGCCAAACATGCCGATGCGACAAGTGCAGCTTATCAAGTGGGTTACGAGAGCCCTTCGCAATTTAGTCGGGAATACGCGCGAATGTTTGGTGCGCCTCCCGGTAGAGATATTGAACGCTTACAAGGTAGAGTTGCTTGAATATAGTTACAAATACAGCCTCGAATAAATCTTAAATATATAGAGGGATGGGCAGCGCTTAAGAAAAGAATAGGTTCACTATCTCTTTGCCCGTGTGCAAGACAACTGACACAGGCAGATGCTTTGCAGTTTGACTTGTGTTAGGAAACCACTCACGCCCGTGCTGTACAACAATAAACAGCCCTTCAGCATCTCCTACCGGGGTAAACACTGAACTGCCTGACCAGCGATAAGGCTGCGCGCCAGTACGTGAACTGAGGTTGGTAACTTGTGTGGCTACGTCATCTGCGGCGATGCCAATTTCGCTAATGCTTAGTAAACTTGCTTCACTAAAGGGTGTATTACTCGCATTGTCTAGTGTGTGGCGGGCAATAAGCTCGAGGATATTCCCAGCAGGGTCATAAAAATACACTGCATGCGAATTCCAGTTTTCGGAGTAAAAACTATCTTCACCAGTATTATCAGCAATAAAAGGAACGCGCTCAAGAAGCCATGTTTTTGCCTGTTCAAACTGGTTTTCGGGGATGTTGATGGCGAAGTGGTAGACGCCGTCTAAGGGTTTGTTGGCCTTGGTGAAGATGAGGCTCGAGCGGCCAACCTCAATCCTTACTTGATGTTCTTCTAGGGTAACAGCATTCTCCCCAACTAAGCTGGCGTAGAAGCTTGCTAAGGCGTCTAAGTTTGTTGCTTGAAGTTGAACCTCACGAAGTTGCATGGCTGGCACCTTCTCTCTAAGCATTCGTAAAAGATGCTTAATGTAGTGTCAGCCTGCAGCACCTATGGAGGTGTAGGCGTTAGCTAGGTGACAACCCAACGCGTTTAGCTAAGCGTAGTTTCTCTATATTGTATATAATCTTAGTAAGAATAAGTTGAGGGCAACACTCTCACAGATTCTATGCAAAATTTTAGCTTACCTACTCTCAAAGATATCTGGTCAACATTCATCATGATGAGGTTGAAACATGATTATTGAAACCAAAGTGCTTGGCTCGCGGAAACGCCCTTTTGAGCCTTGGTAAATACATCCGTTGAATGCAGATGCAACGTCGGAGACGCTGAGCCTTCGTGCATTTTTAACCCGACTTGTACAGCAAGAGGCTGAAGCTTTTATGTTACGCCAAGCTGAACGCAAGCTTGCTCGAGTGTTATCTGATGAAGATATTCAAACGGGACGTAAGCTAGGCAAATTTACCCCCGGCGAACGTGAAACTACCCAAGATATTGACGTACAAGCAG
>JBCCBI010000116.1:0-13514 GCA_039034155.1 Deinococcota bacterium | reverse complement strand
TATTTACGGTGAAACAGGTAAAGCCGTTCTCTTTTCAGCTTTGACAGATGCAGCTGTGTTTGGGCTGTTTAGCTTGGCGTATCTCTCGAGCGTCACCCAAGTGATGTTAGCAAGCACCTTAGCTGTCATCATCACTCTCATTACAACATTGCTGATGGTGCCGCTTACCTTACGCTGGTTGAGACCAAAACTAAGGTCAGCAAGCCTCTCAACATCTCAAAAATGACCGTCCAGCAATTCCATCAACCCCAAAAGCTGCGCTGCCACGCTAATCGCAATCGCCTGCGGGCTTTTCCCTGGCACATTTGGTAAACCAATTGGTGTCGTTACACGGGCAAGATCAACCTCAGTCAATCCCGCCTCTTTCAAACGCACCTGAAAATGCTGCCACTTGGCCTCACTGCCAATGAGCCCAATGTACGGAAAATCTGGACTACTCAGGGCGCGTTCCAAAATGGCTAAGTCCTCCGCGTGGTCATGAGTTAAAACAAGTAAATATGCACCTTCAGGAATATCTGCTAAGGCAGTTTCAGGAATAGGGGCGTGGATGGGTTGCACATTTCTAGGGATTGCCGTAGTTTCGGCGGGCATAAGTTGAGGTTGCCTCGAGTCCACAAGTTTTACATCCACGGGTAGCGTCCCCAGCACATGTACTAGCGCCCAACCGACGTGCCCTGCCCCAAAAATCACCACGCAAGGACGGCGTGGGTCGTGTGGCTCGAGCAAGACCTGCACCTCTCCACCACAACACTGAATCCCGTACTCGCCGCCTTTTGGGTTCAGGCGAACGGTTATGAGTTCGGGATCTTGTTGCTGCGTTTTGAGGAGGTCTCGAGCGCGGTTGATAGCAGTTTGCTCGAGGTTCCCGCCGCCTACACTACCCAACGCTTGAGCTTCTGTCACCAGCATTTTGCTACCTGCGCGGCGCGGCGCGTGGCCGCGTACACTGACAATGGTAACGGTGACAAAGGGGGTTCGCGCAGTGGCTAGACGGGTGCTATGCTCGAGCCATTTCATCTACTCACCATCATATCGCTGTTGCTAGGCTAGCTATTATCGCTTAAACTCACCTTATGTCCCGTGAAGCTATGCTCGAGCAAATCCAAACCCATTTACACCTTGCCGACGACGATACTCTCGATAGTATTCTTTACATGCTTAAACACAACTATCCTATAGATGATTTTGACAAAAGAATTATGGCAGATTGGCAAGCAGGTAAGTTTGATAAGCTCATTGCAGACATAGATGACGCGCATGACAAAGGTGAAACAAGCTTGCTTAGCGACGGTCTAAAGCAACGTTCTTGAGACGCTATACACGACATCAGACGTTTAGATTCAATGTCACAGCATTACACAAAAGTTACATTTTGGAAGCTTTACGACAAACTGCCTTATGATATTCAACGCATTGCAGACAAGCAGTATCGGCTTTTAGAAGACGACCCTCAACATCCATCTTTACAATTCAAGCCCATTGGACCGTTTTGGTCGGCTCGAGTCACCAAAAACTACCGTGCACTTGCCAGAAAACAGGGCAATGATTTTGTGTGGTTTTGGATTGGTCATCACGATGATTATGACCGTATAATCGGCTAGACGTTGAATACATTCATTGCGAGATAGACATTAATCACCAACAACAAACTCAGTGTCCAAAACTGTTTGACATACCTTTTCAATTGCCATCAACGTAGCTTCCGGCGTCGCAGGTGAAGCGAGTGGCACATGCTTTGGCTTACTAGATGCAAACGCAGCCACCGCTGTACGAATAGCCTCCCGGACGGACGTAGCTAACATAAACGGCGGTTCACCCACAGCTTTACTCCCGTAGATGACGCCCTCTTGCGGGGCGCGCTCGAGCAAATTCACATTAAACGCCTCAGGAACCTCACCAATGGTGGGGATTTTATAAGTACTAGGCGCGTGGGTGAGTAACTTGCCGTCATCGTTCCAAACCAGTTCTTCCATCGTGAGCCAGCCCATACCTTGTACAAACCCGCCTTCAATTTGCCCACGGTCAATGTGCGCGTTTAACGACGTGCCCACGTCGTGGACAATGTCAACCTGGCGTAATTTGAAGCAGCCCGTGAACCCGTCCACCTCAACCTCGCTCACCGCAGCACCGTAGGCGTAGTAGTGAAAAGGTTTGCCTTTGCCTTTGAGCTTGTTGAAGTAGATGTTGGGCGTGCGGTAGTAGCCGGTGGCAGATAAGGAGATTTGCTCGAGGTAGGCACGTTTGATGACATCGTCAAAACTAACTTGTTCTTGAGGATTGTCTTTGATGATGAAAGTATCATTCACACAGTCGATAGTTTCTGGGGCTGCCTCGAGCAACTTCGCAGCCACGGCCAACAAACGTTCTTTAATGGTTTCACAAGCTTGTAAGACCGCTTGTCCGTTTAGGTCAGAGCCGCTACTGGCTGCTGTTGCCGAGGTATTGGGGACTTTGTCGGTGCTGGTGGGCATCACCCGGAAGCGGCGGGCGTCTACACCTAGGGCGCGCCTCGCCACCTCGAGCATCTTCGTATGCAAACCCTGCCCCATCTCCGTGCCACCGTGATTCACCTGAATGCTGCCGTCGGTGTAGATGAGTACCAGCGCACCCGCTTGGTTGAGCGGCGTATTGGTAAACGAAATCCCAAACTTAACCGGGGTGATGGCAAGTCCGCGTTTGCTATAAGGCTGACTTGCGTTGAACGCCTCAATCTCCCGCACGCGCGCGTCGTAATTAGCATTGTCTTTCAGTTCTTGCCAAACTCTTGGCAAACGGGTTTCGGTGATGGTTTGCCCGTAGTGAGTGAGGTCGCCATCGCTATAAAAATTGCGGGCACGCACCTCGTCAGCGGGTTTGCCTAGGTGTTGCGCTACCCGGCTGATGATGTCTTCAATCACGATCATGCCCTGCGGGCCACCAAACCCCCGAAAAGCCGTGTTAGAGGCTTTATTCGTATTACACACGCGACCTTCGACATGCATATTGGGAATGGTATACGCGTTATCACTGTGGAACATGGCGCGCTGCAAGACAGGAAGGGATAAGTCACTACTCCAGCCACCATCTGAGTAAAGCTTAAGGTCAAGCGCGTGTACTTTCCCCGTGCTGTCAAAACCAACTTGGTAGCGCCCTAAAAAACCGTGCCGTTTGCCGGTCATATGCATATCCCAATGACGCTTGAGGCGCACACGCACAGGTCGTTTTGTTTTGAGGGAGGCAAGCGCAGCCACTGCCGCCGCTGGATTAGCTTGAGTTTCTTTGCCACCAAAGCCGCCGCCCATCCGCAAGCAGGTCACGACCACACGGCTAAACGGGATGCCCAGAACATCTGCCACCACGGTTTGGGTTTCAGTGGGGTGCTGGGTAGAACTGTAAACTTGATAGTTGCCTTCTGTGTCGGGCATGACCCAAGCTGCTTGGGTTTCTAAGTAAAAGTGATCTTGCCCGTTCATACGTACGTCACCAGTTAAGACGGTGTCGCTTACAGCAAGCCCCTCAGCGATATCTCCCTGAGACATGACCATGGGGTCACCATGAAATTCACCTTCAGCGATGGCATCATCCATCGTAAGTCGGGCAGCTAGTGGTTCATAGTCCACCTTGACCAACTTGGCGGCCTCAGCTGCAATAGCTTCAGTTTCAGCAACCACCCAGACGACAGGCTGCCCAACAAAGCATACCTCATCAACTGGAAACAAAACCTCATCCCTTGCATGTGGGTTGGTATCGTTGATGCCGAGAACATCACCTATCTGCAGAATTGTGACGACACCGGGGTGCTCGAGCGCATCAGCTAGGTTGATGGCAAGAATACGCGCGCGTGCATGAGGTGACATCACTGGAGCTGCACTTAGCATCCCAGCAGGCAAACGTTGGTCATCCGTATAGACAGCTTGACCACTCACGTGGGCGGCTGCGCTTTCGTGTTTACGGGTGTTGTCAGATGACACATCAACGTGCGTGCTTGTATCTTGTTGAGTGTCTTGATTTTGAATATCTTGGGTTTGAGTGTCTTGAGTTAATGAATGCGCAGCGTCACGGCGAGTGACATCGGTTGAGGGCATGTCAGGTTGAGTGTCTTTAGCAGCCATCAGACGAGCACCTCCCCTGCTTGCCCTGTATGTTGCATCTCGACAAAAAACTTCTCAACCAAGTTAGCAATCAACATGCGCCGATACTCAGCTGAGCCGCGTACATCGCTAAGTGGTGTAAATGCCCTACTGAGCTGGGCTTTAGCTGTTTGGATAGTTGCTAGCGTCCATGGTTTACCAACAAGCCAAGTTTCAACATCTACAGCTCGAGCAGGTGTCGCTGCCACCCCACCATACGCAAGGCGTGCGTGCGTGATGATGTTAGCCTCATCTATATCAATACAAAACGCAGCCGCTACGATGCTGATGTCGTCTGTGCCCCGTTTACCCACCTTGTAGGACTGGCTTAAGCGGGTACTCGAGTCAACTGTCATCTGGCGCGGTATACATATTTGCGTGATGATGTCACCGGGTTCAAGGTCAGTCTGGCGGTAGCCTTTGAAAAATTCAGCTAAGGGCAGCTCACGTGTACCGTCTTTGTTGGCAATGGTGATGCTGGCATCATACACAAGGAGTACAGGTGGTAAGTCGCCAATCGGTGAGGCTGTAGCAATATTCCCGCCGATGGTTGCGCGGTTGCGAATTTGCCTTGAGGCAAACCAGCTAATCATGGTGGACAAAGCTGGAAAAAGTTGCAAGGACTCGAGCTGGCTCAAAGTCACCCCCGCACCTATGGTGACGGTATCTTCAGCAACCTCGAAGACTTTAAGTTCAGAGACATGCTCGAGTGAAATAAGCGTTGGTGCACTCAGTCGTCCGTCGTTCATGTCTACGCCTAAATCGGTGGCACCGGCTATTACAACAGCGTCGGGCTGGGTCTCGAGTGCTTCAAAGACCTCAGTTAATGTCGCTGGATAAATAAATCCCGTATCCGTTGGTGAAAACTGTGGTTGTGAGCCGGGTGAGGTTAGGGGTTGCTTGAGCTTCTTTACAAAAGGATCATCTGCTGCTGGCGTATCTAAATTCGCAAGTGCCTTACGAATGGGCAAATACCCCGTGCAACGACACAAATTGCCCTCGACATCGCGGTCACTAGCGTCACCCCCACCACCTCGGTAGTAAGCAGCAAACATACTCATGATGAACCCCGGCGTGCAGTAACCGCACTGCGAGCCGCCTGTCTCCACCATCATTTGCTGAACTGGGTGGAGGCTGTCAAGGTCGTGAATGTCAGCACTTGGTGCAACACCTTCCACGGTAACCATGTCTTGTCCAGCTAGCGCGCCTAAGGGCATGAGGCAACTGTTCACAGCTTGATATTCTGCCTTACCAGCCTCGTTTTTTCCGACGAGCGCAACCGTACACGCACCGCAGTCACCTTCAGCACAGCCTTCTTTAGTGCCAACCCAACCGTTGGCACGCAAATACTGCAACACGGTTATGTCAGGTGATTCAAGCAGCGCATTTTTGCGCTGACCGTTAAGTGTAAATGTGATTTTATTCATGATTGCCACAATACTCCGAGTGTTTATTTATAGCATTGTAGCGGTTCTAGGAAACTTTGTCACATCATCATATGAAATATTGAGAGAGATTTAAATTACTAGACAGTAATAATGATTTGTATTGAATTATAATTTCACGATATCAACAAAAGAGTAACACCTAGCGCAAGAACACCTCTGTCACCAACCAAATTCCTACAACAAACAAGATAATAAATACCAGTAAATAAGGTAACGTTGCGCGGTACGTTGCCAAAATAAGCGCGAGCACATCACGCTTGTCTAGCTTGGGTTTATCCGTGATGTGCTCGTGGAATTGTGATTGTGGTACGTCCACAGCATGATTATCTGTAGACTTGTGTGATGTTGGCATCAGGTTATGATCTTAAATGTTGTGACTTACAGTTGCTAATGCCTCAATAAATTAAGGGCGACGAATGCAGGCTTTAAAGTGTTCGGGACCAACTGCCTCGAGCACTGGCTCAACTTTGGCGCACTCGTCAATGGCAATCGGGCAACGCGTTCTAAACACACAACCAGACGGTGGGTTGATGGGACTAGGAATATCGCCCTGCAAAATAACCCGCTCGCGCTTTAGGGTTGGGTCTGGAATAGGAATTGCTGACAGAAGCGCTTCCGTGTAAGGATGCGCTGGGTTTGCGTAAAGCTCTTTAGCAGGTGCCACTTCCATAATTTTGCCCAAGTACATGACCACCACGCGGTCAGAAATGTACTCCACTACGCCCAAATCGTGTGCAATAAACAGCAGGGTGAGGCCGAGTTCCTCTTTAAGGTCTTGCAGCAAGTTAACAACCTGCGCTTGAATCGACACATCAAGCGCCGAAACAGGCTCGTCTGCCACAATAAATTTGGGGTCAACAGCAAGCGCTCGGGCAATCCCAATACGCTGACGCTGACCGCCCGAAAACTCGTGTGGATAACGTCGCATGTGGGAACTGGAGAGACCAACGCGCTCGAGCAAATCGGCTACGCGTTCTTCTTTAGCTTTGCCCTTGGCAAGCTTGTGAATAACCAAGGCCTCACCAATAATGTCCCCAACGGTCATGCGCGGGTTCAAACTCGCAAAGGGATCTTGGAAGATAATTTGCATCTCTTTGCGGTATTCTCGCATTTGGGATTTATTGAGCTTGGTGACGTCTACCCCATTAAACTTAACCTCACCCGAGGTGGGTTCGATAAGCCGCAAAATAGACCGACCAGCAGTTGTTTTACCCGAGCCAGACTCACCTACCAGCCCAACGACCTCACCTGGTTTGACTGTAAATGAAATGTCTTGGACAGCTTTAACGTTGGCAACCGTACGCGACAGAATGCCACCCTTAATCGGAAACCACTTGCGCAGGTCATTAACCTCTAGCAAAAAGTCGTTGCCCGTAGCTGACGCGCTTGCGTGTGAAGGGGCAGGGACCGTCATGCCACCACCGGACCTTGTTTAATTTCTTCTTGCACGTCGCTCCAGCGAATACAACGCACCATGTGACCGCCACCAGAATCTTCTAGCGGTGGAATGCCTTGTTTACACACGTTACTTGCATACGCACAGCGTGGGTGAAACGAGCAGCCGCCTGGTAAGTGTAGCGGGTTAGGTACGTTGCCGGGAATAGCATTTAGGCGCTCCTGGTGGTCAGCTGCTTTGTCTACCCGTGGGATAGAGTGCAGTAGGCCCATTGTATAAGGCATTTTAGGGCTGCCATAAATATCGTTGACATCAGCTTCTTCAACAGCACGCCCAGCGTACATGACTACCACGCGGTCAGCAATTTCTGCAACAACACCTAAATCGTGCGTAATGAAAAGAATGGCCATACCGATTTCGCGCTGTAGTTTACGCATAAGGTCTAAAATCTGCGCTTGAATCGTTACATCTAGCGCCGTCGTAGGTTCGTCAGCAATGAGCAATTTAGGTCCGCAAGATAGCGCCATAGCAATCATGACCCGTTGACGCATCCCCCCAGACATTTGGTGAGGATAGTTTTTGACGCGTTTGCCTGGTTCAGGAATGCCTACCAGATCAAGCATCTCTGTTGCCAGTGACATGGCTTGGCGTTTGGTTTTACCTTGGTGTAAGACAATAGCCTCAGCAATTTGGTCGCCCACGGTGTAGACCGGATTCAAGCTGGTCATGGGCTCCTGAAAAATCATAGAGATTTCATTGCCGCGAATTTTGCGCATCTGCTTTTCGGTCTTTTTGACGATGTCTTCACCTTCAAATAAAATTTGCCCGCCAGCAATACGCCCCGGAGGTGACGGGATAAGGCGCATGGTGGACAAACTTGTCACCGACTTACCTGAACCAGACTCACCAACAACGGCGAGGGTCTCACCGCGATTAATGTGAAAACTTACGCCATCAACCGCTTTGACCACACCTTCGTCTGTTTTGAAGTAGGTCTTGAGATCAACGACATTCAGCAGAGCATCTTCATTGGCCATATAAACTTACACTCCTTGTCATGACTATGCATGTACTGGGTTATAAAACATCATACCCTTAACGGTCTTGTTAAGGATGTCTCCACGCGATACTGGCCTGCCAGATTCACTTTATTTGTGCTTTTCCAAGGCAATTTGCCACATCAAGCGCGTACAACACACCCGCCGATGACGGTATTCTTATCACTTTACCTTATTTTGCTGCCTGTGTATATGTTTGCCATGAGATTTATATGACTGGGCTCGAGCAGCTACCTTAAAGTATAAATACTCGAACGCATTTATATGCAATTACCCCTTGGTCATGCGTTAATACGATTAATCCGAAGCCCAGTTTGTTACCAACATCATTTTAACTATTACATCTGGAGCAAGTTGATACGTTCAACAGCCCTATCTCAACGTCTACTTACAGCCTATTTGAGAGTATTGCCGAGAGTATTACCAACCCAACTATGAGAGGACTTCACTTACTCTCGCTTGCGTGGATCAAAGGCATCTCGCAAGCCGTCGCCCACGAGGTTCCAACACAACACTGCTAGGAAAATAGGAATGCCCGGAATAAGTAACCACGGCACAAACTGAATAGTGATGCCCCTCGAGGTGGCATCTCGTAGTAACAACCCCCAACTTGCTGTATCCACCTCACTTGGTCCCAAACCAATAAACGATAAACCTGTTTCAGCCAAAATAAAGCCCGGGATAGCCAGCGTTAAACTCACAATCACAAAACTAGCCGTTGCTGGTAACAAATGCTTAGCAATAATCCGACTGTTGGACGCACCTAGTGCTTTAGCAGCTTGGGCGTAGTCAAATTCACGTACGCTCAGCAAAATGCTGCGAATTGTTCTAGCAAGTCCGCCCCAACCAATAAACCCCAGTACAAACACAATCATCATGAACGTCTGGGCAGAGGTCATCTCTAAGCCAAATGAACGTGCAAGCGGGTTTCTAGGGTCGCGCAGCAATGTAGATAAAACAATGAGTAGATATAAGCCCGGAATAGCATCTAAAACCTCAATAAACCGCATGATGACTTCATCTACCCAGCCACCGTAAAAGCCAGCGATGCCGCCAAAGGTAAGCCCTAAAAAGAGCGATACCCACACCGCCAAAATTCCAATGGTGAGGCTCACTTGACCGCCGTAAAGCACCCTCGAGAACACATCTTTCCCTAAATTATTCGTGCCCCATAAAAAAATACGCGCCGGTTCATCTACCCCAAATAAGCGCAGGTCCTGCTCCCAAAACCCAAACAACTTATAAGGTTCATCTGGGCGGCGCACAAACAACTTGATTGGGAAACGTTCACTGGTGTCCTCAACATAAACACGTTGACGGGTTACAGGGTCGCGTTCTGCGTCAGTTGCGTAGACAAATGGCCGGCCCGGCAAGCCTGTATCTGGGTTAATCCAGTGCACCCGAGTTGGCGGGTGAAACTGCGTAACAGGTAGGCGGCGCGTGTATTCGTTGATACCATAAGGTGCTAAAAACCCCGCAAACCCGGCCATAAGGTACATGAGGATAAGTACTACGCCGCCAGCTACCGCAGACTTACGGCGCTTAAACTGCTGCCAGGCAATGCTCGCTTGGCTTTGGGCGCTGGCTTTAGCGGGTGTTTGCCGATCTTTAGGGTTATTGTCTTTGGGACTATTGGGGAGGGCAGTTTTGCTCGAGAGTGCCATCAACTATACCGTATCCTGGGGTCAGCGACTGCAAGTAATAAATCTGAAACAAGATTGCCAATCATCAGCAACAAAGTGGAAATCACCAAAAAGCCCAACACCACATAAATATCTTGCCGACTAATTGACGCGAGCAAAATAGGCGTAATGCCTGGCCAGGCCATCACAATCTCAACCAGCCCGGCTCCGCCAATGAGCGCTGGAAGGAGTCCACCAATACCCGCAATAAAGGGGATAAGTGACGGTCTGAGCGCGTGTTTGTAAGTCACGCTGCGCTCCCCCAGACCTTTGGCCCGGGCGGTACGAATAAAGTCACTGCTTAAAAATTCAATCATCTGCGCACGTAACACCCGGGTGAACCCGGCCATACCTGCCGTAGCAGTTACAAACGCTGGAATAATGGCGTGCCGCAAAATATCAAGTACTTGACCAATAGGAGATAAATCAGAAAACTCGCTACTGGTCATCTTGGCAACAGGAAGTAACAACTCATTATAGCCAAAGACCTCGCGCGTGAAACCGCGCAGGTTAAACAACATTAAAATAATAAGTAACGCAAAGAAAAAATTAGGGATTGCCAGGCCAAAATAACTCACCACACCCACCACTTGGTCGCCTAGTGAGTACTGGCGTGTTGCCGCATAAACTCCTAGAGGAATGGCCACCACCCACAGCAAAATAATGGAGAGCACCACCAAAATCATGGAGTTTTGCACTGGTCGGCGCACCAGGTTCACTACTGGCTGGTTGCTGTCAAAAGACAAGCCAAGGTCGCCACGTGCCAAACTGCCCATCCAACGGCCGTACTGCACAAACCAAGGTTGATCGAGGCCGTATTGACGCTCGAGCCGTTCAATCGTCTCTGGGCGCACGTCTGGGCTCAAGCGCATGGTGTTCAAAAAGTCACCGGGGACAAGTTGGCTAATGATAAACGCCAGCAAGGTTGCCCCTAAAAACGTGGGGATAAGATTCAAAAGCCGGCGGATGATATAGGTAAGCACAATCCCTCCGTAGGTCTAGGGTTTAGCGGATGTTTGAATTAGTAACACTGAAGCTAGCTGCCGCTTAGGTTGCATCTGAACAGCATCACAAGCAGATAACACTAAGACTCTTAATTGCCTCACCTACTATTGATGATGGTTCTTAATACACCATTACACAAGTCTGGATGAAGCTGTTGAGGTGTTCGACATCGAATAAACGTAATAGCACGTCAACATGTCTTTAAAGATACTTACAAACAAGCGTTCGCGAGCTGATAGCAAAGTACATCATATCTAGCAAGTAAAATACCGGCATCTAACGCTATTTGTCGTGTGATGTTATTAAGAAAAACCCTGAAATAGAGTGAGGTGGCCAGATAGTACCGACCACCTCGAGCTCGCCTTAGCGTTTGAAAGTCAGAACGGTGAGTCTCGAGCCATTGATAGAGTTAATCAACTCATCTGGATAATTCCCACCAACTTCATTTAACCAGCTGTAGTGAACCAGCGGACTCACAGTGTAAACCATAGGCTGAAGTGCCGCAAAAGTATCTTGCAATTCGTATGAAATTTCTTGGGCGCGAGCGCTGTCTAACGTGCTACGACCTTCAAAAAAGAGCTCTTCAACACGCGTTTCTTCAGGCGTTAAGCACTCACCTGAACGGTTGTACATATGTAAGTTACCTGTGCAGGTGTAACTATTCGTGCCAAACGGCCAATCGCGACTACCCCCACTTAAGCTAAGCAAAATTGATTCCCAAGGGCGGTCGTCACCTTCTGAGAGGAGCTGATCAACCAACAAGTTAAAGTCGAGTGTGGTGGGTTCAACGTTAATACCGAATTCGCGCATAGTGTCAGCAATAATTTGAATAGTTTGTTCACGGTTAGCGTTGCCTGCGTTGGTTGCGAGGGTAAAGCCGAGTTCGTTGCCTTCAGCATCTATCAAAAAGCCGTCGTCGTTCATCTCGGTAAAGCCCATGTCAGCGAGGAGCGCTAACGCCGCTTCAGGATCAAATTCATACTTAGTAACGTCTGGGTTATACCAGAAGTCCAAAACTTGATACACGTTGGAATAGGCTGGTGCAGCGGCCCCACCATTAACAAGCTCCACAATGGCTTCGCGGTCAGTTAAGTGACTCATGGCTTTGCGGAAGCGCACATCACGGAAAACTGACTCTTTAAACGGATCGCTTGCCAGGTTCCAGTTAAAGGAATAAAACGAGCTGCTACGCGACGGACTAACGTTCTCAAGGATCGTCGCGTCAATGTCGCCATTGAGTGCAGCTACGTTAATGGCGCCCACCTCATCTAAATTGGCAGGTGCATAGACGTCAATTTCACCCGCTAAATACAAATTGAGCTGCGCTGCTTGGTCAGCGATGACCTCACTGCGTTCACTTATGTACGGCAGTGGGTTGCCAGACTCATCTACGTTCCACTCGCCAAAGTGAGGATTTCGAGTAAAAATCAAGCGCTCATCAGGCACGTATTCAGAGAGTACCCAAGGAGCAGAAAATACAAGTTCGCTAGGGTCTGTTTCTGTTCCTAAGATGGCCTCAACAGCGTCTGCACCACCTTCTGCATACACATCTGCAAAAATTTGGCTAGGCGTGGGAATATGCGTACCTACAATGGTAAATGCAATGCGGTCAGCTGTAGGAAACGTGAACCGCAGACCACGCTCACCGTTTGCTTCAACCATAATGGGAGCGTCATCAATAAACCAACCATCGTAGTGCGGACCGTCCAGCTCGGGGTCAGTTTCAATTTGGTAGGTAAGCAAATAGTCATCTAGAGTAATGGGCGTGCCATCACTCCACATGAGACCGTCGCGCAAGGTGACATCAATCACTGTACCGTCTTCGGAAACCTCAAAGCTCGAGGCAGCATAGGGAATCCACTCGTCGGTGACAGGATCAATCGTAAGTAAACCTGCTCCTAGCGTTTCCTCAATACCACCTACCGTATTTGCACTTGCGATTCCGTTGAAATAAACCTGTTAAATGTACGCGGTCCACCAAGAGAAGCTACTCTTAGCGTCATCTCAGCAGCTTCACCGTCTGCCAACATAGCTTGAACCTCAGCTGCGTCAGCACTCCATGCGTCGCGCCACACAAAAGGTTGTGCCGACGCTACTACACATAGCGCCATCACTAAACCTGTTAGTACTACCTTAAAACTTCGTTGTTTCATAAACCTACCTCCTTTTGATTTACAACACGGTGTACACACCAAGTACGGTGTACATACTCAAGTGATGCACAAAACTCAATCTTCCCCATCTCAACTTACCGTGCCTTAAATCAAGATTACGACAGTATCTTGTTCAAACACAGTGTCATCTCACGATAAAACGACGTTACTTTCATCAAAAGTTATAGATATACATTGACACCGTCTTCGTGAGGTATATGTTGTCCTTTTAGGATAGGCGGTTATTTACAGCTTGGACGTTGTCATCTTTACCTGTGCCTTCATAGTCACATCATCTTTATTACAAGCAAAATGTCGCGCGCAGAAAAAACTTTCAATCTCCAGCAGAAAAAACTTTCACAAGATTTGCAAGTTTTTAGTGTTGACGGATTTCTTGATGAGAGTCTGTGGCTTTAAGTAGTCATTGAATATAATCCCTTTATATACGTGACTTATACATGCCCTCGCTTGAGGGCATGTATTTTCTCCGATTAGTTCTGCACTGCTAACCCAAATCCATTCGCCGAGATTGTTGCTTGCTGCTGAGGTAGATGCCCATAGTACTTCCGCCTGTACCAGCCCACAGACGGTTGACCTAAGAACCCGTCATGACCCGAGGTAAAAAAGCGAATACCTGTGGGGCTACCAGGAATAGCGAAAGTG
>JBCCBI010000115.1:0-13582 GCA_039034155.1 Deinococcota bacterium | reverse complement strand
TCAAGCCACTCCTAGCAGCTAACATAGTATCTACTGCACAATCACACTATAACTCTACGACGTTTCATTATTTTTGACGCTTCATCATTTTTAAGGAGACAGCTATGCAACGACTCATCACCTCCGAATCTGTGACCGAAGGCCATCCAGATAAGCTCGCAGACCGCATTAGTGATGGCGTGCTAGACGCCATTTTGACCATTGACCCCATGGCTAGAGTGGCTGCTGAGGCTATCCTCACCCGCGGGCTGGCGCTGATTGCTGGGGAAATTAGTTGTAACGGCTACGTTGACTTGCAAGCCATCGTCCGTACAACCGTGCGCGAGGTAGGCTATACCAATAGCAACTACGGCTTTGATGCCGACCACGGCGCGGTGCTCATTGCGCTTAGTGAGCAATCTGCTGACATTGCTCAAGGCGTTGACCATGCCTATGATTCTGAGGCTTACGATGCTGGCACTAAAGAAGCTGACGCTCACTACAACGAACTGGGTGCGGGCGACCAAGGCCTCATGTTTGGCTACGCTAGCCGCGAAACAGACGAGCTGATGCCACTGCCAATAACGCTAGCGCATCAGCTTACCAAACGCTTAGCTGAGGCACGCAAAACTGGCATCCTCCCCTATTTACGACCCGACGGTAAAGCGCAAGTGACTATTCGCTATGAAGGTGATACGCCCACTGGAGTTGAGGCTGTGGTGGTCTCGAGCCAACACGATCCAGACATCTCTACAACGCAACTCCGTGACGACATCACCAAGCACGTCATTGAGCATGCACTCCCCAAGGGCTATTTGGCAGACGACACCAAAATTTTTGTGAACCCCACCGGGCGCTTTGTAAGCGGTGGCCCTGAGGCGGATGCTGGCCTCACCGGGCGCAAAATTATTGTCGATACCTATGGCGGCGCTGCTCCCCACGGTGGCGGTGCGTTTAGCGGCAAAGACCCTACCAAAGTTGACCGCAGTGCATCTTACTATGCGCGTTACATTGCTAAAAACGTGGTTGCAGCTGGTCTAGCTACTCGTTGTCAAATTCAACTTGCCTATGCCATTGGTGTGGCACATCCGGTCGGTATGTACGTGGATACCTTTGGCAGCAGCCAAGTTTCTGAAACTGCCATTATGAATGCCATCAGCAAGGTGTTTGACGCCCGCCCAGCCGCCATCATCGACCAGCTTGACTTACGCCGGCCCATTTATAAAGCTACCAGTAGCTATGGCCACTTTGGGAGGGACGAGTTTCCATGGGAGCAAACTGACCGGATGCAGGCGTTACAAGCAAAGGTTTAGCCGTAGACACAACAACACGGCGTATTAGTTATTCGCACTATGACTGGCACAAGCGACATTACGACATTTAATACTGTAAAGCTATAGACTATGCCATTTCAAACAAGGTCTTGATAGACATTTAAGGATGGTGTGATGCTATGGAGGCATTTGACTGTACACATGTTGTCTTACACGTCCGTGATTTGCAACAAACACATGACTTCTATCATGGTCTCTTAGGTTGCTCGGTACGCGTGTTTACAAACAGAATTTTGGGTATTGATTTAGGGCGGATGTTTATTAATTTTTATCCACGTAAGCAGGATATTTAGCAAGTAACTGTGAATCATATATGGCTCGAGCTACCCACTAGAGCCAGCGACAACACATGGTTTTCATATCTACAGCAACAAGGTACTGATATTTACGCCAGTGCCGCCCAAACAACATCAAAAACTCAGATCGTCCTCGAGTCTTTAGATGATCTTAAAGCTAATCAGGGCTATGGTCCCTACCGCTTTTACATCTATGATCCAGATGGCTTTCGCTTAGAGTTGCATACTTGGGAGGGCGTCGAAGACTAACATCATCTAAAAACTTCAAAGCCTAAGCGGGTACAATCTTGTGATGAACGATAAAGTTAATTTAGCCGCGAAGCTCGAGCAATTCACGGACTACTGGTCGCCCCGAACTGTCGCCCAACTCAACAACCTCGATGTAATGGTCGTCAAAGTAAAAGACGAATTTGTTTGGCATAAGCATGACGACACCGACGACTTTTTTTTGGTGCTCAAAGGCACGCTCACGATTCAACTGCGTGACCGCAATATTGACTTACAAGAAGGTGAGATATTTGTTGTGCCCAAAGGCGTCGAGCATTGTCCAATCGCCAACGAAGAAGCTCATGTGATGATCATTGAGCCTTCTGGAACACCCAACACAGGTAATGAGGCTACTGCCAAACCTCGGCAAGTCATCTAGCCTGTGACACAAACATTGACGCTCTACCAAGTTGACGCGTTTGCTGACAAGGTTTTTCAAGGTAATCCCGCAGCGGTTATCTCGCTCGAAACCTGGTTAAATGATGAGCTACTTCAAGCTATTGCTGCTGAAAACAACCTCTCTGAAACAGCGTTTTTTGTCCAATCACAACGGCTCAACACGTTTCATTTACGCTGGTTTACACCCGTTCATGAAGCACCACTATGTGGTCATGCCACGTTAGCAACTGCATACGTCATCTTCCATCACATCCACCCTAGGTTGGATAATGTGTACTTTCATACTCAAAGCGGTAGTTTGAGCGTTCACAAGCAAGACAACGTCCTTACCCTAGATTTTCCACGCTATGCCCTGCAACCTTGTGAAGCTCCAAAAGCACTGCTCGAGGGGTTAGAACACAAACCTCAACATGTGTTTAAAACCGTTGAGGACACAAATTACTATGCCATCTACAGCAGTGAAACTGAGGTACGGGAACTGAAACCCAACCTAGAAAAGCTTGCTAGCCTTTTCCCTTACGGTGTCGTTGTGACTGCAGCAGGTGACACATGCGACTTTGTCTCGCGCTATTTTGCGCCCGGTGCAGGTATTCCAGAAGACCCTGTGACTGGCTCTACCCACTGCGGGCTTATTCCCTACTGGGCAGAAAAACTCAATAAAACGCAGCTTCTCGCCAAGCAACTTTCCAAGCGCGGTGGCACGCTTCACTGTGAGTTGTTGGGGGATCGCGTGGCGATTGGCGGGCAGGCTGTGCAGTATCTAGTAGGTGAAATTACGATTTGATACTCTACGTTACGACACCAATAACACAACACTATCTTGAGGTTACTGATTTATGCCTAGTACTAATATCCACGATAATTTTGCACTGCAAGATGATGTCAAGCTTCATGACCTCAGCTCAGGAACGTCCGATACCCACACGCCACTTATCTATGTACCCGGCTTTGGGGGTGATGCTGACAGCTTCCGCGATGAAATGGCGTATTTCTATCCTAGACGTTGTATCAGTGTTGGCAAACGGGGTTTAGGGAAAAGTTCTGCACCTGCATCTGGCTACGGACTCACTGGACGTCTTAACGACCTGACGGCTACTATCAACCACACTATTAACACTGAGGCTGTCACCACACCGTTTTGTTTGATGGCGTTTTCAATGGGCGTCCCCGTGGCACTTTCATACGCTCACGAGCACGTCGCCAATCTAAGTGGGTTAATCCTGCTGGATTACCGCGCCCAGTATCCTAAAATAGCTGACAATGTGTACAAGGGCTTACTCGAGCAAGGCAACTTGCCGCACCACTACCTGACAGCCTCCTACCAAGAATCAGAAAATACTCCTCTGTGGGATGTTCTCCCTGCCATCACCTGCCCAGTGTTAATCATTCGCGGCGGACAAAGTAAGGCGCTTACTGTAGAGGAAGCTAACCAGTACATGGCAGCGTTACCCAATGCTGAGATCGTTGTCTTTGAAGATTCTGGACATGAGGTCTACAAACCGGACTATCAGCGCTTTATCACAACCATTGACACGTTCCTTGCAGCACTTTGAATACATCATCTTTGTAACTTAGGAGGTGGCGATGCTCGAGCTTCTCAACTGGCTGGGAACATTAACATTTGCGGCTACAGGTGCCTTGGTCGGCATCCAACAACGTTTTGACATCGTAGGGGTATTGGTATTGGCATCTGTCACGGCAGTTGGCGGCGGTTCCATCCGCGATATTGTGGTTGGGCGTTTGCCCACAGCTGCAATTCGCAATGAACCCTTGCTGTGGGTGGTTGCCCTTACGGGTTTGCTTGTTTTTTACCTTGACGCTTATCTTAGTCTTGACGCTTATCTTAGTAATGACACAAACCCCAACACGCACAAGCTCAAAGCTAGACATGCTAGGCATCAGCGGCGCTTGCAGTTACTTGTTTACGGGCTAGATACTTTGGGACTTGCCGTGTTTGCAGCACTTGGTGCAGAAAGCGGCTTAAGTGCTAGCTTAGGCATGTGGGGCGTGATTTTTACAGGCACCGTGTCGGCAGTTGGGGGCGGCGTTTTGCGGGATGTGCTGGTGGGCAAAATTCCGGGTATTTTCTACCGCGCCGGCGATTTTTATGCCAGTGCTGGGGCATTGGGCGCGCTTGTTGTGTTTTTGCTCTATGGGCTAAATACGCAAGTTGCTTTGGTTGCCGGTATCACAAGTTGTCTGCTGATGCGGGTGAGCAGCCGCGCGTTGAAGTTGAACTTGCCTGTGACACGGAAAATTTAAGAAGGTCATCAGATGACGCATACATTCCACAAAATTGATATTGATGGGCGCATATTAGCAGCGCTCGAGGCTGGTGAAGGTGAACCTACCGTAGTGCTCGAGGCTGGTATGGGTGACTCATACAACATTTGGCAGCACATTCAACCCGCGCTTGCCAACCTCACCCGAACCATCAGCTATGACCGCGCTAGCGTGGGGCAAAGTCAGTTTGCTAGCGACAAACGAACTTGCCAGGATTGCGTACAGGACTTAGCATCCCTCTTGCGAGCACTCAACATCAACTCACCTATTATTATCGTAGGGCATTCGTTTGGAGGCTTTATTGGCAGATTATTCAGCCATACATTTCCCGACAAAGTCTGCGGTCTCATGCTTCTTGACAGCCCTCATGAGGATGTCTTTCCTGCACTTCAAGGTACTTACAGAGCGTGTGAGCTACCCGCTCACGACATTACCGAACCTGACTGGCTCACCTTGACACGCCACGAACGTGCGCAACTGCTTGACCCAAGCTACCCGGACAACATCTTAAATTCTGAAGGTATTCGTTTAGCTGAATGTTACGCGCAGATGCGGGCTATACCAAATCTGGAAAGTTTACCCATTACGGTTGTGTCAGCAGGGCGGCGCTGCCGTTGCCGCGACCAAGGTGCGGATGGCGTGGTCGCAGAGGTTGAAGTGCAGCTCGAGCAAACCTGGCGCGAGTACCAGACAAAGTTGCTCGAGCTATCCACCAACACAACCCACATCATCGCAACCCAAAGCCAACATTACATTCACGAAGATGAACCTCAGCTTGTTGTAGATGCTATCAGCAAGATGATTGCACAAACGCGCTGAGTAAATGTATATGTTTAATACCATCACCTGACAAGGTCAATACCCGACCCCGCAAGTAACCCCATCACCTCAGGGAAGGAGAATTTAGCTTTGCGTACGTTGTTGTCACAGACATCAATCTGGTAGTTTTTAGCACCCACAAAATTAGCCTCAGCTAGGTTACAGCTAGCAAACACACTCCCCTGCAAGTCACACCCTGCAAAATCAGCTTTGGTGAGTAAGGCATCAGTAAAATCAACGTCATGTGTAAGGCAGTCTTTGAAACTACAGCCCTGCAAATCAAGCCCCCTGAGCGTGCCATAAGTTAGCCCGCATTCCTCAAAGCTAACACCCACGCTCAAATGATTATCTTTAGCAATCACCGACCAGTTAATGCCTGTGAGGTTTGATTTGCGAAACACTACCTCTACAAACCGAACATCCGTCACGTTCGCCATGCTGAGGTCGCAATTGACAAACGTGCATTCCGTAAACTCAGCGCGTTTTAGGCTTACCTCAGCCAGCTTGCAGTCTTGGAATGTACAGTCATAGAAAATGATGTCTTCTAACTTTGTGGGCTCGAGCTGCTCAAACGTCATCGCCTCATACTCTGCTTGGTCAAACGTCATAAGGCTCACTATAGCGGGTACTTCATGTTGATGCTGCTTGCTGAACACGCACGCATTAAGGTCAAAAAATAAGACGGAGACATCCTCCGCCTTATCAAGATTATTTGATTAACTTAGATTCTAATGCGCTAAGATTCTAGTGTGCTAGCGCATCATAGTCTGGGCGCGTCATGCCCATAACAATAGCACCGTGGCGTTCACCCTCCCACACGAGCGTCTCACGGCGGAGGCCTTCGCGCTTAAAGCCGCACTTTTCATAAACACGTTGCGCGCGCGGGTTAAAGTCATAGACCTCGAGCTCAATTCTGTGTAACTTGAGCTGCTCAAAGCCGTATTGCACAATAAGGCGGGTAGCTTGGCTGCCGTAGCCTTTACCAAAATCAGCAGACTTCAAAATGACAATCCGAAAGTTAGCAACTTGATTTTCCCAATCAATCTCATTTAAGACAACCTCACCAAGCAGTTGGCTGGGGTCATCTTTTAAGACAATGGCGTAGTCAGCGCGGTCGTCGGCAGTTTCAATACGAGTGTAATACGCTTGCACCTGCTCGAGCGTAAACGTATCTTGCGTGCCAGTAAGTCGGTCAACTTCTTTATCGCCAAAGCCTGCAAACATGGCGGGTGCATCTGCCCCAGTAAGCGGCCGCAAGGTGATGGTATCTGCGTGCATGACGGGTTTTTCTAACATCTTTAAGCTCCTGTAAAAACAACGGTGTAAAACGATAAAACGTGATGTATCACGACATCAAAAGGTCGCGATATTTTTAATGCAACCGTCAGCGTCAATCTCGTTATTGACGGTCACTCACAAGTTGTTAATCGTGTGAGTCGTTTGTAATCAACAACTTCACACCAAGAGCGTGCTACATTTGGAGCCTCCAAAGCTGCCGTAGGTTCAACCCAAACGGGCAACTTTGTGAGTATAGAGCACAGTTATTTTGACGTATGGCGTTTAGGTGACAACTGAGGCGTTTATTTAGGGGTACTCAAGCCGCAACGTCACAATCTCATACGGGTTGATGCCCAGTACGATGCTGTGCGCGTCATGTGCGAGTGTCTCTTGGATGTTCTCCAACATGTCGCAACGGCTAACTTCGACAAGTTCAAACGCCGATTTCAATGTCACTTTGCTGGTAATGCCGTGTCCGTCGTACAACCTCACAATGAGTCCCCGACCATCCTCAGCTTGTTTGATGGTTTCGACAATGATATTAGCAGCATCAACCTGAATCAGTGGTGGTAATGATTGCGCGTTTGCGTTGACAAGCTCAGCAGAATGATTCATGACACGCACCGGATGGTTAAGCTGATAGCCGTGGGGCTGGGTACACGTGCGCCAATCGCCTTCGTGAGATAGCAAGCTATAGGTAAACACGTGCATGCCTTGATCGGCATCTGGGTCAGGATGGGTGGCACTTTTAATGAGCGTAAGGCGAAGGGTACTAGCCAGCACATCGTAGCCATATTTGCAGTCGTTGAGCAAACTTATGCCAGCATCTGCTTGCGATAAATCTGCCCAGTAGTGCGCAGGTACTTCAAAACGGGCCATATCCCACGAGGTGTTGCGGTGAGTCGGGCGTGCAACCGTACCCCACTGAATGTGATAGGTGGCTTCTGGGCTTTGCAGTGTGGTTGGAAAGGCAACTTTGAGCAGTTGATGTTGTTCGTGCCAGTCTACTTTCGTAGCAAAATCTAGCCTCGAGCTACCTACGTCCAAGCTGATAACTTGCTCGAGGCTGCTGTTGCGGTACTGCCGTCGAACGTGCAGCGACGCACGCAAAGGGCCTTGCTCGAGCACACTGACCTGAGCCTCATTTGCAAACGTCCAGTGGCGGTCTTCGTAGTAGATGTTAATGTCCCACGCGTCAAACGGCTCACTACGATCTTCAAAAACTTGGAAGTGATTGCCTGTTGCTGATAACATTTCACAGTTTAAGCGTTTGTCAAATAGTGAAGTAACCTCACCTAGGGCGTTGATGTTGGCGCAGATAAGGGTGTTCTCGAGAATATAAATGTCACCTTCTACACGTACTTGAACAGATTCAGTGAGCTTCGGAGTCTCAGATGACAATCTTGCCCTCGAGAATGAGCTGAGGCTGTAAGCAGGAAGATTTACCAAAACAAGTTGTCCTGAGCTATTAATTAGAGGCTGCTGCATCAGCATATTACCGTCACCATCAACCAAAACCTCATCTGAGGAAATCGCCACCTCAACCACTTGCGTTCTATCAAACGGACTGCTGTTGATGATGACAACATCCGCCTCAACATGTTGCATAAGTTGGTTAGTGGCGCGTTGCCGTAATTCCTCAACCTCGGTAAAGATATACGCAAAATCCGCCTCAGAATCGCGGTAAACCTGCGCAATAGACGACCCTGGCAAGATGTCATGAAAGTGCTGCAAACAGATTCGTTGCCAAATTTTGGTGAGGTGTTCGTGGGGGTAAGATGCACCGTGCAGGCTGGCATAGCTTGCGAGGAACTCGAGCTCGTGCAGCGCTTGCTCTGCTTTGCGAGTATTACGTTTCATACGCGCTTGTGAGGTGTAAGTGCCCCTGTGTAATTCAAAGTAAAGCTCACCTTGCCATGTTGGGAAGTTGGCGGCATTTGGCACAAGTTTCTCTACAAAGGTTTTCACCGTGTCCATACTAACTTTGGGTGAGGCTGGATAATTCGCCAGTTGCTCCGCGTTGGTGACCATGTCTCGAGTGGGTCCGCCGCCGCCATCACCGTAGCCGTAGGCAGTCAGCAAAACTTGATTCTCTGCTTTTTGTTTGTAGGCGCGCCACGTGCCCAAGGTTTGCTGGGCATCCAAAATACCGTTATAAGTTGCTTTAGGGCCAATGAGCGGACTCACCTCTGGCGTGCTAATAAAATGCGACAACATGCGGCTACCGTCAATGCCTTGCCACCAAAAACTGTCATATGGGAAGTCGTTGTATTGATTCCAAGACAGTTTGCTGGTGATGAACGCAGTCATGCCCACGCCTTTGAAAACTTGCGGCAAACTAGCGGGAAAGCCAAAACAATCAGGGAGCCACATGACTTTTGTAGCTTCGCCCAGATTTTCTCGGATGTATTTTTCACCCAAAATAAACTGGCGGATGAGTGCTTCAGCACCTGTTAAGTTGCAATCCATCTCCACCCAAGCCGTACTCAAAACTTCCCAGCGACCTTCATCAATGCGAGTTTTAAGTTGTTCAAAAAGCTCAGGGTCATCTTCTTGGACGTATTGATAAAGCTGCGGCTGAGACTGTGAAAAGTGAAAGCTTGGGTGTTGTGCCATAAGCGCCAGGGCGTTGCTAAACGAACGCGCGGCTTTGCGCCGAGTTTGCGCAACTGTCCACAACCACGCTACATCAATGTGGGCGTGACCAATGGCGATAAGTTCAGCATTCAGTGACGGACCACACGCTTGAATAGCTTCTTGAAGTTGGGGTAATACCTGCACAACATCTGCGTAAAAACAATCGCAGATAGGCTCGCGGGTGTCCAGTTGATTGAGATTGTCTAGGACAGCATTTAGGAGTAGATCTTTAACAGGTGTGTCGTCGGTGAGGTTGGTAGCTAGCTCGAGCGCAAGCCGTGCCACGTCAACAAGCTGTTGGGTGGGTTCATCAATAATAGCAAACGCACAGCGTGGTAAAAGTGGCAGACTCCCTGGCCGCACACCTTTCCAGTCACCTAGTCCCGTCCAACCACGTAGCTCGAGCACATGCTCGCGTCCATCTAGCACCCTATCTGGCAACCTTACCTCGTGGTGTTGCCGATCACACGCAGCTAACCGCTGACCATCTAGGTAAACCATTGCTTCTGGGTGATTAAAATCTTTAGGATTATCAAAGGGCATTACAAACGCAACTGGATGTCCCCAAGTGACTGGCAGGTTAAACCTTGTCCGAAGCGCCACATCTGTTTGCCAGTCCGCCCAATAACAAGGCGGCGTTAAGGTTTGCCAATTGGCGTCTTCTGTTGGCATATCTGCGTCTGGACCTGCTAGAGGTTGATAACCAAACTGCTCTACAACCTGCTTTTGGCAGTAGATACGGTCTTGAATGAGGTTGAGTTTAAGACGGAGGTTGCGCAAGGTAAGACGTTGCTCATGCTTCATGAGGCTCCCTAAGATGGGTCACAACTAATAATGTTTTGCTATCAAATTGATATGGGTTGAGTACACACAATCACTACAACTGACACGTGACCTTCGGCAAGTTGATGAACTTTGTACGGCAACTTCGTATTGTTGATGGATTTAGCAACCTTTACATTAAAAAGATTTTAAAAAACTTTCTGCAAGCCACGCTTCGATTGGACATATCCACATAGTAGATTCACAATAACTGAATAGTAGCCGAGTAATTTACTGATTTCACGCAACTGGTTAGTTCAAGTAGGTCGACTTGTGACCATTTTCCACCTTCTAAGTCGTCAATATACAAAGGATATTCAAGGGTATTCAAGGCAAAGTCTCACAAATTGTGAGCTAACCCTCTAGTCATTTCTGCAATAACCGTCTAAATTGGACATGTCCATATAGCTACAGCTTATTTAAACGGTCATTATCCAACATGACACTATTGTCCAACATGATACTTACGTCCTAGCCTTGTACACACTCAGTATCTACGATTTTGCAATCATTCATATGTACCTATTTCATACCATCTCAAACCATCAAAACTCTTTACCATGGAGTTTATGATGCAAATTGACCCCAAAAATCCTATGCCGTTGTACTACCAGCTTTACAGCATGCTTAAAGCGTCTATCACGCGTGGTGAGCTTTCATCAGGCGATGCCTTACCTGCTGAGCGCAAACTAGCAGACATACACAACGTAAGTAGAATTACAGTTGTCAAAGCCATTGATTTACTTGAAAAAGATGCTCTTGTTGAGCGGCAACAAGGGCGTGGCACCTTTGTGTTGGCTAAACAAGCCAAACGAACACGCACGCCCACACTAGGGTTTTTGGCCGGTGGACTTATCCACCCGTATCACTATGGGATTCAGATGGGTATTGCCAAAGTGGCGTCGCAAGCACGAGTTAACCTCAACGTGTTAGCGCACTACCACACGGCATATCAGACGAGTACCTATGAACTAGACGAGCTCTCGAGCCGTATTGACGGACTCATTGTTTACCCGAGGGGTGAGCGTGACGCCAGTTTTTACCAACAACTAAGCCAGCGCGGGTTGCCACTGGTGATGGTTGACCGCTACTTAACAGGTATTGACGCAGATACAGTGACTTTTGATGACGAATTTACGGCCTATCACCTCACTGAAATTTTGTTACAACGCGGACACAGGCGCGTTGCGTTTGTCAATTACAGCGAGCCAGATGTTAGCTCGTCTCGTAACCGTCTACAAGGCTTTGCGAAAGCTCTCCAAGACCGTGACTTGGTTGTAAGTGAAGACAACGTGTGGCTTGATCTGTATGCAGATTACTTGCCGCTCGAGCAAAGTCATAGTCAAACCCACCTCACCCAACGCTTGCTGGACAAGCTGGAAGAAACCAAAGTTACCGGCTTAGTAGCCATTAACCACGACGTCGCCGCCCGCCTCGCCTACGACCTCATGCTCATTAGCAGTGAGCGTGCACATTTGGCTGCCACCGGAGGTGGTGACAGTGACTACAACCTACGTGTCGAAGTTACTGCCTTTGGTCACAAACACCCGGCTGACTACAGCCCATTTCACATTGCAGTCGCCATGCAACCCGGTGAAGCCCTTGGCAAACATGCCGCCGAAATGCTGCTTACCCGCCTCAACGAACCTGACCAGCCGCCCCATCACGAGCGCTTACCGATTGAAATCCTTCATCACGTTGGCAGTGAGGTAAACAGCCGCTTTTTTTCACCGTTTAACTTAGACGCCTACACCTCAAACGCTAGCTTATCCGCTTCTAAATCAGGTGTCTCTAATGCCTCCACCTCAATATCATCAGCCTCTAGTCCTTCCGATGCCATTATTCATGACTCACTTGAAAGGAGCAAATCATGACCCGTAACCCCTTCACCCGCAGGTCCTTCCTCAAACGTGTTGCTGCCGTAGGTGGTGGCGTTTTGTTAGCAGACAACCTCATCGACTTTGCAAAGGCCCAGTCAGATGGCCCCATCACCGTGCGCTATCTAACACCTTCCTGGGCTAGCAGCCGCGACCGCCGCCCCAGCCGCCAGATTGCCTTTAACAGTGTGCTCGAGTCGTTTAATGACCGCTACGCCAGCGAAGGTATTCAAGTTGAAGAAGTTGTTGGTGACGGTAATCCCGTAACTATGAGTCAAGAGATGGACGCGGGCAATGTAGATGCCGCGTGGGTCAACCACTCGGTCTATCCCAATCATGTTGTGGCTGGGCAGCTTATCAGCTTAGAACCATATTTAGAAGGTGAGGACGCCAATTTTTTTGACTGGTCAGTGAGCAGTCTGCGCGGCATTAGCGGGGAACTTTCCGGCTTATGGCACAACACCGACACACCGCTCTACTACTACAACAGCGAGATGATTCCCACACCGCCTACAACTTGGTCAGAGGTTACAGCTATGGCCGAAGCTATCAAAGAACAGAACCCACGTGCCTACGGGGTGGCTTATCCGCTGGTGGGCTGGATGCAGATGAACACCGGGCTCTACCAAGCCATCGGCGGAACTTGGTTTGACGATGACGGCGTGCCTATTATGCTTGAAGGTGACAACATTGAGCACTGGAAGACCATGTTTGGCTTCTATCTCGACCTCATTGAGCGTGACCTCATGCCACAGGCAACCATTTCGTCTAATCAGTCCCAGCTTTTGCCAGACGTGTTTGCGGGTAGTGTTTACAGTTTTTCGGGTAACTCTAACTACCACGTGCGTGAGCTCGAGCCCAACCTCCCTAGTGATGAATACGCCAAATGGAAAGCTGTACCCCTGCCCTACCCAGATGCTGCTGAACGCGGTCAATATGTTGCTGGTGGTTGGGTTATTTCGCCTGTTGCAACTGGGGACATGGCTAGAGAAGCCGCTGCTGCTGCGTTCACGCTGCACGCTACGGGACCGCGCGCCCAGCGTGATACCTGTCGGGCAGGTGCATGGATTCCCACCCGACCTGCGCTCATTGCCGAAGACCCTTTCTACGAAAACGACGAGTTCGCCCAAATAACGTTACAAGCACTTGAAGACGGTATTGTCGTACCCCTTGCGCCCATTATGGGATCAGTCAGAGCCTCCATTGAAAACGCCCTTATTAGTATTGCCAGCGGTCAAGCCAGTTTGGATGACGCCATCGCTAGCGCTGCGGCCGAGGTACAGCTCGAGTACGAAACCCAACAAGGTTCTTAAAAATTTTAGTGTGATGTACGTTCAACATTATCAAGAACGCACATCACATATGAACGTTGAATCTACTGATGTCAAGACAGAATCACAACGTATTCAGCTCACAAGATGAAGACTTATTTCTGTAGACAAGTTTGACCCTTAAGATATTGACAATCAAGCTCAGAATGACATCATCTCGAGGTCAATACCATTGACATTGTCTTGAGGCCATACCTTGTCACCTAAACCCCTTGCAACAACTCCCGAACAGGACAAGATTTATGAATCACATAAGTGCG
>JBCCBI010000114.1:0-13686 GCA_039034155.1 Deinococcota bacterium | reverse complement strand
GTTTATGATCGAATTTTATGCTCAGGCCTCAGTCCCCCCTTGGTTTAAGTTGTGCTTTCAGGTGTTTAGTGTAGGTTGCCTACCTCACACAGGGGTTTGGCGAGTCTAGCGGGAAAGTCGTAGCCTTTAGGTGCAAGCATAGTGATGCCGTAGTCGTTGACGGTATAGCTGAGCGTGGTTGGGTCTTGGCGGGCGAGTCTAAGCGCTAACACAGCAGCCAGGCCCTCGTGAATGTTGCGCCCAGCAAACGGATACAAAAATAGATGCTCACCTTCGCGGGTGCGGGTGTGCTCGAGCAATAACTCATCTTCTTTTGGCACCTGCGACAGCTCACGTTGCCGCGTGAGTAAGCTTGCTAGAGCCTCGTGCTCTATTGTTGTGGCATCCTCCCGCGCAAATTCCTGACGCACATAGCTGGCTAGTGGTAACGACAAGGGTAAGGCTTTGCCCACAAAACTAGGTGAGGTTGTCACCGCTTTTTTGGACGCCCGCACGTAGGCGTTCATGTCTTTCATCATTACAAACTCCAGGGTGCGCCCGGCAAAGGTAAACGTGTCTCCAGATTTGAGTTTGGAGATAAAGTTTTCGTCAATCGCGCCCAGTTTGTGTTGGTTGGTGTAGCGTAAGAACACGTTACTGCTCGAGGTGATGGTGCCAATTGCCAAGCGTTGACGGCGCGCAACTTGCTGGCTAGCAGCTTGATAATGTCCATCTTTACAAACAACTTTTTGATACTCCGGATACGCGCTGAGGCTCTTACCGCCTTGGGTGATGAGTAGTAGTACATCGTCTAACTCTTGCTCACTAAGCTCTGCGTAGGCTGCTGTCGCCCGCAGTTCAGTGGCAATACCCTCGCGTGTAAAGCCATCTCCACAAGCGAGGGTCACCAAGTGTTGAGCAAGCACATCGTAGGGTTTACTAAGGGGTTGACGTGCTTCGATGACACCCTCAGCTAGGGCCCCGCGTGCTGCAGCCAGCTCGAGCAACTCCAACGCGTTCGTTGGCACAAACACCAGCTCACTGGTGCCCCCCGGCGTGTGCGCGCTACGTCCGGCGCGCTGCACGACCCGCGCCACCGACTTAGGTGAACCAATTTGCACGACTTGCTCCACCGGTTGAAAGTCCACACCCAAGTCGAGACTCGAGGTCGCCACCACCCATTTGAGCTTGCCCGTTTTAAGGTCTTCCTCAACGCGTTCGCGGGTCAGTCTGTCCAAACTGCTGTGGTGCAGGGCCATGTTATCCACCTGGTCAGGTACAGCTTTGCAGAGAAACTCGTACCAACGTTCCGCTTGCCGCCGCGTGTTCGTAAAGATGAGGGTGGAACGGGTTGACTCGAGCGTCTCAACCAGCGGTTCCACCATGCTGCTCCCCAAATGCCCCGCCCACGGAAACGTCGCCAACTTTTTGGGCAGTACACTTTTGAGCACAATCTCACGCTTGATCTCAGAGCGCACTAACCGCCCCATCGTATTTCCAGTAACAGCGTGCATAGCTTCATCCACGTTAGCAAGTGAGGCGCTCATTGCCCAGGTACGCACTTCTGGCGCAAGTTGCCGCAAACGTGCCAAGCAGAGCTCTGTTTGCGTGCCCCGTTTGGTGCTGAGCAGTTCGTGCCACTCGTCCACCACAACTGCGCGCAGGTTGCCAAAGCGTTTGGCGCTGTTTTTGTACGAGAGCAGCACACTCAAACTCTCTGGCGTGGTGAGGAGCACGTCCGGCATTGCTTTCATCTGCTTTTTGCGGAGGCTTTGGCTGGTGTCACCCGTGCGGCTTTCCACCCGAATGTCTAAACCCAGTTCCTCAGTGACGGTAGACAATGCTTTTTCGATGTCTCGAGACACAGCTCTAAGCGGGCTAATGTAAAGCAGTTTGAGGCCGTTTGCCGGGCGTACCATCATCTCGGCGAGGGGCGCAAGGGTGGCGGCAAAGGTTTTACCACTGCCGGTTGGCACCTGAATAAGGCCGCTTTCACCATTCAAGTAAGCTTGCCAGACGGTTTCTTGAAACGTCAAAGGCGTCCAGCCTCGTTTATCGAACAACTTATAGATAGGTGCAAGGATTTCTAATGCTGTCACAGCATTGGATGTATCTGACTTACCTGATGTCCTAGCTTTTGAGGTGACACGGCGAGACTTCGTTGATGCCTCATTTGAGGTTACGTCGCTGGCAACATCTGACACAGTAGTTGATGATTTAGCCACTGATGATTTGACAGTTGATGACTTAGATGTGCTCATCGTCAAAAAACCATCCAATTGACCAACGGAGAACTCAGCATGTTTACCCTGACCTCAGTTAGCATCCAGTAACGCCCTAGCTGTCTCTAAACTATCCGCCTCAGCAGGTGGTTTGTCGTCGCGCCAGCGCAAAATACGCGGGAAGCGCACGGCAATGCCCGACTTGTGACGGGAGGACTCAGCAATGCCTTCAAAGGCAAGTTCAAAAACTTGTTCGGGTTTCACACTGCGCACCGGCCCAAAGCGCTCGACCGTGTTGCGCCGTATCCAGCGGTCAAGCTTGGCAATTTCGCCGTCATCTAAACCCGAATAAGCTTTGGTGAAGGACACAAGTTCGCCGTCTCGCCAAAGGGCAAAGGTGTAGTCAGTAAACAAATTAGCGCGCCGCCCGGTGCCTGCTTGGGCGTAGATGAGCACGGCATCTAACGTGTAGGGGTCAACTTTGTGCTTCCACCACAAGCCCTTGCGCCGCCCGACTAGGTAAGGGCTATCCAGCCGTTTGAGCATGAGCCCTTCGGCACCTGCGTCCCGTGAACTACTGCGGAGTTGCTCGAGCACCTCAACATCTGTTGCCCGAAGTTCGCGGGTCAAGTCACCCTCAGCAATAGGGTAAGTAGCTACGAGCGCCTCGAGCTTCTCTCGACGCGCCTCTAATGGCATCTCCCGAATGTCTTGCCCGCCATCCTCGAGCAAATCGTAAATCAAATAATGCACGGGCGTTTGCGCCCTCACTTTGGGGCCTACTTTTTTCCGGCCAAGGCGTTTTTGCAGATCGTTAAAGGGCTGAATTT
This sequence comes from Deinococcota bacterium, assembly GCA_039034155.1. Lineage (GTDB taxonomy): Bacteria > Deinococcota > Deinococci > Deinococcales > Trueperaceae > JBCCBI01. The sequence continues at coordinate 10,655 of JBCCBI010000114.1, read as the reverse complement.
GCCCGTCCCGCCAAGCAACAATTTCACCATCCAAAACAGTGCCATCTGGTAACGCTATGAAGGCCTCAGCAAGTTCAGGAAACTGCGCTGTGATGAGGTCTTCACCCCGCGACCAAATAAACACCTCACCTGCACGCTTAATGAGTTGCGCGCGAATGCCGTCCCACTTCCACTCGAGCCGGTACTGATCCAAACCTTCCTGCACAATGGTATCTAACTCCACCGCATAGGCCAGCAAAAACGGATATGGCTGGCTCGCCACGGGGCCATCAGATGCGTCTGCTAGAGAGGTATAAAACTCGGCAGTGGTTGGAAAGTCGCCCATGAGTCGGTGGGTCATCTCAGCAGGGGTACGATCCAACGCCTCCGCTAGCGCCCGCGTAACGAGCGTGTTGGACACGCCAATGCGAAAATTACCGGACAAAATTTTGTGAAGCACCAAAATGCTGTCGCCCTCCAAGCCTGCCCACCAGTGCAGGACAAGTTCGCGTTTGGTATCATCGTCTGCACCACTGGCTTTGGGAATTTCTTGCTCGAGCCACACGTGTAACGGGTACGTAAGCGCCTCAGATTCAGGTAGGGGTGGCTCGGTTGCTTGCACCAGTAGCGCCACGGCTTCGGAGGTATCTCCCACATGTGCTTGCGCGTCTTTCACAAGCCACTCAGGTAAGTCGCTAATCTCCAAAAAGATATTGCGCAGTGCCCGCGAGGTGAGCGTGCGCTTGCGCAACTTGCCGGTGAGCAAGTACAGCGCCCAAATTGCATCTTCTGGGGGCGCACTCAAAAAGTACTCTTTAAGCGCCGCCACTTTGGTGTTGGTGGCAGTCGTCCCATCAATGGCCCGAAATAGCTCAACAAACTGCTTCATGTGGCGTCATCTTCCACGATGATCCGTTTGACTCCGGATGCAACTGTTTGAGCTGAAGCTTTCTTGGTTGACGTTTTTCCAGTTGAGGTCTTTTGAACTGGATTCTTCTTAGATGATGTCTTTTTTGTTGATGTTTTCTTAGCTGAGACTTTCTTAGTTGATATTTTCTCAGATGCTATTTTTGCAGGTGATGCCTTCTTAACTGAGGTTGTCTTAGTTGATGCCTTTTTGGTGGTTGATATCTTCTCAGATGAGGTTTTTTGGGTTAACGACTCTATGGTTGATGTCTCGTCAATTGAGGCTTTCTCAGCAAGTACTTTTTCAGTTGAGGTTTTCTTGGTTGCGATTATCCTAGCCGAGGTTTTCTTAGATAGAGCTTTTTTGGGTGATGAGGTTACTTTTTGAGCATCATCAACATCATTTGATGTTACTTGAAGATTTTCCGAGGTTGGCTCTACACCCTCCTCACCTTCCACCAAATCGCTGCCATCTTCCCGCTCACCCTCATAGGGTGCTGCTAAGGTCTGCGCGTCTAAGCCTCGTACTTCCCTTAGATAGCGCGCCACGGCGTCGGTCTGCCCGTGAGTCAGGAGCACACGCGACGCCCCTGTATCTTCAATCGTTTTAATGAGATTCGTCCAATCGATGTGGTCAGACAAGACAAAACCGCGTTCATACCCGCGTCTGCGGCGGTTGCCTCGCACAGCCATCCAGCCAGACGCAAAGGCCGTCTGCGGGAGCTTAAAGCGCTTCATCCACGGCGAGCGGTGGGCAGACGGCGGCGCAATAATAAGTTCACCAGCAAAGTCATACCCACGCTCAGCCTCATTTAGACTACGCGTTGGGAGCATCTGCACGCCTTGCTCACGGTATAGCTGGGTGAGGCGCGTCACAGCACCATGCAAGTACACCGGGCGATCTGTAAACTGCCTGAGTTCAGCTAGCACGCGCTGCGCTTTGCCAAACGCGTAACAAAACAAGAGAGACGGACGTGACAGGTCTGCTTGCCACCACGCGTAAATTTGCCGAGCAATCTCAGCAGGTGCTTGCCAGCGGTACACTGGCAGAGCGAAGGTAGCCTCACTAATAAAGGTTGTACAGTGAACAACCTCAAATGGGGTACAGGTGGGGTCACTCGCACGCTTGTAATCACCAGACACCACCCAAACCTCATCACCATGTTCAACACGAATTTGCGCTGACCCTAACACGTGACCTGCCGGATGAAACGAGACCCACGTCTCGCCCAATTTAAATTTATCACCGTAGGTTACAGGGTCTAGGTTGATGCTCGCTCCCAGACGGTGACGTAAAATAGGCTCACTTGCCTGGGTTGCCAGGTAGCGACGCGCACCCTGCCGCGCATGATCCGCGTGCGCGTGAGTAATAAGCGCCAGGTCAGTCGGCCGCCACGGGTCAATATAAAACTCGCCTTTGGCACAGTACAAACCACGGTCGGTAACTTGGATGAGGTCATCCATCCTTAAAACGTTACGTCTTTTGACATAGCGGCATGTGTAAGGTTACCTGCATTGAAGCACGTACGTTTGTCAGGAAAAAATATGCGTGTGAACAGACTGGCAAGGGTGCGAGGTGATCTCAATTTTGGCTCACTCGTACGCCTCTCATACAAAATTTGCTACACTTAACGCAATGTTTACGAAAGCGCGCTCGAGCCATTAACTCAATGTCTTTAAGCAAGCTTAGAAGTTCTAGATACAGTCAGGGTGATGGCGTTGGAGTCATGATTCTGTTAGCAAGCAACTTTGAGGTTCAGTAGTCATCTATCTTGACGGTAAATCGAGTTGCTAAGTACCTCCTATCTGGAAACCGCAGTTTTCGTGATATGCGTTTAGCGGTTAAGGATGGGCGCTATTGAGTTTGATACTTAGTGTGTTTCAACTTGGAGGTACTTAACTGGTAGATGTATCTAGCAGCTATACCGAGAGGGCATCACTTAGGCAGTCCTCTATAGCGTGGTAGCATCATTTTGTAATAGGATGACGAAATACTTGATTGCATGTTGAGTTGTTGTTAGCGTTAACGCCTCAACTTATACATGTGTATCAGCTACTGAATTACTAACTATTGACGGCGAACTAACTAAATGGCCGTCATCAAACTGGAATTTATGATGAATGCCTGGAACACATACACACGACCCCTCACGATGCCCTTCAAAGTGAACGTCGCGTGCACTCTTTGGTCAGCTCGAGCTCCTTGGATAGCGTATAAGCTATATGCAGGACCCAACGCTGACGCCTGGCTAAACCTCAACACCACATTTACTGGGAGGGTTTATGGCTACTGAATATCGCTATTCGGTGACACGCGTCTGTCTTAATTCGGAGCGGCTCACCTTGCCAAAGCGCCTCGCTGAACTTTTTCCAAGCAAGGGTGACATTACCGCTGTAGATGCCAAAAGCGGAGACACCTTTACGCTAGTGCTACGCCCACCACGCTACCTTGAAGGTTTGGGGCGGTTTTTCCGCAGGCATGAGCTAGACGTTAACGATGAAATTGTTATTGATCCTTTAGAAGACGGTAGCTTTGCGTTCAGCGTGCGGGCGCGCCCGCGCAAAACAGACGGTGATGATGCCGCTAGCAATGCCCAAGTTGATGCCCAGTACCTCTGCAATCATGTAGTTGGCCTAGCAACACCGCTTTCAGAAGCGGAAATTTATACTCTCTTACCGGATATTCCCAGTTCACTGAACGTCGCTGAAGCCCTAGCTAGTGACCCACGCCTCGAGAAAGTTGATGGACGTTGGCAACTGCGCCCAGCCGCTGAGACAACAGCCTCAGCTAGTGCACCTAGTGCTGGATTACAACCACCTTTAACAGACGCGAACAAACCTGTAGAGATACCCCTAATTGAGCCGTTTGCAACTGAAGGTGATTCATCTGAAGATGGCAGCGCCGCAGCAACCTCTACTGAAAATGTCGCCACACCAGACGCGCGTGCCGACCTACCTGATGTGATAGCTCTCGAGGGCAACCCCAACTTTGATCCAGATGCCAGTGAGCAAGCCCTGCGCCACGTTAAAGCTATACCCACCCAAGATAGCGACCTCCCTAAGCACGTTGGACTCAACTCACGCGATACTCGTGATGTCTCGAGCTACAGCCAGGCGCGCAGCTACTTGAGTGAACTTGGCTTTCGCATTGAACTGCTTTCTCGTGACCAATTTATTGCCAATGCCGACCTCGGCAGGCATCATTACAGCGTGTTGGTGCATCCCCTCAGTGAGGGCGGGCGGCTCGATTGGGGACTACTACTTACCCAACGCCGTGAAGTTGCCAGTACCTACCTGGCTGTGTTCGGACATCAGCAAGACCTCATCCGCTTAGCCTCACCGGCGGCGGCAGCACGGGCAACATGCTGGTCGTGGCAAGCTTTAGAAAGTGCCCTAGAGCTTTCCCAAAGTGTGCCGGTGAGTCCGCTTGACCTTGAATCGCACTTTGCTAAGGACGGATTGCTGGAAGAAAGCCTCACGCGTTTTAAAGCCAGCCTCAACCAACGCATTACCGAGCGGGGCGTATTTTCAGGTGTGCTGCGCAGTTTAGCGGCTATGAAAGCGCCGTCTGTATTTATGCTTAGTGAGGTGCTCGAGTCAGCCAATTTCAATTACGACAGCGAGGGCAGTCAAGACGCCATCAAAGAGCAAGTTTTGGCGGTGCTCGAGCGCCTCAGCCATGCACCATTCCACTTGGTTAGCCGCGTTGATCACGGTGAGTTTTGTTTGCGTTACGGCGTAAGTGACGGACTTTTACACCTGTCTGAATATGCTTTGTCGTTGCGCTCACACCTTCCGTCGCGGCGCACCGAACGCTTGAGCGGGCTACCTGACCCGGTTGAAGACGAAACAGACCAAGCCGAGCGCATTACCGAAACTGTCCAAGCTGTCCAGTAGCCTGGAGATATACAGTTTTATATAGCCCTAGGGCTTACCAAGTCTTGATAATAGAGGGGCTATGGCAACTCGAGCCCTTTCCATATCACGCCCTCAAACATGGCTGCATGTTTTGCTATGTTCCCTTTTACTAGGACTTTTAGGTGCCTGTGGCGAGGTTATTTCCAGCGGCAATGGAGATTCAGCCGATGATTCACCGCCTTTGCTCACGCCCATCGTACAAAGCTTTAAGTTAGATGACATGAGCAGTGGAGATGTCCTACTTACCCCTGCGGATAACCGCGACACCTTGCCTATCTCGACGACTATTGTCGCTGCCACCAGCGCCACGCTCGAGATACGCGCAGCCACCTTTCTGGCAGCAGGCACGCTTACCCCAGAAGCACGCTGTGACGTTTTGCCATTACCTTTAAACACGTCCGCTGACGGTGATGAAGCTAGTGTATCGCAGCAGAGCTTTTCATGGCATGTAGCTAACTTACCCAACGGCATCTACCGCTTTAACGTCAGTGTGAGTGACGCCAGTGGCAACCGCAGCGAAGTTCAACCAAACGTGACGCTACTGCGTGTTGGATTTACGGGCGTTGTGTCTTGTCCACTTACGCCGTGAGTCTTTTACACGATGTTCACATCACCTATGAGTTGGCTTTGGATGATGCTCGAGACGTACACACCTCAGATGATTAAGGGGAGTATGTGCGTGTATTCTTTAACTGTGACGATGTTGTTTCGTCAGTCCTGCGCACGCACAATCTTTTAAATGTGCTTGATGCCTGTCCATCCACCTTATAACGATACCGAGCTAAGGCTACTTAGGACGCTACTTACACAAGAAGTACGTTTGGACACATTTATACCCTCGTGCCATACTAATGACCATCATGCTCCAACTTGCGACTATGTCTAAAGTGATGCTGATAGCTGCTAACATGACGCTTGGCAAAGGTGTAACTTTATGAGAGGCTGTTTTGTAAGCATCTATTCTGCGCGTGATACTTTCATGGCTGATACTTTCATGGCTGGTACTTGTATGGAAGGTATCATCTCATGAAATCATCCTGGGTGCCTTGGGGCGCAGTGATTGCCCTCATCTTACTGTTTTTTTTGCTAGTGATTAACGGCACAATCAGTTTTGATGGGCCCAGTATTAGCACCTCAAACAACGATATTCGCCCGCCCAATGTGCGCGGTTTTCGCATTAACGGCGTACGTGAAGGTGACGCTGGTGATGTCATCAAGGTTATTGACGGGGCGGTACTTACTGAGGCTGAACTAGACAACATCGACAACATCGTCATAGATAACATTGTCCGCTTTGAGGTTAATATCAGTGATGAAAGCACAATTGAGCTGGTTGAACTTACCCTGTTCCGCTTATTGCCCCAGCCTTTTGGACCCACACCCTACGCTGTGTTTGTTCTAGAGCCTCCCTATGACTACAATTGGGATGCTTCCGATGCACCTAACGGCATTTACAGCGTGCAGTTGCGGTCGGTAGACGTGCAAAAAAACGAAGGTCTTGTCAATCCAGATATTCGCCTTGCCTTGTTGCGTTTTGGCAATCCCATCACACAAACACCCCAAACGATAGTGCCCCAAACAAGTACTCCCCAGCCCACGCCACCTACCCCTGCGCCCCGCTCGCAAGCTCAACCAGTCCCACAAGAGCTAACACCCACACCCGCTACCACCCCAGTTACACAACCTACGCCTACGGGTGCAGCAGGCGCGCCGCAAGTTACAACCGCAGGTAACACTATTCAGCGGCGCGATTTAGTATTTACCGTTATTGCCACCATCTTTTTTACGGTTTTGGTAAACGCGGGTAGGTTGTTTGCGGCTAAGTGGCCGCAAGACACCTCCCAAGAATACAGCTCTCTACGTATTTATGAGTGACAGTTTCATAAGTGACAATTTGATTCCTAAGGATGAGGCTCGAGCTATACCGTTTCATGCAGCGTTTGCAAGGCACTCACCTGTTGCGGTTGCGCACGCGCAACCGCAATTGCGTCCAACATGGCACGCGCGGCAGCACCTGTGCTGGCATAGGGGATGCCGTTTTCAAGGGCGCGCCGCAACTCGCGGCTGCCTGCTAGGTCAATCAGCAAGTCATAATTGGGGAGCGCCAACGCATCTGTCGGCGGGGTGGCAACGTGAATGTTCAAACTTTTCAACTGGGTAGCAAGGTCATCTGCCTCAGAACTGGCTGAGGGTATGAGCGCAACAGTCATCTCAGCTGTGGTGAGCAGTGGCACGTTGGCACCAAGTTGCGCTTTGTAATAAGCAAGCTCTGGACTTACGTCGATGCCCATGCTCTCCCCAGTGGAGCGCATTTCTGGACCTAAAATTGGCAAAATGTGCCCAAACTTGAGAAACGGTAAAACGGCTTCTTTGACGCTGTAAACCGTGGGGTTGGGTGTCTCCGTAAACTCTAGCTCAGTAAGCGTACGCCCTGCTGCAATAAGTGCAGCGTATTTAGCAAGTGGCACGCCAATTGCCTTAGACAAGTAAGGAATGGTGCGGCTCGCCCGTGGGTTCGCCTCAATCACCAGCACCTTGCCAGCTTGAATCACATACTGAACGTTAATGAGCCCTTTGACACCAATGGCCAACGCTAGCTTTTTGGTGTAGGTGATGATGGTATCTTGAACCTCTGCACTCAAACTCACTGGTGGGGTGATGCACGCGCTATCACCGGAATGTACACCAGCGCCTTCAATGTGCTCCATGATGCCCGCAACCACAGCTTGTTCACCGTCACAGAGGGCATCAACGTCTACTTCCTTAGCACCTTCGATAAACGCATCAACCAAAATTGAGGGCGCATCTGGCAAATCTGCGTAGACACGGCTAAGGTAATCGCGTAACTCGTCTTCACTATCCACCTTGAGCATGGCGCGGCCGCCCAATACGTAACTCGGGCGCACCATCACCGGATAGCCAATGTCAGCAGCGAGGGCGTAAGCATCTTCTGGACTTGCTGCCACCCCACCTTGCGGCTGCGGAATATCTAAAGATGTACACAGCACGTGAAACTGGTCACGGTCTTCTGCCATGTCAATGGCGTTTGCTGGCGTTCCCCAAATAGGCACGCCAGCATCACTTAAAGGTTTTGCTAACTTAAGCGGTGTTTGCCCACCTAGTTGCACAATGACACCTTGAGGCTTTTCACGCTCAATAATGTTCATAACATTTTCAAAGCTGAGCGGTTCAAAGTAGAGCCTGTCTGCTGTGTCGTAGTCGGTGGAGACTGTTTCTGGATTGCTGTTGACCATGATGGTTTCATAGCCGGCGTCGCGCAGGGCCCACACGGCGTGAACGGTGGCGTAGTCAAATTCCACACCTTGCCCAATGCGATTAGGACCGGAGCCTAAAATAATCACTTTGGGTGCGCTCGAGTCTCTTACTTCATCTTCACGTTCGTAGCTGCTGTAGTGGTAAGGCGTGTAAGCTTCAAACTCAGCAGCACAGGTGTCTACCGTTTTGAAGACGGGTTGTAACTTGGCACTGCGAACCTTGCGCAATACGCTAACGTCCATACCTTTAAGTTCAGCAAGTTGACGGTCACTAAAACCGATGCGTTTGACCTCGAGCCACAACCGTTCATCCCAAGCATCAATGTCTGGTAGGTCGCTAATTTCTTGCTCCGCCATAGCGATTTCTTGCAGTTGCGCTAAAAACCACAGGTCGATGCCTGTTTTTTCGTGCAGAGCGCGTTTACTTCTACCAAGCCGAAGTAGCTCGAGCACCGCCAAAATACGCCGTGGGTTAGGGTAAAGATAGGTCTCTAGCAGGGCCTCATCCGCGCCATCAAACGCAGCCTTCACATCTAACTCTAAAGACGCTAAGGCTTTGAGAAACGACTCTTTGAAGGTACGCCCAATGCTCATAACCTCACCCACACTGCGCATTTGCGTGCCTAGCGCGTCGCTGGCACCGGGAAACTTTTCAAAAGCAAAACGGGGGATTTTGGTCACGACATAGTCAATCGAGGGTTCAAAGGCAGCTTTGGTGCGCCGGGTAATGTCATTAGGCAGTTCATCAAGGTGATAGCCCACTGCGAGTAAGGCCGCAATTTTGGCAATGGGGTAACCCGTAGCTTTGGAGGCAAGTGCTGATGACCTCGAGACCCGTGGGTTCATTTCAATGACCACAATGTCACCATCAACCGGATTGACTGCAAACTGAATGTTGCTGCCACCCGTGTCTACACCAATTTCGCGGATGATGGCGATGGAGTCATCCCGCAACTGTTGGTACTCTTTGTCAGAGAGTGTCTGAGCCGGGGCAACGGTAATGGAATCCCCTGTATGCACGCCCATGGGGTCGAGGTTTTCAATGGAGCAGATAATCACCACGGTGTCGTTGTGGTCGCGCATGACCTCTAATTCATATTCTTTCCAACCCAGCACGGATTGCTCTACCTGCACGCTACCTACTGGCGAATCGTGCAAACCCTGACGCATAATCTGGCGGAATTCAGGTTCATCGTAAGCAATGCCACCACCCGTACCCCCAAGCGTGTAACTTGGCCGGATGATGATGGGATAGCCGATGGTCTCAGCAAACGTAAGCGCGTCCTCAAGCGTCTCCACCAACTTACCTGCAGGCGTTTTAATACCAATTTTGTGCATCGCCTGTTGAAACAGCGCTCGGTCTTCACCTTTTTGAATAGCATCGTAGTTGGCCCCAATGAGCGCCACATTGTGACGTTCTAACACACCATCTTCGTAAAGTGTTTTGGCAAGGTTGAGCGCCGTTTGCCCGCCAAGTGTTGGTAACAGGGCGTCTGGCCTTTCCACAGCAATCACTTTTTCCGCAAATTCTGGTGTAAGCGGTTCAATATAAGTTTTATCTGCAACATCTGGGTCAGTCATAATGGTGGCTGGGTTGCTGTTAATAAGCACCACCTCAAAGCCCTCAGCGCGCAACGCTTTGCAAGCTTGAGTCCCGGAATAGTCAAACTCAGCAGCTTGCCCAATGACAATAGGGCCCGACCCTAAAATGAGAATTTTTTTAATATCTGTACGTTTTGGCATGATGATCACCTAGTCTCGAGTTAACGCACGTTTGACATCACTTCATAGCAAGTTAGCCTGTGTTGCGCCCTAAGCTTGTGCAATTAACCGATAAGAAGTAGTACTGTACATAAACGCAATCACGCAGAAGATTTTAGCGATTGAGCATAACACGCATAAAGATGCGAACTTATAGCCTTTTGCTACATGATTTTTCGTTTTACGCTGAACTCACTCAGACTCAGCATGCAAACTTATCAACTGCCTTCAAGCAGTTTGCGTACAAATACGATTTGCCCAAGATGGTAGGCGTTGTGGTCAGCAGCAAGTAACAACTCACGCAATACGGTGTGTCCATCTGTATGAGGGAGTGGCGTCGTGAGGTCAGCCTGATTGGCAAGGTCAACGAGCACCTCACGGTCATCTAAAAAGCCTTCAACCGTATCCATCCAAACATCGTAAAGAACCTCTTCTGGTAATGCTTTCCAGTAGCCTTCTGGCCACGTCGGCGAGGTGTAGCTTGGGTCGCGGATGTAGTCCAGAATATCTCGCTGGGCAATGCGCATGTGTTCCAAAATTTCCCAGATGGATTTTAGATCACCTACGCCTGGACGAAGGCTACGGTGCTTAGGTACAAGATTTTCTAGGGCGTGCTCGAGCGTCACGTGCGCCTGTCCCTCACAAAGTAACTTCACCAATTCCGCTCGTAGTAAAGATTCATCTGGCAACTTAGCAGGCATCATCATAGTCTAACGCCTTGTAGGACGAGACGCGTGCAATTTGTGCAAAATCTAATAGACTAATGTGATAGTTCACAATTTTTACGCGCAGCACACCTCTAGTCGCACGTTGAGG
>JBCCBI010000113.1:0-13780 GCA_039034155.1 Deinococcota bacterium | reverse complement strand
CATAGCCAACGATGTCTGGCGAGCTTTCAAAGAGTGCTCGAAAGCGCAAGGTCTCGGTGAGTTGGGTTTGTAATTCTTGGGTGCGAGTGGTCACCGTTTTTTCCAGATTGGCAAGGAGCTGACGATTAACTGTAATAGGTGTAAGTAGTGATGATAGGGCGCTCAAGTAAGCACGCTCACCATCCGAAAACACGTGTTTGTCACGCCAGTAAAAACCAACGATACTGATCACATCATCAGCTTGGGTTAAGGCTATAAATACTAAGCTGGCAAAGCCGAGTTGTAGGTGCATTTCACTGACAGATGAGTCTAAGGTTGTGTTGTTAGCAATATCTTCAACAATAAGCATGCTATCCGGGCTATCTAGCCAAATGTCCATAGACGGAAACGCACCTAGTGGGTAGCGAGTACCTGGTTGAACGGTGCTTGTCCCTGAAGGTAAGTGGCTTGCTGCTAGCTCGAAGGCGGCAAGTGCATGATTGTCATCGTACACGGGGTAAAGTATTGATGCGATTGTATCTGCAGGAAGCGGCTCGAGAATTGCATATAGCATCTCGTCAATGGTTTCAACTCCGTTAAGTTGCTCACTTAGCTTGTTAAGCCGCGCTAAGTTGTCATTAGCAACTTGAAGTCCCAACTCAGCTTGCTTCATGTCGGTGATGTCTTGATGCGTACCAACCAGCTTCACAACCTTGCCATCTTCAACGATAGGCTTACCAATCGATCTGACCCAACGGTGATTACCTTTAAGCGTGATGATTTCTAACTCAACATCGTAAGGTTCGTGGGTCTCAATGGTATTCGCCATAGCTGCTTCAATGGCTGTGGGATCAACGTAAACAGAGACGGCAAGTTCAACCGTGAGTTCAGTGTCGTAAGATGCTTCTGAGATGTCATAAACCTGTTTGGACCAATAGAGGTCTTGGGTAAGCAAGTTAAACGACCAACCACCCAATTTACCCATGCTTTGGGCGTCTTCTAAGAACTGCTGGCTTTCTAACAGTTGGGCTTCAACTTGCTTGATGTCAGTGATGTCTTGTTGGGTGCCAACCAGCTTCACAACTTTGCCATTGTCAAGGACAGGTCGACCGATAGCACGTACCCAGCGGTGGTTGCCTTTGAGGGTCGTAATTTCAAGCTCGAGGTCATAAGCTTCACTATTGCCCATAGCCGCCGCCATAGCATTCTGTAAGGTAGTCGCATCTGCGTAAAACGACATTAAGAAAGGCGTTGTTAACTCACTATCATAAGGTGCTTCCATAGTGTCATAGACTTGCTTAGACCAAGCGATTTCTTGGGTTGCGACATCAAACGACCAGCCACCTAATTTGCCAATGCTCTGAGCATCTTCTAGGAACTGCTGACTTTCTAAAAGTTGGGCTTGCACCTGCTTCATATCCGTGATGTCTTGATGAGTGCCAACCAGCTTAACAACCTTGCCATCTTCAACGACAGGTTTCCCAATCGACCTAACCCAGCGGCGGTTGCCTTTGAGCGTAATGATCTCTAGCTCAACGTCGTAAGGTTTATGTGTCTTGATGGTATTGGCCATAGCATCTTCGATAGCTATAGGATCAACATAGACAGATACTGCAAGTTCAACGGTGAGTTCAGTATCGTAAGGTACTTCGGAGATGTCGTAGACTTGCTTGGACCAATAGAGTTCTTGCGTGACTAAGTCAAATGACCAACCGCCCAACTTACCCATGCTTTGAGCGTCTTCTAGAAACTGTTGGTTTTCGCGTAAGGCAGCTTCAGCACGTTTGAGGTCGGTTATATCGCGAATGAATACCAATGCTTCGTCGTCGTTGAGCTTGACTATACGGTTTTCACGGTAGTGTGTTTCACCATTGCTGACGAGTACATTCTCAAATGTCTGCATCTCATTTGTTTTAAATACTGATTGCAGACTTGCATAAGCTTGTTTAGCGACTTCGGGTGGGGCGACCTCATCTAGGGTTTTGCCGATAACATTTTCAGGCGACATTTCAGAATCAAAGTAGCTAGCGGGTTTGTATTCAAGGTATGTACCTTGATGGTCAAAGCGCATGATTCTGTCTGGTATAGCTTTGTAAAGTGCTAGTAAGCGGCTTCGCTCAGCTTCTAAGGCTTGTTCGCTTTGCTTACGCAAGGTGGTGTTGTAAGACACACCTAATAAACCGCTCACCGTGCCATCAGCTTCAGTAAATGGGATGTAGTAGGTTTCAAAATGCTGACCAGCAGCTTCTGATTCGTGGCTTAGGGTTGTGCCTTGGAGGGCTTCTTTGACGTGCTTAATAATGACGTCATTGCCAGCATAGACATCAAACAGTGACATGCCAACGACTTGTCCAGCTTCTAAACCTAGTGCCTCGAGACCCTTACCTTCTGAAGAGGTAAAGATACCGTCACTATCTGTTGAAAAGACAATGATTGGTAAATTGGAAAGAAGTGCCTGCAAGCGCGTTTCACTTAGCCGTAGGGTGTCTTCAGTAACTTTGCGGTTAGAAATGTCCTGAAGTATGCCAACCATCGTGACGGTATTACCTTGCTCATCACTAATCGACACCCCGCTTTCAAGGACGTCTATGTAGTGGCCTGCAGCGTGTTGTAAACGGTACTCGCTGCAGTAGTTTTCTGCGTTGGCAGTGACGTGCTCGAGCTCAGCAACTTCTGTGGCTGTGTCATCTGGGTGCAGTAAGGTTTTCCAAAGCTCAATACCACCATCGTTCATGGTGTCCAAACTGTGTCCCAGAATGTTCTCGACACTTTGACCCCATTTAATGTTGCCACTGGCAATGTCATACTCAAAAACGGCTTGTCCAGTAGAGGCAACCACCAAATCGTAACGATTTTTCCACGCTTCCAACTCAGTTTTAGCGCGCTTGCGTTCGGTGATGTTAAACGCAATGCCCATCATGCCAGTGATTGTGCCGTCTGCATCTTTAAGGGGTGAAAAATAACGTTCAAAGTGCTGGTCGTATTTAGTATAGTAAGCTTCAAAGGTGACGGCCTCACCAGCGAGTGCGCGCCGAACATGATCGGTAATCACTGGCATGTCGCGGTAGTAGTCAAAGATGGATTGCCCCACAACTTCGCCCGGTCGCACACCTAAATGCACTAACTCACGACCCTCGGACAGGGTTATGGTGCCATTTGGGTCGGTTGCAAAAAGCATGATAGGTAAACCCGTAATAATCATTTTGAGGCGTTGCTCGTTGTCGCTGACCGTGCGTAGTAGCGCTTGCTCGCCACTTATGTCTTGGTAGATAGCGGCACGTTTGGTGAGTGCGCCTTGTGCGTCGCGCATGGCAAACGAATTCACCTGAGCTGGAAAGACCTCGCCAGAGGTGCGTTTCTGTTGTAGTACACCTTGCCAGGTGCCTTCTTGCCATGTTGTGGCGTTGATGGTAGCTAGCCTGTTGTCATCTATACCAGCATCAGCAAGATGATCTGTAATAGACGTACCCACAAGTTCCTGAGTTACAGGTAACGCCAACATGCGTTTATAAGCGCTGTTGGCATAGGTGATGGTATTGTCTAAGTCGCTCATAACAATGCCATCTGAACTGGCTTCAACCAGTTTGTGGAACACGCGGGCTTCTTCACGAGCTTGCACCTGTGCAGTCACAATATCGGTAGACATCACAATCCCGGCAGGCGTTTCAGTTGGGTCAAGCCCTTGTTTGGACCCTTGCTTAAACTCTTGTTTAAACCAGGGATAAACCGACCAATCCATCCACATGAGGCTGCCATCGTCTCTGAGATAAGGGTCGTGCCGTTTAGACTCACTGTGACCAGCTAAACAGCGGGTGTGAACATCTTTCCAAGCGTCGCTAATATCTGGAAAAATCTCGTAGTGAGATTTACCGATGATGTTGTGTTGCTCGAGCCCATAATCTTGTAGCCACTTGTCGTTGGCAGCGACATAGCGCATATCTGTATCAAATATCGCTGTGGCAGTGAGGTTGTGTTTGAGAATACTTGCCAAGCTAGCGTGTAGATTTGTGTTACTGCTAGCTTGGCAAGCAGCAAGTTCAGCCTCGAGTTGTTTAACGCGTTCGGCGAGAGCGTCCTGTGAAAGGTTGTTGTCTGCATGTGAAGAAGGATTAGACTCTGCCATAATAAATCTCCTGAGGTGATGCTTTTGATTGCAAGTTGACGCACACAAGTTTGCAATTTTGTTAAACACTTTAGCCCTATGATATTGCTCCGCCAAGCTAGCTCTACGATAGAGACAAAGTGTCAAGAAGCGTCTACGAAAGTAAATCTAGCGTTGGATTTGTTGCGTGTTTAACTTGGTGATGCAGTGTGCCTTTATAGTCGCTAAGGTAAGCTTTTGATATCATCCTGTACGGGTTGCATCGAAGCGTAAAATTAAACGCTTTATGAGAGCCGAGGTGTATTTACTCATGCAATACAAACCTTATTGTAAACGTAAAGTGTGTATTCACTCTGTTTGTCAATCTAACGTTTGAATGAAGTATGTTTGTACCTGACTTGGCGTGCATTTAACTCAAAACTAACGTGAAGATGCTCTTGGAGAAATTGTGGTGCCAAAAAGATGCCACTGCGAGCATCATGACGGTAGGAGCATGATGCCTGCAGTGGCGCGAGGAGTAGTGTTACCTAAGGGTAATCTTAGCTATGAACGTAATTGCGGATCAATAACTAGGACCTTAACTGTAAACTAGAGGTCGGTCACTGCTGGTTGCCGCTTGTCTAGGATTATCCAGGGCTGCATGAGCTGCGGCTAAACGGGCAACGGGCACGCGGAAGGGTGAGCAACTTACGTAGTTGAGGCCTAAGTTGTGGCAGAACGCAATCGTTTTAGGGTCGCCGCCGTGTTCACCGCAAATGCCTGCCTCGAGCTCTGGCCTACTAGCTCTACCGCGCTCGAGCGCAAGTTTCATAAGTTGGCCAACACCATGTTGGTCAAGGGTAGCAAAGGGGTTATCACTAAGCACGCCGCGCTCGAGGTAATCAACCAAGAAGCCTGCTTCAGCGTCATCCCTAGAAATGCCAAAGGTTGTTTGGGTGAGGTCGTTGGTGCCGAAGGAGAAGAACTCGGCAATGCCAGCAAGCTCATTTGCCGTAAGAGCCGCTCTAGGAATTTCAATCATGGTGCCAAACTTGTAGGTGATGGTTTGTTTGGCAGCGTCCATAACGTGTTTGGCGACATCTTCTAGCGCTCGTTGTTGAATGGCTAGCTCGTTGACGTGGCAGGTCAGTGGAATCATCACTTCAGGTTGTACAGTGACGCCGCGTTTGGTGCAATTTACAGCAGCTTCAAAAATAGCCCGCACCTGCATGGCGGTAAGTTCGGGGATAATAAGCCCCAAGCGTACGCCGCGCGTACCGAGCATGGGGTTGGCTTCGTGCAGGGCTGTAACGCGCTCGAGGTAGCCCTGTTTGGTGTTGATGTCTGCCAGCAGCGCGTCAATGTCTTTCATGCTTGTGACGTGGGGGAGTTGCATTTTGAGTTCGCTCAAGTCGTGGAGCAAGCTTTCATACGATGGCAAAAATTCGTGTAATGGTGGGTCAATTAAGCGGATGATGACCGGGTGCCCGTCCATCGCGGTAAAGAGGCCTTCAAAGTCAGCCCGTTGTAAGGGTAGTAAAGCCTCAAGAGCCTCCGCGCGTTCGGTAGGTGTGCGTGCTATAATCATTTGCTGCACGACGGGCAAACGTTCTGTTTCAAAGAACATGTGCTCGGTGCGTACCAAGCCTAGACCTTGAGCGCCGTAGGTGCGAGCGCGCTTAGCGTCTTCTGGATAGTCGGCATTGGCCCAAACTTCCAGATCGCGCAGGTCGTCTGCCCAGGTGAGTAGCTCTAACAAGTATGGATTGTTAATATCTGGCACAACAGTGGCAAGTTCGCCCCCATAAACCTCACCGAGGCTGCCATCTAAGGAGATAAATTCACCCTCTTTAAGGGTGACGTCGTCAACGGTCATGGTGCGTTGCTCGAGGTCAATGTGTAATGCTTCTACACCAACAACAGCTGGTTTACCAAACTGCCGTGCAACCAGCGCTGCGTGACTGGTGCGCCCACCCCGCGATGTAAGAATGCCTTTGGCAGCGAGCATGCCGTGGACGTCATCTGGTTTGGTTTCAGGGCGAACCATAATGACGGGGCGTTGGTCTTCTTTGGCCCATCGCTCTGCTGTGTCCGCATCAAACGCGACAATCCCGACGGCGGCACCTGGAGAAACGTTTAAGCCTTTGGCAAGTAACTTAGCGTCTTTGCGGGCTTGGCTGTCAAGTTGGGGGTGCAAGAAGAACTCAACTTGCTCGGGTTTTACACGGGAGACGGCTTCGCGTTTATCAATAAGGCCTTCATTGACCATATCTACGGCAATGCGGACTTCAGCTTGGGCGGTGCGTTTGCCGTCGCGAGTTTGTAAGATCCACAGTTTGCCGTGCTCAATGGTAAATTCCATGTCTTGCATGTTGCGGTAGTGACGCTCGAGCTTTTGGGCAATAGCCTCAAACTCGTCGTAGATGTCCGGCATGGCTTTTTGCAGGTCACTAAGGGGCTGAGTGATGCGGATGCCGGCCACTACGTCTTCACCTTGCGCGTTGGTGAGGTAGTCACCTTCAAGCGCATTTTCACCCGTTGATGCGTTGCGGGACATAGCCACACCCGTGCCGCAGTCGTCGCCCATGTTGCCAAAGACCATCGTCATAATATTGACTGCCGTACCGAGGTCGTGAGCGATGCCGGCAGCGTTGCGGTAGTCAAACGCACGTTTACCGTTCCACGATTTAAAGACGGCTTCGGTGGCGAGTTTGAGTTGCTCGAGCGGGTCTTCTGGAAAATCTTGCCCGGTATAGGTGTGCACAATAGCTTTAAACTTGCGCGTAATTTCTTGCCAGTCTTCGGTTTGCAGCTCAACGTCACTCTTAACGCCTACAGCGTCGCGGCGCGCGCTAATAACTGCCTCAAAGACATCGTCTGGTACGCCCAATACAACACTCCCGAACATTTGCACCAAGCGCCTGTAAGAGTCGTACACAAACCTTGGGTCGGCACCTGCGGTAATGAGCCCTTCAGCAACGCTATCGTTTAAGCCAATATCTAAAATAGTGTCCATCATGCCGGGCATGGAAAACTTAGCACCTGACCGACAAGATACAAGTAGGGGCTTACTAGCATTCCCAAAAGCTTTACCGGTTTGAGTTTCAAGCGTACGCAGGGCGTGTAACTCTTGCTCCCACATGTCATTTGGGAAGCTGTGCATTTCTGAGTAGGCGTTGCAAGCCTCAGTTGTAACGGTAAACCCGGGTGGCACAGGGACACCCGAACGGGTCATGTCGGCTAGGTTAGCCCCTTTACCACCGAGTAGGGCGCGCACGCTGTCCCACTGACCGCCTACATAGGTTTCTGCTTGGTTAACTTCATTAAACAGGTATACCCATTTTTTAGCCATAACACGTGACTCCTCAACGTACGGTTAGGTCATCTGGCACTGGGTGTAGTGTTGTGTGTGATTACGTGAAGATGTCGCGTCGCGGCTCTCAAATTGCTCAGGTAAGAGAATCAGAAAGGTCGCTGTGGGTAGATAGTGCAAACGCAAACAATAAAACGCAGATAATAAAACTACGCAACCACCACCACAGTACACATATCCCGCAAGCGCTGTACCGTCCAGCAGCGCTTGATACGTCAACAATCTCAGAAAATACCTGCAATGTAGCTTGTTCAAATACGAAGCTAACGAGGTGCATACGAGTGTTGATTTAGGTGTGCTCGAGCACAATCTTATTAACGTTGCTGTCAGTATAGTCCCGCGTTAGTGTGTTAGCAGGTACGAATGTCCTAGACGTGAAAGTACAGCTTTATATAGGCTAAGATTAGGGAAAGTATCGCGGCACAGGCACGCTTACATTCGATGAGTGAGCCTAGTTATGCGGCATTGCTATAACTCGCATGAGCAAGATCAAATGGTAGTGTCTACAATGTGAAAAACGCAACCTACTTCAAATTACTAAGTATTATTTCGTTCGTCACTTTCAGTGTTGCTATGACGTTTGCAAGTGCTGTTGTTGGTACACGCTTTAATGGACAATTGCAATTCTCTCTTGGGCTAACAGTTGTATTTGGGGCAGTAGGTATTTGGCTCGAGGCCCGTGGCAATGGGGTAGCTTCAGGTTCACGGCGTAAGCGTAAAAAAGATGCTGATGATACTCAACTAGACGCATAAAGATCTATCACGAGCCATCTCTGAAGCAATGTCATCGAACAAGAAAGACCTCTACTATTTGTAGAGGTCTTAAAAAAGCTATGTAGATAACTAAATTTTAATCGGTAGCTTCAGGTAATGGTGTGGGCATAGGACTAGGTACACGCCTAGGTGCTTCACTACTCTGTCCCTCGCTGCTAGTATCTGGGTTTTCAAGGCGGCGGCGTTCAAACAAGTAAAACGCAGCAGGTACTACAAACAGCGTTAGTAAAGCTGAGGCTGTTACCCCACCAAAGATAATCAGCCCTAGCGGACGACGAAATTCGCTACCTGCGCCAGAACCAAAGAGCAACGGAAAACTAATAGCAACTAGCGTCAGCGTTGTCATCATAATAGGACGCAAACGGCGCTCCCCGGCGTTCACAAGAGCATCTTTCAGATTGGTGTACTCACCTTGTAAGCCGCTTACGACGACATCGAGTAGCAAGATGGCATTTTTAGTGACCAGACCAACCAAGATAACCAATCCGAGTGCACTGTTCACATCCAACGAGGTATTGGTAACAAAGAGTAACCAAAACGCACCCACAAAGGCAAGAGGAATCGTAAGCATCAAATAAAGTGGAAACCGGAAGCTGTTAAACTGGCTGGCAATCACCAAATAATTAAGTAACAGCGCCAGCAAAAACGCAATTGGCGTGTACAAAATGAGATCGCCTGTGAGGTCAAACGCGCTGGCTTGGGCAAAGGTAACTTGCTCATCAACCACACCTGCATCAATTAACTCGCGGCGCACATCTGCGCGCACTTGGCTGAGGGTAAGGTCACTGGTAGGCGAAATATCTGCAGTGATGGTTGTGGCATAAGTTTGACTGTTGCGGTAAACGGTTGTAGGTGCTTCACGAAATTCAAACGTGCCAAACTCAGACAAGGGTAGTGAACGCCCCAGTACTTGTGAGAACACTGGCAAACTGAGTAAGGCTTGTTCGTCAGCAAGTAAATCAGGGTTGGCTTTAATGCGAATATCGTAGTCTTCGCCGCCAGTGCGCACACTGCCAGAGGTAATGCCAACATTGTAGACGCGCAGCGCCGTGTAAATATCTGCTGCAGATAGCCCTGTACCGACTAGTTTGGCGCTGTCCAGTACAAACACGCGCTCGCTCACGGTATCGCTAAGGCTCGAGTCAACATTTATCAAAGCTGGGTAATTGGCAACAATCTCTTTTGCTAGCGAGTCACGCTCGCGCACAATATCTAGGTTATTGCCACTTAGTGACACATCATACGCACTAGATTCTGGCGGCCCAAAGTTGTCAAAGGCTTTAACGGTAACGACAGCGGCTGGAAAAACATCATCTAATTCAGTGCGTAACATATCTTGCAGCTCACCAGAAATTTCTGCGGTGGTGCCATTGCGTTGGTCTTTGGGCACAAGATCAATGAGCATTTCAGCATTGGTTGGGTTTTCGGTACTCACGTCCTCACCACCCACACCCACGCTGGTTTGAATACTAGTGACTAGGGGAGAGGTGAGCAGGCGTTCCTCAACAGCAAACGCTACCGAATTAGTTTCCCCAAGGTTACTGGTATTGGGCAGTTCCAAAGTCACGACCGCTTGTCCGCTATCTGGGTCAGCTGTGAAGCTAAAGCCAATTTGCGGTGCTACATAGCCTAAGCTTAAAAAGAGTACAAACGCGACACCCAAAATGATGGTGGGTGCACGCAATACTGCTCTTAGAGAACGGCTATAAACAACCTGTAAGCGTTCAAACGAGTATCCCACACCGCGAAATGCACTGTACAGAATTGCACCCACAAAAAACGTTACAATTCTAAGGACGTAGGTAAGCACAGCTAAAAGCAAAGGTACAGCGAGCACCAGTACAGCAAGTAAACCTAGTGCAAGTGGCGTTGCGCCGCCCAGCGCTGTACGTAAGCCAATAAATCCAGCCAGTCCAACAATGGCCATAAGCATGTACATACCGGGGCGGCGCAAGGCGCGCAGATTACGGCGAATGTCACTTACAAATTTGCCAAATGATTCCCCAAAGGTTTGCCAGTTGGCTAGATAGGGGTCAGGTAGATAAGCAAGCCGCACAGTTAAGAAGAACATGGCTTCTAGATAAGATGTGGCGATGGTTGCTGCTAAAGTAAGCCCAAACTCTGAAAAAATATCGCCTAAAATACCCGGCAAAAATGAGATAGGCAAAAACACTGCCAGCAGCGAGAGGGTTGAGGCTAGCACCGGCGTACTGACCTCACCAGCACCTTTAAAAACCGACTCGAGCGCGCTGTAGCCCATATCGCGGTAGCGGGTTGCGTTTTCTGCAATTACAATTGAGTCGTCTACCACTAGACCCACTGCCACAGTGACAGCAAGTAACGAGATGATGTTGTAGGTGAACCCAAGCAGTGCAAACGCAATAAGCGCGCCCGAAAACGAAATCGGTATGGCAATGACCACTGAAAAGACCGAACCCAAGCGCCCAACAAACAGCAAAATAATGAGTCCTACAATGACTACCGCCAGGGCGGTTTCACGAATGGTGTCGCGAACTGAACTGGCAATAAACTCGGTACTGTCCAGCACGATGATGGCTTCAGCGTTTTGGGGAAGCTCTAACCTGTTGAGCGTCGTGCGCACGCCGTCAGCGACAGCCACCGCGTTGGCGTCGGACTGCTTGAAGACCTCGAGCAGCACAATAGGTTCACCGTTTAAGCGCGCGTAGCTGTTGACGTCCTCGGTGGTATCGCGCACTGCTGCCACGTCTGACACGCGTAAACCTCGAGTCGCGTCTACTAAAATGTCTTCAACCTCGCTAATGCTAGTAGGTTGGTTACGGCCGGTGAGCAAAATACGCCCTTGCTGCAGATCTAAGCTACCTGCAGGTACGTCGAGTGCGGAGTTGCCAATGGCAGCGGCAATTTGTCCAGCGGATAAGCTGTAACGCTCGAGCGCGTCAGGGTCGATCAGTACTTGAACTTCGCGGTCAACCTCACCAACAATTTGTACGTCGGCTGCGCCGGGCACGCGCTGAAGTTGAATTTTGACAATGTCATCAGCAATGTCTTGCACTTCCCGCAAGTCAGCACCGGGCACGCGCACGGCAACATTAATAATGGATTCTTCGTTGGGTCCAAACTTTTGTAGTGTGGGTAACGTCGCATCATCCGGAAGTTCGTCCAGCACGGTGCTGACACGCTGGTTGACGTCAACAGCAGCTTGGTCAACGTCAACATCATCATTAAAACTGACAATGACAATCGACAAACCTTCGGAATTAAACGACTCGACTAGGCTGATGCCTGGTAGGGTAGCAACGGCCCGCTCGAGTGGCTCCGAAACTTGACTGGCAACTTCCTCAGGACCGCCACCCGGATAGATAGTCGTAATACCAATAACCGCAACATCAAATTGAGGTAGTAAGTTAACGCCAATGCCAATGCCACTTACAATTCCAAAAAAGACCACTGCGCTAAAGATACTTATAGAAAATACATAGCGTTTTACAAAAAAGCGAATGAGAGAGATCATTGCAGATCCTTTCCGGGAAGCATCGCAAATGAAGCAAGCGACCTAGCATCACAACTTATAGGATTAATCCCCGTATGATTTACCGTAATACCGAAATTTGTTTCATAACTTGAGTAGGCTTGATGAAGCTCAATGTGTCTGTATATCAGAAAAGTTGGTGGATGATTGCATCTGCTGTGGAGAAAGATGCCTGTTGTTTTATTGAGGGACTTGAACCATGTTTGCAAGTTCATATGAAGTGCTTTGTGTAATTGAGTCTTTATCGACCTAGTCTGGCATCTTAAATGCTTAGCTAGAGAGTAACTACTACAAATAGCATAACTGATGGGAAGAATACTCACAATTGTCAACCAAGACAGTGTATCCTGCTTGGTTAGTGCGTTGCCGTAACTTGGACTTAGAATCATTTAAAAAACCCCTAGGCGACTACATATGTATGTTTACACATAACATGGTTGATCAGATACAGTGTCACATGTTTTAACGGGGCCATTTTACTTAACGGTGTTAAGTTTGATTGGTATCTTGAGGTACAAAGAAGACAAAATAGTGTTCATCAACTGTTCTGTAGCTGATAGATACAACCGTGTTAGCTCGAGTTAGCTAAGTTTTTTGAAGGCTTTTGAGAACGTTAAACTACCTTCAATGGCGTGTTGTCAAAGTGTTGGACGAAGCCAGCCAAGCCATGTAGACTATATAGGTTCATCACAAACGAACACGGGTTACGCCCTGCTTGAAGTTACGTGTACGTCAACACGGCCGGGCAATTTAACCACGAAAGCTCTAAGGAGGAACTATGCTTAACCGAGGAACTACGTTTAACCGTCTAGGATTACGTTTGGGAAGTGTGCTGTTCATAGCTGTACTGTTAGCGACTGGTGTTGCGCAGGATGTTAGTTTGCGTTGGCGCACCCGCCCCGATAACCAAGCTGAAATTGATGTATATCAATCTGCTAATGATGATATCGATGCCGCTTGGGACGGTGTGACGCTCGAGTACGAACCCGGCGGTTCAGAAAGTGCTAGCTACCAAGATGTGCTAGTTACTGAAATTGAAGCAGGCACCGCACCAGATGTTTTCTGGATTCCTGGGACAGATGTAGCCCGTTTTGCTGAGGCCGGCCTCATCTTGAACCTAGCTGAGCTTGCTACCGCAGATGCTGACTACAGCGAAGGTGACTTTTACGCTGGCCCCATGGGCTTTTTAACCACCTCAATTGACGATGGCGAGGCCTTGTGGGGACTACCCAGAGACGTGTCTGCCTTTGCAATTTACTACAACGCAGACCTTTTTGACGAAGCCGGCCTCGACTACCCCGGTACAGGTGACTGGAATTGGGACAGCCTAGCCGAGTCTGCTGAAGAAATTAGCGCCCTTGGTGAAGAAGTTTCTGGTTTTGGTATGAACGCGTGGTGGGCTAACTGGGGTTACTTTGTCAACGCAGCTGGTAGCGGGTTTTTTAACGATGACTTCACTGCCTGCGGCTTAGATAACGCTGCCACCATTGAGGGCTTATCATTTGCTAACAACCTTTTTGAAAACGGCTGGGCCATCCCTTGGGGTACAGATAGTGAACCACCTTTCTTAGCTGGAAACGTAGGCATGTTCATGAACGGCCGCTGGGCTACCCCTGGCACTATTGCCAATGCTGACTTCAACTGGAACGTTGCACCATTGCCCGTTGGACCAAGTGGTGAAGCCACCAACTGGCTTTTCTGGGGTGCCTACGTGGTGAACGCTGAAACCGAAAACCCCGAGCAAGCTTGGGATCTTGTAACACGCCTCACCAGTGCCGAGATTCAAGGGCAAATTGCCTCACTTGGTGCGAACATTCCTAGCCGTGCAACCGACGCTGCTATTGACCTTTTCTTGGGTACCTTGCCAGATAGCGGCGTGAACAACCAAGCTTTTGTTGATGGCACCACTGCTGCCGACGTGCGCACCGAAGCGCCTCTGTTTGCAGGTAATTGGCCAGCTATCGACACGGCTTACGGCAATAGCGTAACTGCAATTTTTAACGGTGAACTTAGCCCAGAACAGTTTGCTGGAGACATTTGCCAACAGGTTGCACCTGAATTT
>JBCCBI010000112.1:0-13783 GCA_039034155.1 Deinococcota bacterium | reverse complement strand
CGCTTGACCCGCTAGAGCCGGGTTAGCGTAATTGCCCCCTAGAGTCCCCAAATTACCCTGGCTTAGCCGATCTGAACGGGTTTGCGCGATAGAGGCATTAATCTGAGCCGTCCGGTGGTTGCTGTAATCCATTCCCTATCGTTTCATTTCCTTACCTCGTGCGTAAGTCCTATATCATTATCCGTGCCTACTTGAACTCGAGCCAGCCTTCCCATGAAACGCTGTATAAAGAGATTGCAGTACGTCTGGCAAAAGCTCCCACGCCCAACGTTGACGCTTGTCAAACTCCAAATCTTCAACAAAGCAAACATCAATCATGTTTTGTAGTTTGGGTTTGGCTTGCGTGTAAAAGCGTGTAACTAACGCAAAAGCTTGTGCAACAGTTTCACGCTCACCATGACTTATCGCCTGCTGGGTGAACTCACGTAACTCGCCTAACTCAAAGCAAAGCAACCCTTGCTGGGCATTAACAGCCTCTCGTAAATTCGGAAAAGTTGCTTTAAGTTCTTTGAGAAAGGCGCTTCTGTCCATAAATACGCAGTCCGTTTGTATCTCCCATAATGCTTAAAAGCATCATACTGCGCGGGCAAGTCGCCAACTAGCTATACAGCAGCAAAGTGTGGAAACGGGTCCTGCCACTCCGTCCAGCTAGCTGCACCGGCCTCAATTTCAGCATCGGTAAGTAGGCAATCATTAAGTAACTGGGTGATTTGGTCAGGCTCGAGCTGTTGCCCAATAAACACAAGCTGCTGGCAGCGGTCGCCCCAGGTGTCGTCCCACTCAACAGCGGTCTCATCTTGCGGGTCGGGCGTCGTATTGGACGCAGCCCACCACAAGCCAGCGGGTTCAATGCCCAAAACCTGCCCAGCTTGTGACCACAGCAGTACGTGCGCTGGGCGCGTGGCTAACCAAAAAAAGCCTTTGGAACGAATCACGCCGCGCATAAGCTCACTGTCACTCAGTGCCGCATAAAGGCGCTCAGGATGAAACGGCTTGCGCGCCCGAAAACTTATATGGCCGATGCCGTATTCTTCGGTTTCGGGCGTGTGCTCGGTGGCCAGTTCTTCTTGCCAAGCAGCCGTGTTAGCGGCCTGCTCAAGGTCAAATAGGCCCGTGTTCATCACCGTGTCTGGGCTAACCTTCCCATGACTTGCCGTGAGAATACGCGCGTTGGGGTTAAGCTCGCGTACAACGGCTTTAAGTTGCCCTAGGTCGTCTTCTGTAACGAGGTCGCTCTTGTTGATGATGATGACATTGCTAAATTCAACTTGCTCGACCAGCAAGTCAGTAACCGTGCGCTGGTCAACATCACTGACAGCTTGCCCGAGTGATTGCAAGTCTTGTGAGGTGAGGTAGTCGGTAAAAAAGTTGGGCGCGTCCACCACGGTAACCATAGTGTCTAAACGTGCAAAATCACTTAGCGAATGGCCCAAGGTGTCTTCAAATGAAAAGGTCTGTGCTACTGGGAGCGGTTCGGAAATACCCGAAGATTCAATGAGAAGGTAGTCAAACCGCCCGGCCCTAGCCAGTTGGCTGACTTCCTCGAGCAAGTCCTCCCGCAAGGTACAACAGATGCAGCCGTTACTTAGCTCTACCAAGCTGGCTTCGCGGTGGTTGAGTGCGCCCTCTTGTTTAACGTGCAGCGCGTCAATGTTGATGTCGCTCATGTCGTTCACAATCACGGCGAGGCGTTTGCCCTGGTTTTGATGAAGTAGATGGTTGAGTAAGGTGGTTTTGCCCGCGCCTAAATAGCCGGATAAAACGGTTACAGGTAGGGTAGATGAAGCAGGTAAGGTCATAATTTTCTCCTCAGTTGACGTGTGTAACTCTAGTTGATATGTCTTATGTTTACGTATATATCTATATCAAGGTGATGCTTTTAAAGCCTCAATGCTACATCATTTAATTTGGGATACTAGCTGTATCACGCTTGAGTGTGAATCTTAAATTATCATGAGGCTTTAGAAACCTGCATACTGTTGGGATGTCTGTTTTTGAAACTGTGCTGTTTTAATTGAGGCTGAGGTTGAGGGCATCAATTTAACCTGCTATCACGGGCAAGTAGTTGCTCGAGCACCAGTGGCAAATACACAGTTGCACTGGCTAAACTGTTGACGCCTAATCCTGCTAGCCCCCGCGCATACGCGCCCATGGGAAAGAACGAGGGAAGGTTTTTCCAAGTCCCCAAAGGCGTCTGGGCCAAGATAGGCAAGTGCTTGTGCGGTCCCTGAGTCAAGACTGGTCCGCGGTGGGTTCGCGCGGCATCTTGCACCAGCGGCAACTCTTTAAGACGCAACGCTGAACCTGTTGCTGCCACAATGACATCTGCATAAATACTGTGTTCACCCGCGCGTGCCTTTTGCTGAGTTACACAGAGTTCAGGCGTGCTAGTTGTAGCATCAAGCTGACACCCCGACCAGGCATAAAGAAGTTGCACGCCACGCCCGTCGGTCACGGCTGAACGCACTCTAGCACCTAGGTGTACATCCACGCCGGCGTCACACGCGTCTTGTAACGTCACTGGCATGATGCTCGTGGGGCGGTAGTGGTTCAGTTGACGAAGGCGTTTTGATTGAGGTAGCTGAGAAAACTCGCGTATAAACGCATCTGTAAACCAATGTGACTCAAAAGGAAGGGTCTGTACGGTCGGTTGCTGCGCTCTAGCTAGTAAGGTGACGTGCGCGCCACGGTGAGCTGCATGTGTGGCTGTTTCCCAGGCAGATAAGTTGCTCGAGCCAACTACCACAACCCGTTTACCTGCGACATCATCCAGAGCGGTGTTCTTTACAGACGGTTGCAGTGCCAACGCTTTACGTTCTGCTGGCAGATGCTGCCACCACCACCAACTGCGCGGCGCTTGGGTGTGAGGGAGTAAGCCTGTTGCCAAAATAATCGCCCGCGCCCGTATGCGGCCACCACTAGAGGTTTTTATGTGCCAATGTGAACCGTCGTGCTCGAGCTGCTCCGCTGCTTCAGGTATAAGGTAATCTGCCGCCTTCGACTGCTCAGCAAGGCTGTTGGCATACTGCCAAAACGTACTTCGCTCGGCGTGTTGGCGCGGTTGGTGGTCTTCTCGAGGATTTTTTTGCTGCACGTCTTGCAAGCTATAAACATTCGCAAGTGGACGTTTGCCATCCTCAGCTACAAAGTTCGCCATGCTACGGCGACTATCGCCAAGGCTAAAATCCAGCTCGCGCGGACTGCGTAAATGCTTAACGGAGGCTATGCCGTCAGGGCTGTACAGCGGCAACCACGACGATGCCGGATCGAGTAAGCAGTAATCGGTAAATCCACGATCTTGTAAATAGAGGTGTGCAGCCAAACCATGTGGCCCGCGTCCGCCGATGACGCACAGGTTCACGTCAGCAGTAACGCGATTAGATTGGGTATTTGTTGAGGATAGGATCATTTAGTTAGAGGCTGTCAAAGGACATAAGCGGCATCACTTATTTGTCCATCAATCAAGATTTACAGACTTAATGATAATGGATTCTCGTTATCAGCTAAGTAACGTACCAAGCAGGTTTGATCTTGTCAAACTTCCTTTGACAATTGCTAATCGAATGTCTTGATGGGAGGTGTCAGCAGTAAAGTTAGGTTAAAAGAAGTAAAAGAAAAATTAAAAAAGAGAAGCGATAGAGCTTTATAAAATCTTCTGATCGCTTGAGCGGTAAGATTTTGATGAAGATGACGCGGCAAATACAAAAAGGTATAGGCAAAACAAAAGTACTAAAACCCCCAATGAGTAATTCTGACCGCCCCAATAAAAATAAAAAGAAGTAAACTATAAATAGACTAATAAAAAGAAGTGTGTCAAGGAAAGAAATCAAAAGAATTGCAAGTAATTTGTTTCTGAATTTAAGAAATATGCAGTTAAATGCTGCAGCGGTCAAAAAGAAAGACAAAAGACGAAAGTTTAGCAGTGGAATTAAGTAGCCAAAAGCAAGAAACTGTGAAGTAAATATACAGGCGTAAAAAATAAATCCCAGAAGCACAGGTTCTAGTTTTTGGATATGTTTATTTATGATTTTAAAGGACGCCATGAGAACACACCTTAAAATTCAAAGTGCCTTGCAAACTGACAGAGCTTTTGATTACCGCACCTCATCTAATACCTTGCATTACATTGTCTTCATAAACAGAAATCAATAGGCATAAATCACATGTCTGTCAGCTTGAATCGCCTCTCGAAAACGAGTTTTAAGATGACTGCCGTCCATAACGACATCTACAGGCTTCGCAAAAAGCGCTTCCAATGCCTCACGAAACTCGCTAAAACGCCCAAGCCACGGTCCTAAATCGGCACCCTCAGCGAAACTGGCTAAAACATCAATGTCGTTAACTTGGTTGATGTCATCACAGCGGGCGGCTGAACCAAACAGCTCGAGCCGCACCACCTTAAACTGCTTACATAAGGTACTAATAGCATCCTGTTGTTCACGAACTTGAGCTATCATGCAGCCACCTCTGCAAATTCATTAAACTTATACAACGTTAGCAACATTTGCCTCGAGCTCACTTACAGCCTCACCTGAATTCGGATAAACCTCTGCATACCACGCCTTAAACGCAGCTAACCCCGCAGCAAACATCCTCTTGCGCCGGGCTGCTTTACCACCCTGCCCGCGCTGCTTAGGTGGCGTAGGTACAAGCCCCCAGTTGGCGTTCATCGGTTGAAAGTTGTCGGTTTCTGCCGTTGCCAAAAAGCGCACCAGCCCGCCCAACATGGATTCTTCTGGCGGGAGGATGGGCGGCTGCCCTAAAACCTGCCGAGCTGCGTTCGTACCTGCTAGCCAGCCAGTTGCAGAAGATTCCAAGTAGCCTTCCGTACCTGCCAGCACACCTGCTACGAAAAAACGAGGGTGTTGCTCGAGCCCCAAATGCTCGGTAAGTAACGACGGCGCGTTCAGGTAAGTATTGCGGTGCATGACCCCGTAGCGCACCACGTCCGCATTGGCAAGCCCGGGCATAAGTTGCAGGACTTCTTTTTGGTCGCCCCACTTGAGCCCTGTTTGAAACCCCACGAGGCTCCACATTTGCCCGCGCACATCTTCGCGGCGCAGTTGGGCTACCGCGTAAAAGCGCTCGCCTGTGTCGGGGTGCTCGAGCCCAACCGGTTTCATAGGCCCAAAGCGGGGCGTGTCGTAACCGCGCCGTGCAATTTCTTCAATGGGCATACAACCCTCGAAGAACTCGAGCTTCTCCCAATCATGTGGTACGTGTTTGCGGGCATTGGCAAGTGCCTCATACCAACGGTCATAGTCTTCTTTGCTAAACGGCAAGTTGAGGTAGTCAGCGCCTTGGTCGTAGCGCCCTTTGTAGTAGGCGATGTTCATATCAATGCTGTCAACATCAATCACCGGGGCAGCAGCGTCGTAAAAGCCTAAAAATTCCATGCCAACGAGCTCACGAATAGCATCTGCAAGTGGGTCAGAGGTCAGCGGGCCGGAAGCAATGACCACCGTGCCATCAGGTAATGCGGTAAGTTCTTCGCGATGAACGGTGATGTTGGGGTGATTCGTGATTGTTTGGGTGACAAGTTCCCCAAACTGGTCGCGGTCAACGGCAAGCGCACCTCCAGCGGGGAGGCTCGAGGCTTGCGCGCTGGTCATCACCAACCCGCCAGCAATAAGCATCTCAGCTTGCAAAAGCCCTTTGGCATTAGTTTCTGCCTTACCACCAAAGCTGTTGGAGCAAACTAGTTCTGCAAAACTATCTGTGCGGTGCGCCGGGGTCATCTTCACGGGGCGCATTTCGTACAGGTCAACTTGCACGCCCAAGTTAGCTGCTGCCAGGGCTGCATCACTCCCGGCCATGCCCGCGCCAATCACGGTGATGCGCGCATTTTGATTAGAGGTCATCGTCATACTTGCAGTGTAGCAAGATCGTGCGGGTCGTATCTGGTCAGATGCAGACATAATCAAACAGGGCATCATTCAAACAGATAGCAATCACACGAGTAAGTCACCAAATAGATGCTGCTGCTGAACTCATCTTTAGTGCTAGTGACCATATTGGCATCACCTGCCACTGTTAAGAACAGTTTTATGGATGTCAGTATTGGCTTCGTGATTGTGGTTGATTATCACGCCATCAGCCAAACAAAAAGCGCTTGCTTCTACACTTTTGGTAGTTACAAGCACTTGATGATAGGTTGCAGATGTTATCTCAACATCTAGAATATCTGTGAGAGAAGGTTTAGTTAACGCTGCCTGCTGTTCCCGCATTACCATCTACATCGTTGTTTGAAACATTGGGCATTGGGTCAACGTCAGCATTATCACTTTGCTGGGTAGGTGATGGTGGTGTTGGAGGTGCTGGACGAACAGATGCACCGTCCACTTGATAATGTTGCCAGAGGAGGTAGCCACCTGCTGCCAGTAAACCTAGAGACAAAAACATGTTGTTGAAGATGCCAAAGCTGTTAAACCCGCTGAACGCAATCATAATGCTCATAAGCAGCGTACCGATGGCGGGGTAACGTGCCCAGGTTTGCCGACCTCTGCCTTTAGGCAAGCGGTAAAGTGTTACAAAGGTTGCGGTAATCCCCAAGAAGAAGATGATGCCTTCATCAATCCCAAACAAGGGTGCAGCGTTAAACGCGAGTGTAATGAGCACACCACCGGGAATAATCGCCCACCACTGTTTGTTGTTACTGACATAGATGGCAATAAACCCTAAGCCTAGCGTTCCTAAAAACAAACTTCCTGATAAGGGTCCGGCTAAGGTTGCGAGCGCTAGAGCTAAGAGCGCCGAACTAGGAATGAGCGCCCACCAGTTTTCGTGACGCTTACGCCGGAAAACTTGGAAAAATGCAAACGCACCTGCGCCAAAAAGAAGTAAGGGTAAAAGATTAGGGAACGCAAATAGACCTGTACTAGCTAAAAAGAAAAACGCACCAGCACCCAGTAAGATATAAGCCAATTGCTGTTTCGAGAGGTTCTCGAGGTTCATAGTGTTGCCTCCTTAACGAATGTGACTTAAGTTTAGGAAGCCCGGGGGTGAACTGTCATCACACCTTGGGGTGAACCTCAGGTGACAGGTTCAGGTGATAGGGCCCACAGTTACGTGTGAGTTAAGTAGCGTGTTTAGTAGGGACTAACATCTTGCTTAGGCGCATCCTGTTGAGGCCCGCCGTGAATGTCCCGCACAACTGTGGCAGCAGCTTGTGACATAAACGCCAGGTCGCTTTGCACGGTCACAAGTTGAAAACCTTTGTCTAACATCTTGCGGGCGTAGGCGGCTGAGCCGTTGTGCAAGCCTGCCACTAGATTATTGGCTTTGGCGACTTTCAAAATGGTGTCTAGCGCCTCTGGGACAGGGCCGTCCTCAAAATCTGCGCCGGGTTTACCGCCCAGGGATTGGCTGAGGTCAGCAGGACCAACGTAAAGCCCGTCTAGTCCCGGTGTGCTGGCGATGTCTTCGAGATTCTCCATTGCCTCCGCCGTTTCAATCATGGCGAGCGTGAGGATTTCGTCGTTGGCGTGGGCGGCGTAGTCTGCACCAGCCACCATTTTCACGCGGGTTGGCCCAAAACTGCGGTAGCCCAGAGGCGGGTAGCGACACGCGCCCACAAACGCCTCACACTGTTCCCTTGTATTGACCATCGGGCAGATGATCCCGTAACAGCTCAAGTCCAACATTTTCATGATGATGCCGGGTTCGTTCCAAGGGACTCGAGCCATCGGCGTAACATCCGTGGTAGCTATAGCTTGCAGCATGGGAATGGCAGACTCCACCATCGCTAGTCCGTGCTGCATGTCGATGGTGAGGCTGTCAAAGCCTTGATGGGCCATCGCTTCGCTAGCTACCGATGAGGGGATGTGTAACCAACCGTTGACGAGACCTTTGCCTTCAGCAAACGCGCGTTTGAGGGGATTGGGGCGCATGTTGAACCTCCTTTGAGATGTTGTGCTTTGTAGTTATGTTTATTCTTGCAGCAAGATGCTCTACTAGCACAAAACGCTTACTCAGCAAACCGTATCAACATCATGTGTAAATGTCCAATTTTGACCACAAGATTCAGATAGAAATACTTTGCCCATTTAACTAGGCTGGACAGCATGACATCTAGACTTTCTATCTTTGGCGTTTCAGGTGTATCCCTTGGGGTTGTGTTTGCTAGTTTATTTGCACTGTCGGTAGCATTTAGAGACGTTTATTTTGGCAATGTGTTTCAAACGCTTAGCTTTTTTGGTGTTGTCGTGTTGGCATTTTCCGTGTGTACGGTGGGTTTTAATGCCGTTGTCATGAGCACCAACCGCGCACAGTACGCTCAAATGCTTACATGTTGGCAAGATGTTGTAGCAGTTAATGTGTTTACCGCGAGCGCTTGGCTTGCTTACTTTTTTGCGCTTACGCACCTCGAGCCCTCTATTGTCAACACGCTCTTTTCAGGTATTGCCCCGCTTACGTTGATTGTGCTGGCACGTTCTGGCATCTACCGTCGTGCGGTGACGCGCACTACGCGGCTCGAGCAACTTGCCCAACTCGGAGTACTGCTGTCACTGTTATTTTTGGCAGCAGTGACGCTGCGCGGGCTAGCAGGATTCAGCACAGCCTCAACCACCACGCAGGTTTTAGGTTTAGTTCTTGCGCTCTTTAGCGGGGTAAGCATCACTGTTGCGGGTTTGTATTCTAAACGTCTACACGATGCTGGCCTCAGTGCTGAGAGTGTGTTGGCGGTGCGTTTTATCTTGCTCATACTTGTCTCAGCTGGTACTTTAGGGCTTCGTGCTGACACTAGCTTGATACAACTGCCCACAACTATGCTGGTCACACTCAGTCTTGCAGCGACCCTTCTGATTGTGTTGCCCATCTACCTAGGTCAGTGGGCGCTTGTACTGACGTCTGTGATGACCTATACGGTTGTGAGTGCGCTCCAGCCTGCCCTCCTATTTACCCTCCAATTACTTGATCCCCGTATTAGCTATTCTGGCTACAGCTTGGCAGGTATTAGTGCCTACAGCCTGATGGTGCTGTTAGGTGCTGTTGCGCATGCACGTGGAATGCGTGCACAGCATTAAAGTTAATGCTGTGACTGCCAAACAGGATGACACTTGCTGTATTTTTAGATTTATACGGTTACAGCGGTTGTGCCGACGGCCTCGAGCCCAAACGGCACTTCTCTTAAATCACGCAACGCTTCTCGCACCGCAGCATGTTGACCTTCCGGACAACAGACAATCACAAACGCGCTAATTTTGCCGCCGGGCAGTTGGGCGTAAGCACCTACATCATGTACGCGTTTTGTGATGTCTTTGACGTAATCATCTAAAAAGCGCCCGGGTAGTTGTTGTTTGAGGTGTTGCTGTTCCGCGATGATTTCAGCGACGCGTTGTAAGTTGCTACTGAGGAAGGCTTGTTCTAGCTCAACGCCAATCGCCTTAATATCATGCAGTAAATCAAACGCTTCGCGAATGTGACTGCTGAGCAAGTCCAGCGAAGGTTTACTCTTAGCGTGCCGGCCGCTGTAAAAAAAGAGGAGTGAGTCGGCAAACTTTTGGCGCATGTCGTCACTTAACGCAATATCCCTTGGGGCAATCTTACTGCCTTCATACTCAATGACTTTAAGCCCGCCCAGTGCGCAAATTGTGGGGTCGTGATAGCCAGATGCACCCTGCAAAATGTCCACCTCAATCCGGGCGGCTTGTTGGTAAATCTCGTCTTTGCTCGGTGATTCGCCTTTGAGTTTGTACATCGCATGGAGTAAACTTACCGTCACTGCGCCGGATGTGCCGAGGCCGCTTTCACCTGCCAAATCCACCATCACAGACAAGCTAAGTGGCGTGTCTTGTAAGCCGGTCAAGTAAAGGGCTTCACGGATGAGGTCGTTGCGAATCTGCCGGGCGTTGTTGACTTTTTCGCGCACGTTTTGATAATGCAGTTCAAAATAACCATCAAGGTTGTGTTTAAGCGCCACGTAGACGTACTTGTTGATAGTGGTACTTACGGTGATGCCGCCGTATAACTCGGCATATTCTTTAATATCGGTTAAGCCGCCTGCGAGTGGAATGCGTAACGGCGTTTTGCCCACGGTCATCGCACTCACGCGAGTTGTCCTAACTGCTGATGGTGAGGTGGATGCAACTCATTAAGCCGTTTCACAACCTGATGTACGTTTTCCTCTGCTGTCGGGGTTACACCGCCAAGATGTATCCATTCATCAGCAACCACAGCGGCAATCTGCTGACCGTGGTCGATGGCGTGTTGCAAGTTGGGAAGTACGCGGTATTCGCCCTCGCGCCTCGAGAGCATCATGTCCAGCACATCTGGTGAGAGTTTCCAGAGGCCAATGTCATAGAGGTCATCTTGCCCGCACCATGCCTTGGTGACGCTGGCAACCTTACCTGAACGGTCAACAGTAGCTTTGAGGTTGTCTTTTTCGTCCTCATGACCGGGGGCGAGGGTTTGTAGGTTGTCCCACGGGTGCTTGATAGCCTCAGCAAAAAGGGTGGACGGCACGTACAAATCTGCGAGCCAGATAACGATAGGGGAGGTGAAGTGCATGTGCTCGTGGGCAGTGTAAATGGCGTGGGCGGTGCCAAGTTGTTCAGGTTGCTCGAGGTAATTAATCTTCAACCCCTCAAACACCTCCCCAAAATAGCGTCGCAGTTGCTCTTGATGATGCCCTACAATAAACGTGATTTGGTCGTTAGTAACATCTGCAGTTGCTAGTAAATTGCGCAACGAATACTCAACAAAAGGGCGCAAGTTCACCGGGTACATACACTTTTGCAAGTAGCTTCCCAGCGAGCCCATGCGGGTGCCTTTACCCGCTGCTAGACAAAGATAGTTCATAGATGACGTACGCTACCACATTCGCTGACGTGGACGTTAAGGCAGGTTGTGACGGGTTTGAGTGAGGTCGTTGTGACGTGTGGAAAGCTTGCGTTTATCTTCTGTAAATATTCAACGCGTACGCTTCGTCAGATTAGGAAAGGGAGACGGGGAGAAAGGGGGAAGGGGAGATTTCATTGGCGCTCGTGTTTACATCACAGCGTTATGTTGTTGATGTAGGTGCATAGCGTTGCATTGCACTCGAGTTATACCCAAGTTATACTAAGTTCATGAAGACGGCAATTTCCATTCCAGACCCACAGTTTGCGGCGGCGGAGCAGCTTGCTAAACGTTTAGGGCTTTCTCGCAGTGAGTTGTACCAGCACGCCCTGGCAGAGTTTATTGATAGGCATGACCAAGACTGTATTACCGACATGTTGAACCATGTTTATGACGACAGTCATGACAGTGTGCTCGAGCCCTACCTCGCAGCTATGCAAAAACAATCTCTATCAGTTGATGAATGGTAATTGCTCGAGGCGACATCTGGTGGGCATCTTTAAGCGCACCAACGGGTTCTGAACCGGGCTACAGAAGGCCCGTACTAGTTATTCAAGCAGATGCGTTCAACCGCAGCCGCATTAATACGGTGATTGTGGCGGTGATTACATCTAACACTAAACTCGCCAAAGCACCAGGAAACGTGAAGCTCGAGCGGCGTGACAGCGGCCTCAAAAAGACATCCGTCGTCAACGTATCGCAAGTTATTACTTTAGACAAAAGTTTTTTAACAGAAAAAATTGGGCAGATAAGTTCAGCCAAGCAGGTCGATGTTGATGAAGGCTTAAAACTCATTTTCACACTCTATTAAAAATTAAGTTGCCAAGAGATAAAATCTGTTAACGTTAGACGGTGGTCATGCTTTTATTAACTTGTTTTGTGTCACTCTTTTTGTCTACACTGAGTTTATGACTGTGCGCGAACGCCTACATGCATGGATTGATGAGCTATCCGAGACAGAAGCTTCAAAGCTGGCTGTGCGTTATGGTCTTGCAGATGATGCTTTAGATGTAGATGATGTTGCAAACAATGATGTGCCGGACGACATAGCACTTGCTATTACCCTCTGGGAAGCGTTAGCCGAACCTGTAGACAATGACGCGCAGCGTGCTGAATTTGAGGATGCCATTAAACGTCGGTCATTTTTTGGGTCTCGAGATTATCCTGTGTTACCCGATTAACCCTTGTGCTTTACACGTTGGATACAAACTTTGTTAGCCAGATTCTAAACGGAAATGTTACAGCTCTTGATAATTTGCGCAACGCACTACAAGCTGGTCATGCTGTCACCCTGAACGCAATTTGTTACTACG
Source organism: Deinococcota bacterium (assembly GCA_039034155.1). Classification (GTDB taxonomy): domain Bacteria; phylum Deinococcota; class Deinococci; order Deinococcales; family Trueperaceae; genus JBCCBI01. Next base: position 1,631 of record JBCCBI010000112.1, on the reverse strand, counting down.
AGATATACCGAGGTTTGTACTTACCAACGTATCAGCGTAAAAAGCGTATGTTTGACGGGCTTGTGAGCATTTATGGACTTCTTGAACTTAATCAAGTAGCTTTAGACGCAGCTATCATTATTTATCAAGACTTGCGCCAGCGAGGGCGACTCATTGAAGATGCTGATTTGCTTATGGGTGCTATTGCTAGAGCTAATAATGCAACTTTAGTGACACACAATACAAAACACTTTTCATCTATTTTTGGTTTGTCACTGGTTGATTGGGAAGTCAATTAGGTACACAAGTACATGTATAACGCTAAACTGGTTTATGGCACTCACTACTCTGCTATTTTTTGCAATCACCGAACTCACCCTGTCGCTCTCACCAGGGCCAGCCGTTTTTCCAGTTGTTTCACAAGGCATTAAGTCTGGCTTTAGGAGCAGCTTGCGTGGCACCCTGGGTGTGATGACCGGCGAGCTAATCTTTTTTAGCTTATCTGCTGCCGGACTGTCTGCCGTCATTACAACTTCGCAGGTGCTATTTAGCGCCATCAAGTGGTTGGGTGCAGCGTATCTTGTCTATTTGGGCATCAAGATGATTCTAGCGAGCTTTCAAAAGCAAGAAACGACGCAAACGCACGCCCCTATCGTGCAATTTTATCGGCAAGGTCTCCTCACACAACTGGCGAATCCCAAAGCCATTCTCTTTTTCACCGCGCTTTTGCCTCAGTTTATAGACCCAACTGCACCAGCGACTCAGCAATTTGTGCTGTTAGGTTTGGTGTCCATGCTGGTACAGAGTATTACACTCGTTGGCTACGGCTGGCTCGCTGAAAAAGGTGGGCGCTTACTGCGCGAAAGTCCGCTAGCTCGTTGGCTTGACCGGGTTGCAGGTGGGTTTTTGGTAGCGGCTGGCGTTAAATTGGCACTGACTCAACAAACAGATTAGCTTGTAAGGGAGGGCTCACGTGGAAAAGGTAACTGGCATTGGCGGTATGTTTTTTAGAGCAAAAGACCCAGAAGCGTTGTCTGCGTGGTATCACGAACATCTTGGCGTTTACCCTGTGCCAGATAACTACGAAGACGGCTCGTGGTGGCAAGACGAAGGTCCCACTGTGTTTGCACCGTTCGAGCAAAACACGGCGTATTTTGGGCGCAGCACGCAAATGTGGACGATTAATTTCCGCGTGCGGGATTTGGATGCCATGGTGAAGCAGCTCGAGGCTGCTGGTATCTCTGTCAAGGTGGACCCAGACACGCACCCTAATGGGCGGTTTGCCCATTTACACGACCCCGAGGGAAATCCTATTGAGCTTTGGCAAGCGGCTGGCACAGATGAAGTTCGTCCCGAAGGTCGTTAATCTTACGTAGTCATAACATTAGTGCCATCAAAAAAGGGCATTAAAATGCTAGTTTAAGGTTGATTTTGATTGGTGTCTGGCGCAACTGCAGGAGGTTGTTGCGCGCTAACTTGCCCCACTTGGACATCTGCTCTGTAAAAATTTTCTGAGAGAATAGGCGACCCTGCGATGCGCTGTAGCATGGCAAGTTGGCCAACATGGGTTAACGCGTCTGCCACGAGACCTTGCATGAGGCGCTCGAGCATCTTCTCGTTTGTATCTTGACCTTCTAAAAGAGCATCCAGCT
>JBCCBI010000111.1:0-13843 GCA_039034155.1 Deinococcota bacterium | reverse complement strand
TGCTTAGATATGCCTTTCTTAAATCTGCCACACTATCCTGCTCGGCAACCTCGATACTTGGTCGTCCTAGTCGTCCCATGATGTGAGTTTATCATGCCTTTTGTCGGAGCTGGTATTACTTGCAAGGTTATGTTGTTCACGAAAAGCTGACATCGCAACTTGCACTTGAGCTGTCAGCACCAGCTTTTCAAACTATTCTTGAACATTTGAGTAGCATTCAAGCTACGTTGGTGTTTGGTCTTATTGAAGCTTGTCATGGAAAACTGCATAATACGGCAGTTGTTGTAAGGCAAGGTGAACTCTTAGGGTGTTACAGAAAAACCAAACTTCTGCCTGGTGAGGGTGTTTTTGAGGCTGGTAACGAGTATCCTATTTTTGATGTTAGTAACGTCAAATTTGGCATCAACATCTGTTACGACATGAACTTTTCAGAGTGTGCGCGTGCTGTAGCTGAACAAGGCGCACAGCTACTTATTTGTCCATCTAACAATATGATGCGCTATGACACTGCCGAAAGATGGAAAAACAAACACAACATAAGCCGTTCCCAGAGGGCAGTTGAGTCCGGTCTTTATATTCTTTCTGCGGGTGTTACAGGCGAACGAGACGGACGTATTTCTTACGGTCCTACAGCACTTATCAATCCTCGAGGTGAGGTTGTCGCGCAAGTCCCACTGCTGCAAGAAGGCATGATTATTCAAGAGATTATGGCTTAACCATCTTCTGAAAGTGACAGACTTTGGTTGTAAAGTGGTGTGCTATTTCCATATAAACTTGATTATAGGTATGTCAAATATCTTTAGGCTAAATACAGAGAATACTTTGGCGTCTGAATTGCATATCGTTAGCTAAACTACAGTACCCAATGTTCCTTCATGGGCTATCATAAAAGCATTATGGACGAAGCAACAACCAACACACCAACAGATACATCAACCTTAACCACAGAAGACGCGTTACAGTCCGGTCAACCCGTTGCCTTTCAAGCAGAAATTCAGCAACTGCTGGATATTCTCATTCACTCGCTTTACAGCGAAACCGACATCTTTTTGCGGGAGCTTATTTCTAACTCGTCAGATGCACTCAACCGTTTTAAGTTTGCGTCCTTAACAGAGGACAACGTACACGATGCCAGTGCTGAACTAGCCATCTGGCTTAAAGGTGACCCAGACGCGGGCACGCTCACCATTCGTGATAGCGGCATCGGGCTAACTGCAGATGACATGGTGCAAAACCTAGGTACAATTGCCCGCTCAGGGGCGAAAGATTTTCTTAAAGCTGTTAAAGAATCTGGTAGTGATGCCATCAGTGCGGATGTGATTGGGCAGTTTGGTGTAGGTTTTTATTCCGTGTTTATGGTTGCGGATGAAGTGCATGTGACCAGTCGTTCGTATCAACCAGACGCACAAGCAGCCACGTGGGTGTCTAGTGGTAAAGGGGAGTACCGCATTGAACCTGCTGAGCAGGACGCACGCGGGACAACCATCACCATCAAATTAAAGGACGAGCACAAAGACTTTGCCCAGCCTTACCGCTTGCGCAGCGTGGTGAAAACCCACTCTGACTTTGTGACGTTTCCAATTTACCTGTGGGAACAGCAACCTGCTGCAGAAGAAGTTGACGAGCCCACCGCCGAGTACAAAATAGTTAATCAACAGCAAGCTGTTTGGCGTACCCCCCAGCATGAAGTTGACGACGCCACGTACAAAAGCTTTTACCAGTCGTTAACCTACGACATGCAAGACCCGCTCATGCGCGTGCATTTGATGACAGACGCACCCTTACAGCTTTACGCGTTATTGTTTGTGCCGTCGCGTAAAGACTACCGGATCATGGGCGGCACTGAAATGGGCCTCAAGTTATATGTACGCAAAGTGCTGATTCAAGATAAATTTGCTGACTTTTTGCCAAATTACATGCGCTTTATTGAGGGCGTGGTGGATACTGAGGATTTACCGTTAAATGTCTCGAGGCAGATGGTGCAAAACAACGCCATCATCAAAAAGATTGCGGATGTGCTGGTTAAAAAAGTCCTCAGTGAATTTGAAAAACTAGCCAAGGGTGATGTGGAGAAGTACCAAAACGTATGGCAAGAGTTTGGCATGTACCTTAAAGAAGGTGTGGCAACAGACTACGCCAACAAAACGCGCCTCATGCCGCTACTCAGGTTTGCCTCGAGCAAGAGCGAAAGCAGTACAGACTTAGTCTCATTGCCGCGCTACCTTGAACGTGCTAAAGCTGACCAAGACGAAATTTACTACGTCATTGCAGATTCTTTTGAGTCAGCCGCGCGCAGTCCTCACCTCGAGTATTTCCGTAAGCACGACATTGAAGTGCTTTACTTTAGCGAAGACATCGACAGTTATATGCTCTTTGGTTTAGACGCCTTTGAAGGTAAAACTCTCAAAAACGTCGATGATGCTGAATTAAACTTACCTGAAACAGACAGTACCGAAAGCGAAGATGAGTCGGACGCCCTCGAGCAAGACAGCTTTGACAAGATCATCACCCGTTTCAAAGATGTTTTAGGTGAGCGTGTGGTGGACGTGCGCGAAAGTAAGCTGTTAACCGACAGCCCAGTGCGTTTGGTGAACCCGAAAGATGCCGCCAATACCAGTATGCAGCGCCTTCAGCGGCTCATGGGCGAAGATGCTAGCGTGCCCAAAAAGATTTTGGAACTTAACCGCAGTAGTAGTCTCATAAAATCACTGGCAGATGGACCTGCTGAAAGTACCGTAAGCGATGCTGTTATTGAGCAGCTTTTTGATAGTGCGCTCCTAGCTGAAGGCATTCACCCTGACCCTGCGTCGATGGTGGCGCGTATTCAAAGCCTTATGGAAGCGGCGGTTAAAGCCTAGTTAGTTAGAGTTTAGTTGATTACAACTTAGCTTATACGTATAAACGTATCTACATTTACAGCTCACCTTGGATGATAGTGTCTCGAGGTGAGCTGTAAGTATGTGCTCGATGATAAATTGGTGGTACGTCTGTGGCACGCTGCTGGCGCTACCGTGACGCTATGGAGCATTTGCGTGGTACATTTTCACGTGCTTGCTGGCTGTGTTTGCTGGTGGCGTCTGAAACGTCAGGCAGTCATTAAGGTAATCCAATATAGTGCAAACACACGTCCTAGCCTCGAGCTACTTAGCTTGACGTGATCGATTCTTAAATACTTTTATTGCTAAGACATGATTTACCCGCACCATAGTTAATATCTAAAGGAGTCACCCTGTGAAAGGTCTCATTCTTGCGGCTGGTCTGGGCACGCGCCTTCGCCCGCTTACCAGCTTGCGCCCCAAGCCCATTATCAACGTTGCCAACAAACCTATTATCGTGCATGCCATCGACAACTTGGTTGAGGCTGGCATCACCGAGATTGGCGTGGTGATTAGCCACGCAACGGTTGATTACATCAAAGACACGTTGAGTCATTACAAAGGCGCGTCGTTTACCTACCTTATGCAAGACCCGCCCAAAGGCCTAGCTCACGCGGTGAGTGTCGCGAGGGACTTTTTGGCAGACGATCCGTTTGTAATGTACTTGGGTGATAACTTATTTGAACACGGTATCACTTCGTTTGTAGATGCCTTCAAGCAAGGTGATGTGAACGCAGTTTTGGCACTCGTTCATGTGGCTGACCCGCGTTCATTTGGGGTGGCCGTCGTTGAAGACGGCCGCGTGGTGAGCTTGGTGGAAAAACCCAAAGACCCGCCGAGTGATTTAGCTGTGGCTGGCATTTATGTGTTTGACAAGTCCGTTCATAAGATTATTGAAACCTTGGAACCAAGCGCTCGGGGCGAGTACGAAATGACTGACGCGATTCAAGGGCTTATTGACAAAGGCTTGACGGTGACACCACTGGAAACAAGCGGTTGGTGGAAAGATACGGGTAAACCCAACGAACTGCTAGATGCGAATAGGTTGATGCTGCAAAAGCTCGAGGATTCCCATATCGAAGGTCACTTGGAAAATACCGAGATTATCGGTAGCGTTGTCGTAGCGCAAGGGGCATCCCTTAAAAACAGCAAAGTCGTTGGCCCGGTGGTAATTGGTGAGGGGACCGTCATCGAGGACGCCTACGTGGGACCCTACACGAGCATCGGCGATAGTGTTGAGATTCGTGATGCTGAGCTCGAGTACAGCGTGGTTGAGCGAGGCAGTAAAATTACCTCAGTGCAGCACCGTATTCAATCCAGCCTCATCGGTGTACAAGTTGAGGTGAAAGGGCGCACCGCCCGTCCCAGCGCGTTGCAGATTATTCTGGGAGATAAAAGTAGCGCTATTATTCCTGAGTAAACACTCAATTTCAAAAGTTAAAAGCGTCCGGGTTGTGGAACCGACCTGGACGCTTCGTATTGGTAGGCGCGCGTAATGCTATGAAACAGCTTGTTGTGCAGCAACCGGCAGCGATTTAGCGCCTTCAAAACTGCTAACTTCTTTCATAAAGCGGTTGAACAAATAGCTGGCGTCGTGCGGGCCAGGGCTAGCTTCCGGGTGGTACTGCACGCTAAACACGGGGTAGCTCACGTGGGCCATGCCCTCGAGTGTATCGTCGTTTAAGTTAATATGTGTAGCTTTAAACTGTCCGCCAGGGATGCTGTCAATATCCACTACATAATTATGGTTTTGGCTGGTGATTTCAACCTCACCTGTAATGGTGTTTTTAACTGGCGTATTTGCCCCATGATGTCCGTGGTTGAGCTTGTAGGTTTTCCCGCCTACCGCCAGACCAAGTAATTGATGTCCTAAACAGATGCCGTAGGTTGGGACTAAGCCTAAAATTTGCCAAACGGTGTTGTGGGCGTAGGTGGGGCCGTCCGGGTCGCCGGGCCCGTTGGATAACACCAAGCCAGACGGATTAAGGGCCATGATTTGCGCTGGGGTAGTTTGCGCGGGAACAACGATAACCTCCGCACCAGCTTGCTCGAGCTTATAGACAATTGAGTGTTTAATGCCAAAATCCATCACCACTACACGTGGGCGTTTTTCAAAAGTCGGGCGGGCGTAAGGAAGTAACGTGGTCACTTCAGGTGTCATATCACGACCGTCAATATCTTCGTGGCTGTTAGCGCGCTCAGTTAGCTCACGCAGCTTGGCGTCGTCTGCCTCACCATGCCAAATAATGCCTTTGACGACGCCACCTTGCCGCAAGCGCCTGGTGAGTGCCCGGGTATCCACGCCTTCAATGCCGACGATGTTGTGCTGCTGCATAAAACTCTGTATATCTTGGTTACTACGGTAATTGCTGGCCGTACGCGAAAACTCGCGGACAATAAACCCTCTAGCAAAGGGCCTGTTGGATTCCATATCATAGACACTCACACCATAATTACCAATGTGTGGGTAGGTCATGGTGACAATTTGTCCGTGATAGCTAGGGTCGGTTAAAATTTCTTGATAGCCTGTCATAGACGTGTTGAAGACGATCTCGCCGATGGTCTCACCGCTTCTGCCAAAGGCGTAACCAGGGTAAACAGCGCCGTCTTCCAGCACGAGTACAGCAGGTGGTTTGTTGAATAGCGACATAACGAACTCCTTGTTATCTATCATACGCTAGAACAGTGTTCAAACAACGCATAAATATACTAAAACTTCGGGGTGAAGGAGTATCAACCTGGTGGACGCTAGCTACTGGCAAATCGAGAAAAACATCAAAGTTTGTTGGTAAATGTGTACATTGTATGGATGTATTAACACCGATGTGTGTCACGATTTGCTTAGCCTCGAGCCCACCCTAACTTTAGAAGCTTATACGCTAGAAGCTCAGAGAAATTCCACCTAAGCTAGACACCTAAGGAGGTGACAAAATGTTACAACTAGGACTTATATTTTTACTCGCTCTTGTATTTCGTGGTTGCGCAATGCCCTTTTAAGAGCATTTACATCTGGCAAACCAACTTGCCTACAAATCAACACAGTGGTGTATGTACGCTCTAAAATGTATATGCAGTACACTTTTTAGAGGTTGTTCGTACCAACTATAAGGCTAACATTCAGGGTTTCCTCACGCATTTGTCGTAGTGCAAGCTCAAGCGCATTGTGACAGGTAAAACGTGTCACAATCAGCCCATGCCTGCTGTTTTGGTGATTGTCAACCCTGCCTCGAGCCGCACTGATCACACAACAGCAGACAACCTTGTAGAGATTTTTCAAGCCTACAACTACATACCCGAAGTACTTATAGCAGATGCTGAAGGTGACGTACGCTCGTGGGCAAAACACGCCTGTAATGAAGCCTTCAAAGCTGTAGCAGTTGTTGGTGGTGACGGCACAATTATGGAGGTAGTCAGCGGCTTGCTCGAGGCAGATGTCTGCCTGCCTATCTTCATTTTGCCAGCAGGTACAGGCAATTTACTAGCCCATGCGTTGCACATTCCCGAAGACCCCGTTAAAGCGCTAGAAACACTTGTAAATGGCGACCTTGGCACGTTGGATGTGGGTTACATCAAAAATAAAAAGCGCTATTTTATGGTCGCTGCGGGTGCCGGGCTAGACGCTGAAACCATGCAAGACACAGATACTAGCGACAAAGAAAAACTGGGTCGGCGAGCCTATGTACTAGCGACCTTGCGAAACCTGTTCAAGCTTGAAAAACACAACATCACACTACGGTTTGAAGATGATAAAAGCAGTCCCGTGCAAGTTAAAGCCCACACGGTTATGGTGTTCAATGCCAGTAAGGTGGATGTCGGCGGGATTCGCTTAGGACCTGGCGTAACACCACACAACGGTTTGTTAGAAGTGGCAGTTTTGCGTGGTGTAAGCTTTTGGAACGCTATGGTAGATATGTGGCACTTACTATTTCATCAACTACCTAAGCGAGACGCGCCAGACCGCTACAGTACCAAGTGCATCTACATAGACGCCCAGCCGCCACTCCTGACCCAAGCAGATGGCGACGTGCTTGGCTATACACCTTTAGATATTGAGTTGTTGCCAGATGCTATTGAGGTGTTTGTGCCCAAAGATTACCTGAGCGTTATGCAAGAAGGTAAAGAATAACTAAAAGCTAACCTAAAAACAAGATGATGACAAGTTCAAAAAGGGCAACGTTTAGGCAACCTGTTGATGGTGCAGGTGTAGCAAGCACGCTGTTGCTACAGGTACAAGCGCGTAAGTTTGACCCTGCTCGTCTACGAACTCAACCTCAATGACATCCTCTGTGAGGAGTTCAACGATGGTGCCAACTTGCCCGCGTTTGAGGTGATGTTCTGGTTGGTCTTCGAGAAGTGCCACGCTGTCAAGAAGTTTCATATAAATTCCCAATTATCTGTTTTCGTATAGACATTAACTCATGATTTGCGATATACCTTAATTTATCTGAGAAAGGGTGAACGCTGGCTTCATGCTATGTGTTTAGGGGCGCTGCCACCTATTCCTAGCCTTGATCCGATTGTTTTGCTAACTAGCTGATGCCTCAACAAGCGCAATTTCTTCTTTCGTAAGGTCATAAAGTTCATACACAAGCATGTCAATCTGCTGGTCGAGGTTGGTAATTTCTGCGTCGATGTCTGCGAGCTTGCCTGATTGCGCAGCTCTTTGTTTGTGTAGGTCGAGCATGGTTTCAACCATGTTCACTATGTCATCGTAATGTTGTTTGGCTCGAGTAACGGAATTATATTGTGCTGGAAAGCTGTAAACGCACTAGTCTCAATGACACCGGGAAACGAATTAGTTAGGGCCGTCTCGAGGGAGTCTCGTGCTGCTTGAGCAATTGTGTCAGCCATGGTATTTGACTGTGGTTAGCGTTACCTTGATGGTACTAAAAAGCCTAATGGATGTGAACACACATTAGCTTATCACACAAAGTAATGAACCAAAAACCTAAATCAACTACTGGATAAATACTTAGGTAAAGGCAGTACTTTGACTTGAGACAATAAAAAACCCCGTCAACGTACAGCGTCACCTGGTAATCACCCCTTAAGGCTGCTTCTTCCGACCTGACCTGGTTCGGGGGTTACCACCGCGCTATTGACGGGGCTTGAGCTAATTTAGCATATTTGGATGTTTTGTCTACAGATTTGTAACACGTTGGTACATCCGTGAGTGCAATGTGTTTACAGGTTCGTTACAGAATGTCTTTAAGATTTGGGGCGGCTTGTTGTTTGTACAGCATCATTTTTTAGGGGGACTCAACGACAAGTTGACATAACAGCGTGTTGTTGGTCTCTAGGTCGTCACCCCAGATAAGCTCAGCGCGGGCGTCCCAAGATACTTGGTCATAGCCGTCTCTAGGGCGGACGGCTGCTTCTGAGTAAACGGTTGCGGCTGGCCACGTGCTGGTGTCAAAGCTGGCTAGCTTCCAGCCTGCAGGTTCAGCCTGGCTACTGAAACTACAGTCTTGAGTAGGGTTGCTCGAGCGCTCACAACTTTTGTCAAGCGGTGCGTCGTGAATGACAAGACACTGCCAATCACTGTTGGTAACAGCAATGAGTTCACCTGTACTAGCGTCCTTGAACTGAGCGATCAAACCACCATCGCCCATCTGTTGGCGGTTAGTGCCGATATACTCGAGCCCAGTGTCATTTTCTTTGAAGTCTTTGGCAACAAAGTTGAGCATAAGCGGGTAGCTGGCTTCAAAACGAAAGCTTTCTTTGTTGAACGAACGTTCCGTGGCAATTGGCACAGTGTCTTCCATAATGAGCGTTTCAGCCAGATAAAACGCAAACCAATTGTCTGCCCAAACATCAGCCTGAATAGTCACACTGTTTTGAGCGCAAGCAGTGGTGACAAAAAAAGCACAAGAGCACAAAAGCCAAACAACATTTTTCATGGACGCCTCCAATCTAAGACGTGTGATGCAAACAGCGCAGGTAAGTCAAAAATTACAACATCACCCACTCAACAAACCAAATACTGCCCATGACCACGGCACTAAGCGTCATAAGGGCAGAAGCAACTCGTACGCTGCGCTTACCAACAAATTGCTGCAACAGGGCAAAAACGACTAAGACGGCAGCTGCAATGCTGACTTGACCTACCTCAATGCCCACGTTGAACCCTAACAGCGTGGCAACTTGGTGTGCAGGGTTGACGCCAAGGTCTGCTAGTGCGCCTCCTAAGCCCAACCCGTGAATTAACGCGCAGGCAAAAATGAGCACTAGCCGCGACACAGGTGGAGTGAGGTTGTTGCGGGCGAGCCAAAAATCGTAAACCGCTAGACCGACAATCGTCGCTGCGATAATAGGTTCGACAACGCTAGCAGGTAGCGCTAACCCGCCGTACACCACGGCAATTAAACTGATGGCATGACCCAAGGTAAAGATGCTTAGCGCAGTGACGATTTTTCTAAAGCCCCAGCCGGTTGCTAAGACAACCATCAAAAACAGTAGGTGATCTAGTCCGCCTAGAATGTGCTCGAGCCCAAAACGCAAATAAGAAAGCAGAACTGTAGGGACTGATGGGTAGAGGTTGGCCTCAGGTCGAGCGGGTGTCAGGGTGATGAGCTCAGCACCTTCAAGGTCTTGGGTAACGGTGATAGCTAGAGACTGTTCAGATGAATCTGTTCCCCATAAGTCTGTCGAAAAGCTAAGTTGTGAATCGGTTTTAGAGGTGTCAAAGCGGCCCATCACAATCAGTTGGTCAGTGAGTGTGGTTGTGCCATCATGGAGCGACAGACTGACTCTAATGCCCTCGAGGGTTTTTGCGCCTTGTGCATCAGTCAAGACCAAGCCTGCTTGAACTTGCTCAATGATGCTGGTGATATGCCTAGTTAACTCCGCGTTGGATAAAAGACCATCTGCGTCGTCATCGATACCTATTAGGCTACTTGTGGGTAAAGACACGAGTAGATATGCACCTGTGCCGTTGAAGTTCAAAGTTCCTTTTTGGGCCACCATAAAGTGTGCAAACGTAAGCTGAGGGATAGCTAGAACTGCCAAAAGTAGGATGAATCTTACGCACCGTAAAACACTGTGTACTCTGTAGGAGGAAATATTCATGGTTGATGCTCCAATCGTAGGGCTAGACAACATACTTTGCGTGGCTTGCTGTTGGGGTGGGCTCGAGTAACTCACGATTGACCTAACTCAGTTTGTAAGGGTTTAATAACGATGATGCCCAAGCTGGTGGCAACCTCAGGATTAGATGGTGGTGCGCTTAAAGCATCTATCAAGACCTGTTCACTAATACCCAATGCGACTGCTGCCACTGCCAGATTAGGACGAGTCTAGTTAGTACTAAGTACCTCTTATCTAGAAACGCCAGTTTTTGTGATATGTGTTTAGCGGCTAAGGATGGGCACTGCTGAGTTTGATAATCATTACTTTTTAACTTAGCGGTACTTAGTAGGCAGTCAGTCCATGGGAGCGACCGACCGTGTGTACGACTAAGAGCTAAACTATTTTATGGGTTAACGGGCGGTCCTTGATTCACCGTCACTTCGCCCTTCACACAGCGCGTCATAAACGGGTAGCTGTCGGTGACATAGTAGTGGTAGATGCCCTCAGGAAACTCTGGCGTCACACCTACGCGACCATTACACTCGTCCAGATCACCTGAACCCTCGACATAAGCGTAGTCTTGGCTGAAGCTTCCCATGGCATATAGGTCTGTGTCAGGACGGTTTGCATCAGGGGTTTCTTTAAGTTGATAGCTCCCGGTGATGACTTTGACGCTCGAGCTAGCATCCATCGCATCGCTGTAACCATAGCGAGCATAGACAGGAAAGCCATCAGCAGCCCAACCAATTAAGGTCATAGCTTCGCCATTACCTAGCTCAGTTAGTAAACCTTCGGGCATTCCGTGGTAGTGATACGTGCCAAGACCCTGCACATGAGCGTTATTAGCATCTATACCAAAACTAAACTCGTTTTGACCAAGAGCTTCTATATTCCACTGACCTACGTTGCCAACAAGCGAACAATTGTCGCCGCTGTCGTCACAGGTACCCGCCGTCCCTGGGTCGAACTTAACCCCATTAAGTGCAAAGGCAATGGTGCCTCTGCCTCCACCTACGGCCGTGGCTGTGTTGGTTGCCGCAGGCATGAGCGTAAAACTTGCCGAAACATTTTGCTCTAAGACAGTATCTCGGTCATTGCGAACGGTGCCTGCGTCGTGGTTGGGTACGCCATTGGCGGTGAGTAAGCGCTCGTCTTCTGTGCAGCCCCAAGCGTAGGTGTAGTTCAGTTCCACGGAGTCACTTGCGTTGTAGCCGCTTTCGTTAAGGTCACATAAGATACCTGTAGTGGTTAGATTCGTATTGGGGGGGGCTACGACGACACCTGTATCCGTTTGAGAACTGCAACTAGTGATGCCTAGAAAGAACAGCAAAATTGTATTTAGTCTGATTATGGATAGTTTTGTCATAGGGTCTCCTTGGCATAAAGCTATGCCTGCGATATTGCTTACTTCTTCGTGGAGTTGATGCGGTGAGCTAAATGATTGTCACCTTAGGGGCTGTAGGTCTCGAGCCTGGAGTTACCTTGCGAGTCAATAAATTCAAAGCTATAGATGCCGTTCTCGAGGCGGTAGTTGACGCTGTAAGTCTCGCTGTTGAGGGTGTACTGTAAGGCGTAAGCACCATCACCAGTTTGCGAAAACGCGGTAATTTCCGCACCCCGCAGGGGCTGTCCTGCTGGACGCACGGGTTGAGCGCGCGGTTGTGGCTCAACTTGACCATTTTGGTAGCCGACCACACCGCGCATGCCGCCGTTGATGTAGGGATAGGTTTCCGTTGCGTGGTAGTGATAGTTGCCCTCAGCGTCAAAGTGGCCATTAAATTCGTCTAGAACTGTAACTGGTGAGCCATCTGCTTCAGTCAGGCCGTAAATTGGGAAGCCGTCTAGTGCGTAAGCAATGGGGTGATCTATACCCACAATGTCTTGTAAATGGGTGGGGGCGGTGTGGTAGTGATAGTCGTCCCCGCGACCACTGTGCCCACCCCACTGATCTAGTTCACCTGCTACATAGGCGTCATCCCCACGGTTGTTAAGGGCATTGAAAATAGGAACGCCGTTTACCGCCAGGGCAATGGCACCGCGAAACAGGTCATTTGCGCCTGAAATAGGCGTATCAGCAAGCTCTGGGTTTAGGGGAATCTGCCAAGCATTATCACCTGTGTAAGGTTGGGGTAGGGGTACTTGCTGTTGCCAACTGAGGATGCCAACCATCATGTTGTGGGTGGTGGGCAGACCGTTTGATTCAATGAAGGCAGTATTGGCATCACAATAAGTGGTGGTGTTCTCGAGAAACGCATTACAAGCGGTAACTACTGGCGTACTAGTTTGCGCTTGCGCTTGGTTGTAAATAAATTGGTTGTAAATAAACAAGCCGGTGACAAACAAGGTGACGTAGAAAAGGCTAAAAAGGATGTTTTTTTTAGTCAACACAGCTACCTCCTCAGCATGTGGATAGGATGTTTTGGCAAATACATTGAATGTTTGTTGTGTTGCCCCTCCTATCTTTGGGTACGAGGTATGTTTTGCTACCTACAGGGATTACTGATAACAGCTATCACCTTCATTTCTTCTTATCGGATGCTGTGACTTAGCTTAGAAGGTAAGCAGGCTCGTCGTCATCGCGCCTTTGGCAGGGGTAAGTAGCATGACAATTGACACCTGACCCATGACGATTGGCTAAAGGCTTAGACGATGGGTAGAGGTTTTTTTGCTAACCGATTTGTTAAGCTAGGATAATGACCCAGCTAGCGCAGACAGGCTTTAAACAAGCTGAACAACGTACAGCGGCGTTAACGCCGCTGTATCAGCGTTATCGTTTGATTGCTATGGCAACCTGCATAGCTGTGCTTGTGGCAGGTATTATTGACGCACTCGTAGGAGGTGTCGGCCCCAACGCATTGATTCGCGCCCCTGAAAACGTGCGGTTTGCTGTTTTTCTGAGTGGTATTGGCGGGCTGCTAGCGCTCGAGCTAACTGCCGCTGGTGTTAGTAGCTTTAGGGCTGAAGAACCTGTGAGCGTAGGCCAACTTCTCACTCGAGGGTTGCTGTTTACATCGGTCTTTGTCTGTAGCGACATATTGTACTCACAAATGCTGTTTTTGGTGTTTCTGCTGTATCTTTATTTGGGCGTGAACAAGTGGCTTAGCTACACCGTGGCGGTGTTGGGGTGCGTTGCACTGCTCACGTTGGGTGTTATGAGCAATCCTGTAGCAGCAACACTGAGTTCTTCCCCCAGACCTGCGCCGCCTAGAACATCCCCTACACCACCAACTAGAACATCACCACCTAGAACATCACCACCGTCTACAACATCTCCTGCGACATCACCACCATCTAGAACATCCTCTACACCACCGCCGCCTGAACCTACCGGATTAGGTAGGTTCCTACCACCTCGGCCTGAACCGGCTACGCTAGGACGGCTTACTGACAATGGGCTTGGGTTGTTTGTGGTTGTTTTGTTTACGTTTATGCTGGCGCGGTCAATGTCCAGAGCAGCTGCTGACCACGAGACACTGAAGACCCTACACGACGACCTAGCTGTGTCTCATCAGCAACTTCAAGCCTCGAGCCAACACATTGCCGAACTCGCCGCAACTGAAGAACGCAACCGCTTAGCACGAGATATTCATGACAGTTTGGGGCATCACTTGGCAGCTATTAACATTCAACTTGAAAAAGCCAGCGCCTATAAAACCCGCGATCCTGAGCAAGCAGATGAAGCTATTGCTCACGCCAAACGCACAGTCAAAGATGCCTTAAAAGATGTTCGTGAATCGGTCAAAAGTTTACATCAAACAACTGAGGCATTTTCTTTGTACGACGCCCTCGAGGAGCTTGTGGCGCGTATGGAACACAGCAACTTAAGCATCGAACTCGAGCAAACAGGTCACGAAACAGGCTATTCCTACTTAGTGCTAATGACGCTTTACCGCGTGGCA
>JBCCBI010000110.1:0-13869 GCA_039034155.1 Deinococcota bacterium | reverse complement strand
GTGCGGCAGCTAAAAAACCTGCTTCTGGCTGAGTGTTAATGTGCGCGTTAATTTCCCGCGTGCCGTCAAACAGGGCAGCGATGGCTTGGGGCGTGTTGAAGTCATCGTTCATACCCTCCTGAAAACGCGCACGAAAACTGGTGAGGGGGTCGTGTGCAGGTGGCTCAGGTGTTTCACCTGCCAGCAAACGAATAACCTCGCGTTGGCTTTCTTGAATGCGTTTGAGCCCTTGGGCAGAGGCTTGCAAACTTTCTGGGCTAAAGTCGCTGGGCGTGCGGTAGTGGGTGTTGAGCAAATGAAAGCGCACAGCCTGCGGGTCGTTTTGGGTGAGGAGTTCCTCGAGCGTCACAAAATGTCCTTTGGACTTAGCCATCTTTTCACCGGAGAGCGTAATAAAATTCCAGTGAACCCAGTAGCGCGCAAAACCTTTACCTGCTGCTTTAGCTTGGGCAATTTCGCACTCGTGGTGCGGAAACGTGAGGTCGAGGCCGCCGCCGTGAATGTCAAACTCATCGCCAAGATACTTGGTGCTCATGGCACTGCACTCAATGTGCCAGCCGGGAAAACCCTCACCCCAAGGGCTGTTCCAACGCATAATGTGGTTGGGCTCAGCCCGCTTCCAGAGCGCAAAATCTTGTGGGTTGCGTTTTTCGGAGCGCACTTCCACGCGGGTGCCCTCGAGCGCGTCGTCGGTATTCCTACCTGAAAGTTCGCCGTAATCTGGCCACGACGATACATCAAAATAGACGCTACCGTTCACTTCATAGGCGTGACCTGCATCTAATAGCTCTTGGGTTAGCTCAATCTGCTCGGGAATATGCCCGCTCGCGCGCGGCACTATGTCCGGGCGGCGTACCTGCAATTTGGCGAGGCTGTCAAAGTACTTCCAAAAATACTTTTCGGCAACTTCCATAGGCTCGAGCTTTTCCAGCTTAGCCCGCTTGAGCAGTTTGTCTTCCCCTTCGTCGCCGTCATCAGTCAAATGCCCCACATCCGTGATGTTGTAGACGAGCCGTACGCGGTAGCCTTCATGCTCAAACCAGCGGCGCATAACGTCCAACACAACGGGTCCCCGTGCGTGACCCAAGTGAGGCTCTGAATAGACCGTCGGCCCGCACGAATACATGCCGACCATGCCTGGAACTATGGGTGTAAAAACTTCTTTTTGACGAGTTAAGGTGTTGTAAATTTTCAAGCCAGATGTTTCAAGTGTCACTTCAGATGACATGCCAAACTCCTTTGGACAGAAGGTTTTTGAAAGTTAATAAGTATTATCTAGCGCGTTTGTACGAGTCGATGCGCCAACGAGCTAAAGTTGCACCACTCATGACGCTAGAACGCAATATCATTACATCACGCTAGCCTATGGGGACAACTTAGTGTGATAACACATCAGCACACCACAAGTAGATGCCAGTCCTGCATAAGGCATATTGGGAACAAATTTTAGACAAGGGAAAAGGTCAACAACATCGCCACAGACATGCTTGGAACAGGTTATTAAATTGCTGTGTCCGCGTCTGTGTGAACTTCATGGTTGTACTTTAGCAAAGTTCGTCAGAGATATGTGCATAGTAGCTTGCATCACCGTGAAAAAGGTATCGGTTGATGCTTGCGTTACACTAGCAAGATGTCTGAGGCCCAAGATGTCTGAAGCTAAGGTTTACACGACCATTGCTGCTGAGGTGAGCTTTGAAGATGTCATCAAAAATTCCACTTTTATCGGTACGGTGATGCCAGTGGATGATATTGAGGCAGCTCAGGATTGGCTCGAGCACATCCGTACCCGCTATAACGATGCTTCCCACAACTGCTGGGCGTACGTGATGGCAGATGTCTACCGCTTTTCAGACGACGGCGAACCCGGTGGCACCGCCGGCAGACCGATGTTAGAAGTGTTGCAACGCCGTAACCTTGACCGACTTGCTGCCGTGGTCACGCGTTACTACGGCGGCACTAAGTTGGGTACAGGTGGCTTGGTGCGTGCTTACAGCGGCACGCTGGCTAAAACCCTCGACCAAGCTGAGGTTGTCACCGTGCGCCCGCGCGTGCAGGTTGCGGTGCATGTACCGTTTACAGAAATGGACGCTGTCCACAGGTTTTTAGACAGTTGGCATGATCTGCACAAAGCTGAACCCACGTTTGATGCTGAAGGCATGATAGTAGTAGTGACAATTTTGGCAGATGATGCTGACGGACTTGCTTTGGAGCTTAAAAATGTGACTCGAGGTAGTGTAAAGATTAGTAAAATTGCTGATTAGAGTGCCGTTTAAACTAAAAATAAATTTGCTTAATATCAATAAGCTGTCCGAGTAATTTTTGTTTCAATTTTTCAGGAGTAACTATTTTGACTTTATTCCCAAGACTTAACGCCCATGCGAGTGCATCTTGTTCAGTTTCAAATTGAATCTGCGCTTTGAGCCAGCCATTTGCTAGAGATGTGCTTTCTAAAAGCTTCGCATATCGACCTATTAGGCCAAAGCGTTCGAAGGCTTTCTGGCACATTTCGACCGTAACAAAATAAGTTGGCAATGTCGCTTTGAAGCTTTTTTTGCTCTCTTGCCAAAATTTTTCTAGATCAAAGTCTTCTGGGTAGTAGCAGACCTGTTCAAGTGGTTCGGCTTCCAAAATCCTCGAGACACGAAATGTCCTTAGGCCCTTAGTAGTATGTGCAATAAGATACCAGCGTTTACCTTGTAAGACTAATCCTAGCGGCGAGCCAGCACGCTCTGAAACCTTGTTATCGAAATTTTGGTATTGGAATCGTAGTTGCCTGTTATTCCAGATTGCCTTTTGAATTTTAGGTAAATAGAGATTATCTTCTTCAACACTAGGTGAATCAATGAGGAGTCTTTTTTTAACTAGGTTGACGTCATGTTGCTTTGTTACAGGCAAAGATGCTGAAACCTTCATAAGGGCTGTTTCTGCTGCTTTATCTAGCCCAAGGTCTTCCAAAAAGGGAGACATACGAATCGCAAATACTGTTAATAACTCGCGTTCGCTCATACCAGTTAGATTAGTCCGGTAATTGTCTAGAAGCTGCCAACCGCCCTTGGTACCACGCTCAGCATAAACGGGAATATTAGCAGTGGTAAGCGCGTCCATATCGCGAAGGATTGTCCGCTCAGAGACCTCGAGCCGTTTGGCTAGGTTACGGGTGGTTATTTTTCCTTCGTTTTGCAACATTAGCATGATAGATAAGAGACGGTCTGCGCGCATAAAACTAGAATGACAAACATAATATGACAACAGGTGTCATATATAGCTCCATAAACTACAACTAAAGGAGCTGATAGTGACAAAGTGTTCGGTATACATAGCAACAAGTGTAGATAGTTTTATTGCTCGTCCAGATGGCGATATAGAGTGGCTGCATCGACCTGAATATAGTGAATCAGAGGGTCTTGGTCTTAATTATGAAACCTTTATTGCCACTATAGACGCACTAGTTATGGGCAGGCATTCCTTTGAAAAAGTGCTTAGTTTCTCAGATTGGCCGTACAAGCAACATCTTGTCATTGTCCTCACGACTAAAAACCTTGAGATTCCAGAAGGCTTAGAAGGTAAAGTGAGGTTTGAACAAGGTCATCCAGATGAAATTCTTAAGCGCCTTGAGGCTGAAGGGATGCGTCACCTATACATAGATGGTGGTATTACGATTCAGAAATTCTTAAAGTTGGGTTTGATAGATGAACTTATTATAGCCTATATACCCATACTCTTAGGTGAAGGCATTCCACTTTTTTCAACTCTTGATGCTGAGCAACGATTAGACCACGTTGATACAACTGTTACTAAAAGTGGGATTGTTCAATCGGTTTACAAAGTGGTCAAAACGTAAGTTGCAATGTTGTACGAGATTTTTGGGGGTACACCGTTTGCCAACCAAGTTTGGTAAGGCCTTTGGGTTTGTACTAAACTCAAACGTATGAGTGACATTGCAACCTGCCTCAATTGTGCCGCTAAAAATCGCTTAAAACCATCAACCGATCAACTGCCAGTGTGTGGTAAATGTGGTAACACGTTGCCGTGGCTCGTTCAAGCGAGTGAGACCTCATTCAACGTTGAGGTTGACGCGGCTGTGCCAGTACTCGTTGACTTTTGGGCAGCGTGGTGTGGCCCTTGCCGGATGATTGCGCCGGTACTCGAGGATTTATCTAAAGAACTTGCTGGAAAGCTCAAAATTGTCAAAGTCAATGTAGATGATAACCGCCAAATTGCGGCAACCTATAAAGCCCAAAGTATTCCTATGCTCATGGTCTTTAAACAAGGTGAGGCCATTGATACGTTCGTGGGAGCACTGCCTAAAGGGGCGTTGCTCGAGCGTCTACGACCTCACTTGTAACTAGTCGGATTAGTTAGGCAGCCACCTCTGCTTGGGCAGGTGTGCTCGAGACGGTGTTATCAGATGAGACACTAGGCACGCCGTTCACAATCTCATCTGGCACGTTAAAGTTTTTGGCAATTTCGCGGGCCGTCATCTTGGCAGACATCATCACTGAAGGCGTGCCGCCACCAGGTTGCGTGCCCTGCCCAACTAAGTAGAGGTTGCTAACATCTTCACTGCGGTTGTGGGGTCTAAAAAAGGCGGACTGTATCAGCACCGGTTCGACCCCAAAGCCATTACCAACGTAGGCGTTGAGGGTGCCCTCAAAATAATCTGGCGTAATAAAACTCTTGTAAACCAAGCGCTCCATGAGCCCTGGAATGTAGCCACGCTCATCTAAAAAGGTTAGGATTTTATTGGCGTAGGGCTCGCCCAATAGCTCCCAATCCAACTTGCTTTGGTTGTTGGGCACAGGAATCAGCGTATACGCTGCATGATGCCCCGGCGGTGCTAGCGATGGATCGGTAAGCGTAGGAATGTGCAAATACTGCGAAAAATCTTTCGCTAAAATCTTACGGTCAAAAATATCCGTAAGTAGCTCTTCGTAGCGTGGCCCCAAAATAATGTTGTGATGTTGCAAGTCAAGGTCTAAATTTTCAGCGTTAAACCCAAAGTAAATGACCATGAGCGACATGCTCTGCTTGCGTGCTTTCACCAGCACATCGCGGTTGATGCGGCGGTGCTTTTTGTCAATTAAATTGAGGTAGGTACTCGCATAATCGCCATTCGACACCACGAGGTCAGCATTTAGAGTCTCACCGTTTTTTAAGGTGACACCCGTTGCCACACGCTGACCATTTTGCTTGCTGACGTTAATTTGGTCGACCTCAGCATTTACACGCAACGTGCCGCCAAGTTCTTCGTACTTTTTAATGAACGCTTGTACCAGCGCACCCGTGCCACCTTTGGCAAAGTGGATGCCCCAAGTTTTTTCCACAAAGTGAATCATGGCGTAAATGGCGGGTACTTTTTGCGGATTGCCGCCAACAAGGAGTGGCTCAAAGCTAAACACTTGGCGCATTTTGTCGCTTTTGAAGTATTTTTTGATAAACGAAAACAGCGGGCGAATGGCATCTAGCTTGAGTAGGTCGCCGGTAACACTCAACATGGATTGGACGTTGCCGAAATAGGTATAACCTAGCTCGAGAAACCCCCGATCAAAAATTGCCCTAGCTGCGTCGTGAAAGCGCTCGTAACCCTCTAAATCTTCTGGTGCAAGCGCCGCAATTTGCTCACGAGTATGCTCTGGATCGCCGTCATAATCAAAGTACGTATCATCATCAAAGTAAATGCGGTAAAACGGCAAAATCGGGTTTATTTCAACATAGTCCGAGGTGCGCGTCCCGCCACTAATACCTGTTTTGATACGCTTATCTTCGCCAAGAATCTCAGCTGGAAAGTCAGGTTCACCCAGCCGCGCATGGTCACGCTCAACCGCAAAAAGTTCTTCGATAAAGTGCGGCACAGTGAGTACTGTGGGGCCCATGTCAAAGGTGAACCCTTCAGCGCGGCGCACATAGGCGCGTCCGCCGGGAGCATCTAGTTTCTCGAGAATCGTGGTGTTAAACCCAAGGCTTTGCAAGCGAATCGCGCAAGCAATCCCGCCAATACCTGAACCGATGATGAGTGCGTCTTTGCGTTCCATTACTAGCTATTATGACCAGATAACGGTTGTAGGGTTTGTACGCCGTCTATCGTTTGGGTATTGATGAAGGCAGGAATAGTTTTGAGTAAAGTAAAAAGTAGACTTTATAAGAGGCTGATAAGATAGCGCGGTGAACATCAAGTCGAGATTGTGTCTTAACGAAATATCTGTCAACAGCAGTTAAAGTGATGCATGGATGCTTCCATTGCGATAAGTCAGACTAGACCATCTGCTGATGCAGTCAATCGTCTTTATGATTTAGTTGGCTGGAATGCAAGCGGGTTGCGGACTGTCGCAAAAACTCAAAAAGCGCTTGACCTTTCTTTGTGTACTGTCACAGCTAAATTTGGGGACAAGTTTGTGGGGTTTGGTCGTATTATTGGTGATGCGTACACCGCACAAATTTTAGATTTGATGACGCATCCGGACTACAGGAGGCAAGGTATAGCCTCGAGTGTCTTGGATGAGCTTTTACGGTATGCAAAGGGTAAATTTCTTGGAATCTATCTTATTGATGGTAGTTCGATCGAAGGATTCTACGAAAAACATAATTTCATTTTGGCTAATCCAGAAACGGACAAACTCATGTATCTCCCAGAAGATGTATGAAATGAAGGATTCGCTGTAATAGCAAGTAAAATCGGATGCCCAAGTTAAAGGATAGCTTGAAATTGACACGTGAAAGATAACGCTCTACAATCAAAGGTATTAATCGCCATTCGGCGCGACGCCCTCACAGCTTTTGTGGGGGCGGTAACATTTAAGGGTACAGAGACTTGATGGTGTCCACGATACCCTTAAAATCATCACTGGTTAACCTACCCTCACGGTACAGCAAGCGTTTGCTCGAGTGTGTCCTGATCTGAGACAGGATGACGTAACTTTGTATGTTCTGAGGCTGTCCGTTATAGCTAACTTGCTTGTAGAAATGTGCAGCGTGTGGTTTAGGTGGCACTGAGGTAAGTGCAACACCCCAAAACATCAGCTTGTTAAACTTCCTGACAACGAGCACAGGGCGTCTAAACTTTTTGCCTTTGCCATCAGTTTCATAGCCTACATTGTGACCAAATGAACACCACCAAAGCTCACGTTGGTTAAACTCTGGCACTTTATTGAGGGTGTCAAGCTGCTTCTTGTGGTCGTTCCAAGCATCAAAATCTTTGGTCATAATGGCTAGCACATACTCTAACCTAGGTGTTAAGAACCTAAGTGTTGAGCTTCAAAACATCAAAATCAAAACCATACAAAAACCCCACTAGCTCTTAGATAGGGCTAACGGGGTCGCTTGTTGCTGTAGCTTATAAGGTCAAACCGGACTTAGTTTAAGGGAGTGCCGTACAAACAACGCCATCCCCATTGCGGTCAAGCTGGTGAATGTCATTATTTGTGCCACCAGCAGCCTCAAAAAAGGCTTGGGCTTCAGCTTGAGTGGTGAAATCGCTACAGTTGCGGTCGGCTCCCAGCGGGTTGTAGCGGAAGCTGGCAGCATCAGCCGAGATAACTTGGGCAGGCGCTTGTACTTGTTGTTGTGGAGGTTGTGTAAAAAATGGGTTGACGCGCTGCGGTGTACGGCTAGCATTTGCTGCTGCCATAAGCGCTGGTGAGGTTTGCATGTTGGAGGTGACAACGCCGTTAGCAAGGCTGACGCTGAGTGTTTCATCACCCCTGACCTGCACACTACCTTCAACGGGTCTAAACATGTTTTGCCCGTCGGTTACGGTGTAGCTGACCAGACTACCAACTGGCATAGTTAGGCTGAGTGGAGTTGTACCAGCAGGGTTACCATCAACAAACACTATCGCGCCGCTAGGATTACTGACAAAACTAATCAGGGCATTGCCTAATGCACCAGGCATATTCATAGGTGAGGGTGCAGTTTGCATCATCTGCGCTTGTCCCATTTGCCCTTGCATCATCTGACCTACAAACCCTGGTCCCATGTGGCTAAACAGGTCAACACGCTCTTGCGGTGTCGTGGCTTGACCAAAACTGGGTATCATAGTTGCATTCAAAAAGGCACCTGAGCCAGCGGGTAAGTTAGAGATGCTCATTTGACCAAGTAAGCCTTGGACGTTAGCGAGGTTTTGATTGTAGGTGTTCACTCGGTTAAGTTGCGCGCCTGCTTGGGCAAGGTCAATCGTGCCATCTGGATTCATCATGGACGCGCTCGAGCTTGGCACAGCAGCATAATCTGCTTGAGCCGTTTGCAAACGTGCCACAATGTCCTGCGTGTTGGTGCGCGTTTCATCTAATGACGGAATGCGGCGGTCGGGGTTCACACCCTGACTTTGGGCAAACTCGCGGATGTCAAATTCACCTGTAGGGGCTGTGTCGGCATCTATCTCAGCAGAGGTTGTCCCAAAGGTATCGATAATAGGCAACTCGCCCTCGGGTAAAAAGCGACTAAAAAACGGATTTTGAGCCAGTTGATTGCCTCTGGGTACGCGGGTGCCGTCGCGCCAGATGCCGCGCTGATTGTCTCTGGCAAGCTCGAGCGTCGCGTACAGCAGGTCAATGTAAGGAATATCGGGTGGAATCGCGAGCACATCCGCTAAACCCGCTTTGACTAGCTCGAGGTTGAGCTGGGTATAGCGTCTATTCTGAAATTCCCAGTCGCCCTCGGGATCAACTACATAGGCATAGGCAAAGGGTAACGGGTCGTAGAGGTAAGGGTTGGTGACATCAAACTCTAAAAACACCGACTTACCTTCAACCAAACGTGCTAAGTAGCTGGCTGATTCTTCGGGTGCGTCAATGCCGTTTAAGAGCACATCGCGCTGGCGACCTTCGATCATCATGAGTAAGGTTTCGCCGTCTATGACGTCAACAGTGGTGAGTGGCCCGCGTAACTCGCCTTCAATCGGCAAGCCAACTTGGGCGTGGGCAAATGAGCCAAACGCAAGTAGCTCGAGCCCACTAAGTCCAATAATTCCTAGCAGCAACAAGCGTTTCATAGCCTCAATATGGCACGCTGAGCACGGGGTTTTTGTAAAATTTCAGCCTCTAGCTTGCCGAAACCCCTTAAGAGTGACATTTTTAGCGTTAGTCACTGGTGGGGGAGAGGCTATTGAACAGAAGCATCAATAAAGGGTGAACGTCTGTTGGAAGATGTTGAGTGTAGCTCGAGGCTGTCACCTTACTAGGGGTGATTGATATCTACTACTTATTGGGCGTGGGCAAATGAGCTAGTAAATAGAGGCTATTAACGAGTGGGTTGGATTTCTAGCGGCTGACCGTTGCGCATGACAGTATGCAAACGGTAAGTAAATAACTCGCGGGTATTATCGCGTTCGTCAATATTGAGCGCCAAGATGCCACTTACCCGCGCGCGTTGACGTTCAATAAGTGAGATTGCCGCATGAATCTGGCTACCCGTGCGAATCCAGTCATCAACCAGTAAAACCTGTTGCCGAGCTGCCAAAGCACCTTGGCGCAATTCTAAACCGCCCCTTGGTTCGGGTAAAAGCGCAAAGTCTGTTTTGACGGGTAACTTGCCGGCTTTGCGAAGGGGAACCAGACCTAACTTAAGCCGACTAGCAACTGCTGAGGCGAGTAGCAACCCTAAACCGTCGACGCCAACAACCACACTAGGTGCATCTTCTGCGGTCATATCAAGGTTTTGCAGCAGATCGTCTAAGAGCGCATCAAAGGCTTCACGGTCAGCAAAAATAGGCGTGATGTCGCGGCAGCGCAAGCCCGGGCGTTTGAGCGTATCGGTATCAATACGGTCTAGGTAAAGACGTGATGTCTTAGCAGGTTGATGATAATCGGGTTGTGAGATCATAACCTCAGCATACAGCCGTTATCGTCAAAGGAGGAACTAAGCTAATAAATAAGAGTTAACCTAACGCACCCAAGCGGCGGCTACTCAAATGGGTGAGGGCAAGAGCGAGGGCGTCGGCAACGTGGTGGCTTTCAGGAATTTGCTTGAGGCTCAAAAGCGCCCGCACCATGTAGCCAATTTGGGCTTTGCTAGCCCGCCCCGAACCCACTAAAGTTTGTTTAACTTGCATGGGACCGTAAGTCACAACAGGAATGTGTTGATGTTTGGCAGCTAGCAAGCACACGCCGACGGCTTGACCAACTTTAAAGCCAATGTCGCCGCGTTGTTGAAAATACTGTTCCTCGAGCGCCAGTGCTGCCGGTCTGTGAGTGCGCAAAAAGCTCAGCGTTTCGTTGTAAAGCGTTTCGAGTCTGTCTGCTTGCTTGGCTTTGCTGCTGGTACGCACCAGTTTGCTATCTATATAGCGTGCATCGCGCCCAACTTCTTGGACAGCACCCAGGCCTAAATTAGCTAGGCCTGGGTCGAGTCCTACGACGATGAATGGACTAGGTGGAGAAAGAGTAGACACGATGCCCTAAGCATGACATACCTTAAGGTTTAAGGTACAAGCTTTTAGCTACAAACTACGTTTAGGTTCGCTTGAAGACCAGTAAGGTGATGTCGTCATCTAAACGCATATTTTGGATGTGATGCTTAACATCGGTAACGAGGGCTTGTTGAATGTCGTCTGCAGTGCTTTGCCAGTGATCGAGCGCCACTTGGTTAAGCCGGGCTAGGCCATATTCTTCGCCTGTTGCATTGACTGCTTCAGTGATGCCATCGGTGTAGAGTACAATACCATCGCCAGGGTTTAAGTGAAGGCTATGAGAGTCAATAAAGTTGCTGATGTCCACCTCGAGCCCAAGATAGAACCCCAAATCGATTGTATCGATTCGCTGTGTTTCACCACTTGCCCGAATCACCAAGACACTTTCGTGCTGCCCGCTGATATGTACGTGTCCGTCGCTGTAGTCGCACATAGCAAACGTGAGGCTTTTGTCAGACGACATGCGCTCGATGTTAGCGTGTAAGGTCCGGTTTAAGATGTCGAGCTGTTGCTGCGGTTCATGGAGGTTGCCTTCGAGCATGGTCCTTACTGCAGTTTGGGTCATGAGCATGACAATGCCACTTTCTAACCCGTGCCCAGTCACATCGCCAATGCCAATACGAACACCACCATCGTAAGGGAGGACGTCATAATAGTCGCCCCCAACATCGTCAGCAGGTTCCATGTAGCCAGCAATATCAATATCGTAATTTTCTGTGATGGTGGCTAGTTCACGTTGGCTAGGTAGCAACAACTGTTGAAGTTGACGGGTAATGTCAAGCGCACTTTGAGCTCTAGCTAGCTGACTGTTAGCGGCTTGCTGGCGCGATAACAAGACAAAAATAAGCCAACTACCACCAAGCAAGATAAGCGAGCGAAACAAGGTGTCTAGAATAGTGTCCCTGGTATCTTGTCGCCAAGGCGCAAGGGCATTGTTGCGAGTCATACTGAACGCAACAAGCAGCGGATATTCTTCAAGCGCTTCGTAGCTTGTAATGGTAGGCTCATTGCTAATAGGATCGTCATAGCTAACGGTGCCTTGTCGACTACTTGGTAAAAAGTCACGAAAGAGTGGGTCAGTTTCACTAAAGTCTTGCCCCATTAATGCACTTGCTTTTTCAGCAGGTTCGCCAACAATCAGTTGACCTGTTTGGTGCCACAAGCTCACCTCACCTTGCCGTGCAGCCATAAAGGCACTAAAAAACTCAGTAAGTTCTGGCTTGGTGACGATACTGGCAACGACACCTAAAAACTCGCCTGCGTCGTTATAAATCCCGCGGCTAAAGGTGAGGAGCCAAGTCCCTGTGAGAGCACCTTGAATAGGGGTAGACACAAAGAGATGATCACGGCTACCATAGCGTGTTTCGATGATGCCATCTCGATGCACCTGATAGTAGTCACGGTGGGCGAGGTTCAGATTAGGGTCAACGTCACCATCAGCATTATTCACTGCGTTGCCGTCAGCATCCAGCAAGATGATGTTTTGGACAAAAGGGGTGTAATCAATGTGCTGGGCAAACAACATTTGTGTTTCGGAGGTGTTTAGTGCAAATGCTTCTGGGGTGGCAAGCTCATCGGCAACAATGGTTAACATAAAGTCGCTGGTTTGCATAATGCGTAGGGTTGTTTCTTTTAAAACGGAGGTGGCGTCTGCGGTTTCTGCTTCAGTTTGGATGAGTTGCTCTACATAGTCTTGTCTTAGATCGAGCACCGCAAAGACATTCATAACGATAAAAAATGAGCTGGCAAGTAGAATAATTGTCTGACGTAGTGACAATGTCCAAACAACTGGTTTATTTGGAATTTGTCTTGTGCTGGGCGGAATACTTGGCGTATGCTGAAAACTCGACCATGTAGATTGCAAAGCTCTAAGCAAATAGTTAGATGAGAACATGAGCTAGCCTCCTGAACTGCAGTGTAGACGGTTATAGCAATTAAATGCTAGCCATCAAAATACATCTTTACAAAAAATTTACAATTGAATAGGGTAGGGTGTGACTCGAGCAAGACACCAACAGTGTCAATACTCACGTTAACTCATCGTTTGCACATCAACCTAGGGAGTATTGCCCCTTGACAGGTGGGAGTTCATCGATCGAGGCTTGTAACGGCTGTAAAAAGTCATTGCCTTGATACATTTGTCAATGATCTGATGTGAAGTAGGCTAGGAATGAGTCACAGCGTTACTGGCGTGAAGTAACAACCACCGCTTGTTGTGATGTTGATGAAAATGCAGTCCTGTGTTGTTAGGTAAGTTCACCTGCAAGTAAACTGCTAAAGATACAACTTCCTATGAGAAGGTGAAGTGGCTCGAGCCTGTCGGACTGTCTGATTTAACGACATTATTAGGATAGTGGTGAGGTTGATGATTGGATTTTTGCACACAGCACATCAGCATATAGCTAGGTTTGATACGTTGTTAGATACGCGTCAGCCGAGTCTTACTAGACAGCATGTGGTGCGAGAAGATTTGCTCGAGCAAGCCCGTGCTCACGGCCCAACTCCCGAGTTAGTGGCACAGGTGCGGGATACTTTGCAAGAAGCTGCACATAATGCTGAGGTAGTTGTGTGTACTTGCTCGAGCCTTGGGCAAATTGCCGAAACCCTAGCTGCTGAATTACCTGTGCCCATCTTGCGCATTGACCGCGTCATGGCGGAGCAAGCTGTCCAGCAAGCCAAAGAGTTACTTATTTTGGTGACAGTGGAAAGTACGCTGGAACCTACAAGAGACCTTTTTACAGATGCCGCACGTGGCCGCGATGTCAACCTCAGTTTGCATTTATGTGAAGGTGCTTGGGAGCAGTTTTTGCAAGGGGACATGCAAAGCTACGCACAAAAAATTATTGAAACGGCGCTCGAGCTTACAGGCAAACATCCATATGACCTCATCGTATTAGCGCAAGCGTCAATGGATGTTGCCCTAGAGCAGTCAACCTGGCCGGCTTTACCAACGGTGAGCAGTCCAAGCCTAGTTGTTGATGCCGCTATCGCAAAATTACCGACATCATCAACATGAAAACATCGTCAACATAAAAGCATCAGCTAACATATAGCGCCGTGCACAGCAACCTCAGTACGACCTAGCTAAAATCACCACACCTTAAAATAGAGCAACGTAAACCAACAACTACGAGGTGATGATGATGGAAACAGTTCGCTGGGGCATTTTGGGTACAGGTGCCATCACAAAACAAATGGCTGAGGATTTAGCGGTTGTGGAAGGTGCCGAGCTTGTGGCCGTGGGGTCGCGGACGCAAGCAAGTGCAGATGCCTTTGCAGCAGCTTACGGTGCATCCAACGCTTACGGCAGCTACGAGGCTGTAGCGAATGATCCAGATGTAGATGCCATCTATATTGGCACGCCCCACCCTATGCATGCTGACAACGCAATTATGTGTTTGGAGGCAGGTAAAGCTGTTCTGTGTGAAAAATCGTTTGCGGTGAACGCAAGCCAAGCTAGGCGCATG
>JBCCBI010000109.1:0-13883 GCA_039034155.1 Deinococcota bacterium | reverse complement strand
CTCAACATGAAAGCACATCACTTATTAAATATGATACGAGTGTACTCAGATTTTACGTACGTTTGATGTAAACATGATGAAGGTGTTGTTTAGCTTATAACGCAATAAGAAGATGCTCGAGCAAACGCCTCCCTATCCTTGCGACACTTAGGGATGCTGCTGCTCGAGCATGTTTGTATGAATAGATATGCAGATCTAGGATCAGCTATTCAAGCTCTTCTGGTGGCTGCTGATACGAGTGAATGCTAAAACGAATGGCCGTGCGTTCTTCGTCTTGGAGCTCGAGCTTGACAAACGACGGTTGCGTTGTGAGGTCTAGACCGTCTAACGTAATGTAACTACGTGAGATGGCAATGGCTTTCACAGCTTGGTTGACTGCTTTAGGGCCAATAGCTTGAACTTCAACCTGTCCTTCACTGCGCAGCAGCGCAGCAATTGCACCCGCGACCGAGTTGGGGCGGGAATTTCCAGAGACGCGTAGTGTTTCGATGACGAAACCTCCTTAGCTAACGTGGATCGTAGTAGACGATTTAGGTTGAACGGTATGCATCACAAAATAATGAGACAAAATTGAGGTGAAAAACGTCATAGATAGTTACAAGTAGCTACTTAGAGTTAGTGCAAAAGCTGCCTGGCTGTTACAGAGAAGCGCTGCTTATTGAACTTGTGACGGCAAGCTCAACAACATGATTTTAGTTGCTATATAACCTTAGTTTCATTGGATGTAGTAAGCACCTAAACAACACAATACTAACCAAGTAATACCAATGAAACGTGAGTCATGGTGTAAATGATGGTGGCGTCGTAGTGGTTTGTTGGTAGCGTCTTGGATTATGTAATACGTAAAGGGTAAGCAGCTCTAATACATCTAGCAAAAGTGCTTACCTGTTTGCTTGCTTGCTGAATCAGTGTGCTAGCGCTGTGTTCCAGCGTGATGTTGGTGTGGCTATCGTATTCCCCCTGTCAATAGCTTACTTACGATTTATTTACAATATTCCTGCTAACAGCTTGTAAAGCTGCTTATTGGTTATAACAACTGCCTCGAGCAACCCCCCGCTCAAACGCAGTAAAGAAATTATCAACACCATAAATATAGACCGATAATACTGTGAACTAGGTAAACGACATGTTCACTCTGTTGCAGACATGCAGTGATACGGTGACAATGTATCTTGATTAGCGATGTTTAGGCTGAGGGCATTTAGAAATGTACGGCAGGTAACATAGCTATTAAGAGTGCTGCGCAGAAGATTATTAAGCTGCTAAACAGTAGTAATGCGGGTTCTTACGATTGCTCAAGTCTATATAACTGCCTCAACTTGCTTCATCATGCGACCATCAAAACAAGCACTGTGAAGATGCTATTCAGCATGACGCAAGTGTGGTGTATTAAGTTAGTGCTTATCCGTCCTATACAGTGCGCGGACACGTATTAATGACGTACCTAGCTGCCACCGAGGTATGTTATCAATTGACGCTACTCAGGCAAAAGACCTTGACACCGTTTAGCTGCCTATGTATTATACTTTCGTTTATGAGTACTTGCGCCAGCACTCAAATGCCTAAGTATGCTGCCCCTCAAATGGGGTTAGGTTGCATGGCTGGAGGGCACTATATGACGCGTACTCGAGCAAACGCAGCATTTGCGCATCACGCGTTTCAGTTTGAGCCAACAAAATTAACATCTATACGTGTCAATCAGGTTTTGATTGGCACGCTTTTTTTGCGCTTTAGACGCTTAATTCCTGCAAATGTCAATATTCTTGTGTCTATTGAAGTTCTACTAAGCGTACTTGTCATTGTGGTGCTAGGTGTCCTAGTCATTCTAGGAAGCTGGGGTGTTGCATTTTAGCCAAACGCTTAAATGACAATGACGCCCCGCTCCCACAAGCGGGGTTTTTTTTTAGCTGCTGTCTGAGCAGCGTTGTGAATAAGACAATCGAAATCACCTCAAGTGAATGTAAGGGATAGGGGAGGTACGAGGTTATACAAACTAAAAGACTGACAACAAGCAGTGAATGTTCGCTGCTAGAAACGCAGTAGGTAGGGTGCAAAGAGTAGTCTTGACCTATAGAGATCTGGTAAAGATTTGGGTTTATGAAGGTGGGAAGTGAGGAAAGAATATGAAGGGTAGCGAAGTTATTTTGAAGATGCTCGAGCAAGAGGGCACGTCCATTGTTTTTGGACACCCAGGTGGTGCAATTATGCCTGTCTATGACGCCCTCTATGACTCGCCTATCAAGCACATTTTAGTACGCCATGAACAAGCAGGCTGTCACGCTGCAGATGCCTACTACCGCGCTAGCGGGCAAGTTGGCGTAGTGTTTGCCACCAGCGGCCCCGGGGCAACCAATTTGGTGACGGGTTTAGCTACAGCGCACATGGACTCTTCAGCAGTTGTGGCTATTACTGGTAACGTTCCTACTGCGCTTATTGGCACAGACGCGTTTCAAGAAGCAGACGTTTACGGTATCACCGGGCCTGTAACCAAGCACAACTATCTTGTTAAAGATGTCAATGACTTGCCTAAAGTCATTCACGAGGCCTTTCATATTGCCTCAACGGGTCGCCCCGGACCAGTCTTAATTGATGTTCCTAAGGACGTCCAAAACGCTGAATTTACAGGTTCACTAGATGTGGATGGTATTGATTTACCCGGTTACAGCCCCACTCTTGTCGGCCACGCTAAACAAATCAGACGTGCTGCTGAGGCGATTCGTGCCGCCAAGCAACCCATCATGATGGTCGGTGGCGGTGGGCAGAAGGCTGCGGAACAAGTGGCTGCCTTTGCTGAAAAAACCAACATTCCTGTCATCACCACGCTTATGGGAATTGGCGCGTATCCAGCAGGTTCACCTAACGCGCTAGGTATGCCAGGGATGCACGGCACGGTGACGTCCAACCGAGCAATCACCCACTGTGATCTTATTGTGGGTGCAGGCTTGCGCTTTGATGACCGCGTAACTGGCAAAATTAGCCGCTTTGCACCGAATGCGACGATTGTCCACATCGACATTGATCCAGCAGAGCTGTCTAAACTGGTTCACGCCCACATACCCGTGGTAGGCGATTTGGTGAATATTTTGCCGCGCTTGGCAGATGAGCTTGAGAAGCTAGACATCGACCCTTGGTGGGAAACCTTGCGTGAGTGGAAAGGACGCTACCACGAGCGTTACAAGCAAGATAAACCCCTCGTTTCGCAGGAAGTCATTCAAATGTTCCACCAGGAAACAGGTGGTGACTGTGTGGTAACAACTGAAGTTGGTCAACACCAAATGTTTGCCGCGCGTTTGTTCCCAACTAACGAACCACGTACATGGATTAGTTCAGGTGGGTTAGGAACGATGGGTTTTGGACTACCCGCTGCGATTGGGGCAGCGTTTGCCCGCCCCGGCGAAACAGTCGTGTGTATTGCAGGTGACGGCAGCGTGCAGATGAACATTCAAGAACTCGCCACCATTTACCAGCATCAACTGCCGATTGTGATTGCCATTTGTAATAACGGCATGTTGGGCATGGTGCGCCAATGGCAAGAGATGTTTCACGCACAGCGTTACAGCGAAGTTTATTTGGCAGACTCGAATCCAGACTTTGCCAAACTCGCTGAAGCTTACGGCATTGAGGGTCACAACGTCTTTGATCGAGAAACGGCTAAAGCGCTCATTCCAGAGGTACTGGCGAAGAAAAAACCAGTGTTAGTCAATTTTGTGGTCTACGAAGCTGAAAAAGTCTTCCCTATGATTCCAGCTGGAGCCGGCGTTGACCAAATGATTATTGGCGACCAAGAACCGGATGATGAGGTAACAACAACCTCAGGAGGTGGCGCATGAACAGTGGAGCTATGGACATGAATGCACGTCCAGCCCAAGTGGGTGCTCACAAACATGTCATGAGTGTTACCGTGCGCGACCAGCCAGGTGTACTGGTGCGGATTGCGGGCTTGTTTGCACGGCGTGGATTTAACATTGAGTCGCTATCAGTAGCCCAAACTGGCGTACCGGGCATTTCAAGAATGACGTTTGTTGTGACTGGGGAAGACCACACAATTGAGCAAGTGGCTAAGCAACTCCACAAACTAATCGATGTCATTAAGGTTATTGATCACTCTGAGGCATCTTTTGTTGACCGTGAACTGATGCTTATTAAAGTGGCTGTACGCACGCCAGAAGACCGGGTGGAAATTCGTCAAATTGCCCAAGATTTTCGGGCTCGTATTGTGGACGTACACCGTGAAGCACTGGTGTTTGAAGTCACTGGTGACGAAGGCAAGATGGATGCGTTCATTGATCAGATGCATGCCTTTGGGGTCGTGGAAATTATGCGTACTGGGCGTGTAGCGATGACCCGAACAGCGGCCACAAAACCTACTAAGGTCAAAGAAATAGCTTAAGTTTGGCAAGATTACGATATCTTTCACGCCCCACAACACAGGGTAATAATCACACCTGTGTTAATCATGAATACGCGCAAGCAAGTGTCTTTACAGTTCAACTAGTTTTACGGTGAGGGTGTAACAGGAGAATGAAGTTACGCATAAGGACTGAAGGTACGTCATCTTGATAGGGATACTACACCGAATGTTGTGTTGGTTAATTAAAGACAACATCAGCTAATGTTGTGGCCAGCAAGATGACGCACTAGCTATCACCTAATTTGTGTTTCTTCAACTGTGATGTTTCCTGTAAATATTTTCCGCAAGCGTATACAGACAGATGAGGATACTCGGACGCAATTTAAGAATCTCTAGGAGACGACATGGCAACAATCTACTACGACGACGACGCAAACTTAGCACATCTTGAAGGCAAAACCATTGCCGTTTTGGGGTTTGGCTCACAAGGTCACGCCCACGCCTTAAACGCCAAAGAATCTGGTATGAACGTGATCGTGGGCTTGCGCCCGGGTTCCTCGAGCCGCGCCCATGCTGAAGCTGCTGGGCTTACAGTCATGGACACGGCTGAGGCTGTCAAAGCTGGCGACCTCATCATGGTGCTTTTACCAGACGAAATTCAAGGTCAGGTTTACCGTGAGGCCATCGCCCCAAATCTAGAAGAGGGCAACTCACTTCTATTTGCCCATGGGTTCAATATTCACTTTGGGCAGGTTGATCCACCGGACAACGTAGATGTCTTTATGATTGCGCCCAAAGGGCCCGGGCACTTGGTGCGCCGCGTCTATACCGAAGGTGCTGGGGTGCCGTGCTTGCTAGCGATTTACCAGGATGCCAGCGGTACCGCCAAGCAAAAAGGGCTTGCTTATGCCAAAGCCATTGGTGGGACACGTGGTGGCGTGTTAGAGACAACCTTCAAAGAAGAAACTGAGACGGATTTGTTTGGGGAACAGTCTGTACTATGTGGCGGCGTGACTGCGCTCATGCAAGCAGGCTTTGAAACCCTAGTTGAGGCTGGCTACGATCCAGAAATCGCCTATTTTGAGTGCTTGCACGAAATGAAGCTTATTGTTGACCTTATTTACGAAGGCGGCTTTGAGCGCATGCGCTACTCGATTTCCAATACCGCAGAGTACGGTGACTACCGCACCGGGCCGCGCATTGTGACGGATGAAACCAAACAAGAAATGAAACGCATTTTGAGTGAAATTCAGTCCGGTGAGTTTGCTAAAGATTTCTTGCTCGAGAACGCCGTGGGGCAACCCCGCCTCAACGCAGGACGGGGCAACACACATGACCATCTGCTCGCGCAAACGGGCCGCCGTTTGCGCAAGATGATGCCGTTTATCAAAGGCTAGCCTTATCTTCATGGAAGCTCAGCTCAAACCTATTGCCGACATTTTTAGAACGAACGATCATCTGTTTACAAAAAGTAGTCAGATGTTTAATGGTGAAACAGTCTTGCAGCGTTTTGATAGCGACGCTAGTCACGCCCTTTGGATTATGGCGCACCTCACAGATACCAAGGTCTATATAGCCGGCATGTTTGACATACCTATAGAAACACCTTGGACGGCAAAAACATTTTTGGGCAGCAATGTTAGTGATTTTGCCCTGCAAGATTTGCCTAGTTTGGATGAGGTTGCACAGACGTGGAAAGAAGTTACGGGTGCGGTTTTAGGGCATCTCCCACAACTTTCTGCGGAAGCACTGGCAACTGACCCCGGACTCCGCATGCCGTTACCCGAACCAAGTTTGCTAGGTGCACTTACGTTTGCGGCGTATCACGAGATGTATCACCTAGGTCAACTTAGTTACATTTTACGGCTTGCAGGTGAACCTAGTTTGATGACTTCATAGTTTGCTGGATAACGTATTACAAAAGGTTTGAGAGAGGAGGTGAGTGGCAGTGATAACGATGCTAATGTTGGTGCGGCGGTTAGGCAACAATCAGCGACTATCTAGGCTAATTCAGATGATGTTCTCGGGTGATAATATCATTACTTTTGATGATATTGAACTCAACAACCTTCCGAGCAACCCCATCAGCAAGCAACACAACACGATATTCTCAACTGCTGCAATTCTAATTATTGCAAGTTTGACACCTACCACTCACCCCTTCCGAAAGGACCTTTCTTATGGCCTACGTAAAAATTTTTGATACCACCTTACGCGACGGCGAACAATCACCCGGCGTGGCCCTTAATACCCAACAAAAATTAGAAATTGCTCACGCGCTCGCCAGCCTCAACGTGGACATTATTGAAGCAGGCTTTCCTATTGCGAGTGATGGTGACTTTGACTGCGTGTTTCAGATTGCCCGCGAAATTCAAGGTCCCGTGATTGCGGCCCTTGCGCGCACCCACAAAGCGGACATTGAACGCGCTGCTGAGGCAATTGCACCAGCGGCTAAAGGGCGCATTCACACGTTTACAAGTGCGTCCGACGTGCATCTAAAATACATGCTCAAAAAGACGCGCGAAGAAGTCCTCGAGATTTCTGATGCCATGGTGCGCTATGCCAAAGAATTTACCGATGACGTGGAGTTTAGCGCGCAAGACTGTATGCGTGCTGATGCCAACTATGTTTATGAGCTTGTGCGGGTGGCCGTTGCTGCTGGGGCAACGACAGTCAACATTCCAGATACAACAGGCTACGGAACGCCGCTCGAGTACGGCCAGCTCATTGACGATATTTTTCAAAATGTCCCTGAACTAAGCCAGAAAAACGTCGCCATCTCCACCCACTGCCACGATGACCTCGGCATGGCAGTTGCTAACAGTCTGGCAGCCGTCGAAAACGGTGCCACTCAAATTGAATGTACTATCAACGGCATCGGTGAGCGGGCGGGTAACACTTCGCTTGAAGAATGTGTCATGGCGCTTTACACCCGTGGCGACCACTACAATGCTGAGGTTGGCATCAACACCCGCGAACTGTACAACACCTCGAGGCTGGTCTCACGCTACACCGGCATGGTTGTCCCAGGTAACAAAGCCATTGTCGGCGACAACGCTTTTGCGCACGAAAGTGGCATCCATCAAGACGGCGTGATTAAACACAAAGAAACGTATGAAATTATGAACGCAGAACTGGTTGGGCGCGAAGCGGCTGTGTTGGTTATGGGCAAGCATTCTGGGCGCAATGCGTTTCGGCAGCGTCTCACCGAGCTGGGTTACACCGATCTGGTGGACGGTCAGCTCAACGGCCTCTTTAAGCAGTTTAAGGACTTGGCTGACCGCAAACAAAGCGTCACCAACGACGATATTGTGGCGCTAGTTGATTCTGAGACAGTGTCCTTTACGGAAACGTATAAGCTCGAGCACATCCAGTTTCAATCTGGTACAGGTGGCATGACCCCTGCTGCCCTGGTGCGCCTACAAACACCTGAAGGTGTCATGGAAGAAACTGCTACTGGCGATGGTCCAGTCGACGCTAGCTATAAAGCCCTCAAAAAACTCACGCCCGTGCCATTTGTCATGGAAAGTTATGACCTACGTGCCATCGGAGGTGGGCCGGACGCGCTAGGTGAGGTTGCTATTCGCGTCAATAGCGAGGGTAATATCGTTTACGGCCGAGCCATTTCAACTGATGTTGTGCATGCGTCAGTCCTTGCGTATGTGGATGTTCTCAACAAGCTTGCCGCAGGCATCGGCAGTCAGTCACGCGCGCAGCAGTCCCAGCCATCTGTAGCAACCTCCTAACAAAATTCTTCATCAGGGCTGTTGGAAGGTGAAGCAGCCCTGATATTTACGCGTTAGTATCAAGAATATTCAGATTTGCAAAGTGATATTGAGAACCTAAATAGGTTACGGAAGATGTGACTCGAGCATTAGTTATGTACATCTCGAGCTTGATGCTTGTAAAGTCACTGACTTGAATGTTAGCGAGTTAAGCATCATCAGCTCCAATATTGACTACTGCTGAACGCTAAAAATGGTAGAAATCTATCACTGCTAAATAATTAAAAGTGAATTATAAGCTTGTGAGTGATTTGAGACATCATCACTATTAACTCAACAACACCTAAAAATTTAAATATGGATTTTGCGGCATCTAACAAAAAACAAGAGGAAGTCAGCATGAAACGGGGACGATGATGGCACAGGTTGAAATTTATGACACGACCTTGCGTGATGGCACGCAGGGACTGGCGTTTACCCTTACCAGTGAAGATAAAGTGGCTATTGCCCAGCGCTTAGATAGTTTTGGCGTGGATTACATTGAGGGTGGCTGGCCAGGGTCAAATCCTAAAGATGCTACCTTTTTTGAGATGATGAAAGATGTGCGCTTGGTACGGGCTAGGTTGGCGGCATTTAGCATGACCCGGCGCAAAAATACGGCAGTGGAAGACGACGTAAACATGAAGGCGTTGCTCGAGGCAGAAACGCCAGTGGCTACCATCGTCGGTAAATCTTGGACGCTGCATGTGACCGACGCCCTCGGCACAACCTTAGATGAAAACCTCGCTATGATTCAGGATTCGGTTGCCTACATGAAAGCGCAAGGTAAAACGGTTATTTATGACGCCGAGCACTTTTTTGATGGCTACCGCGCAGATGATATGTATGCACTGGCGACGCTCGAGGCTGCTGCTAGCGGAGGTGCAGATTGCATCGTCCTTTGTGATACCAACGGCGGCTCCATGCCAGCTGATGTTGTGAGCATCTTGCAAGCTTCACAAGCACGGGTACAAACCCCTCTGGGCATTCACACGCACAACGACTGCGAAATGGCCGTTGCCAATACCTTGGCAGCCGTCCAAGCTGGGGCTATGCACGTGCAAGGCACGATCAACGGCTACGGTGAACGCTGTGGCAACGCCAACCTCATTAGCATCATTCCTAATCTAGTGCTTAAATTGGGTTATGACCAACCACAGGATTTGCGTGCCCTGCGGGACTTATCGCACTATATTGACGAACGCGCTAACTTGCAACCCAACACCCGCGCGGCTTACGTGAGCGATGCTGCCTTTGCCCATAAAGGTGGTATGCACGTATCTGCGGTGAACAAAAACCCTGAGACTTATGAACACGTTCACCCCGAACGTGTTGGCAATCAGCGGCGCATTTTGCTCTCTGACCTGTCTGGTCGGGCCAACGTGCTAGCTAAAACTGACGATCAGGAAGCGTCTGACCCTAACGTGCAAGCGAATATGCAAGCTGTTGTGACCAAGCTTAAAGAGCTCGAGAACCGTGGCTATGCGTTTGAAGGTGCGGAGGCATCTTTTAAGCTGATGAGCCAAAAAGTACGTGGTGAATACCACCCCTATTTTTTACTGCACGGGTTCAACATCAACATCACCAAGCGAGATAACGATCCGAGGCCGGTTGCCGAAGCTACCATTAAAGTGGGTGTGGGCGACCAGCTCGAGCACACTGCTGCTAACGGTGACGGACCCGTGAACGCACTAGATAAAGCGTTGCGCAAAGCCCTCATGCGGTTTTACCCGATGCTGCAAGAGCTGAGTCTGGTGGACTACAAGGTGCGCGTGCTAAGTGGGCTCGAGTCAGGTACAGCGAGCGTGGTGCGGGTACTGGTTGAAACTACCGACGGACGCGACACTTGGGGCACCGTGGGTGCCAGCACGGACGTCATTGCTGCGTCCTACGAAGCACTTACAGATGCCATTGAGTACAAGTTGCTCAAAGATGAGGTTAAGCCAGAAACACCTGCGGGGTTTGATGTGACCGTACATTCATAATCACGTGCTGAGCTTCACCTTGAGACATAATGTTTATGTGATGTCCCGAAAGATCGGCCACAAGCTTTCAGTATGTAAAAAAGCTTTGAGAGTTTAAAAGTACTTACGCTCAAGTGGGTCAATGCTGACTGAGGGAATGCATAAAATTTATCTGTTGTTTTTTGAAGATGCTATCAACCTTTGCAAAAAAAGATAATGCTCCCTGATGCTTTCGTATACAAAGCATTCGGTAGGCTATGCAAAAAGCAGGCTGTAACACAGTTCTGAGCAGTTCCGAACGACCTTTCTAGTGGGTGCCCTTAAATTGACAGAGTTTTTGTTAGAGCGATATAATGACTATTGCAGCCAAAACCAAAGGCTGTAACCGCAGTACCAAAAATTTGTCAAATTGCGACGTGATGCAACCTCATACATTTTAAAATCATAGTTGAAGCTACCTCAAACGTGCAAAAATTGGCCGCTCGAGTACTACTTTTGTGAATTTAGCTGTGAATAACACCGACGGTCTTGGTGGGAATTGAGTACAAGTGTACACATCATTCCTGCCAATGTGCTAGCGACAACGTGTAGGTTAGTAGGTTAGTTGTCTTGCTACTTCAACTACGAGCCAATTTGAATGTACTGCTAAGCATATTTAGATAGAGTGTCGTTCAGGGGGAACGTCACATGAAGTATGTGTTGTTGTTCATGCGCAAAGTGTGGGATGACCCGTGTTAAAAGTAATCACAATAGCTGTGACAAAATGTGTAACTCAGCATCAAGCTGATGATGTGTGCGCAAACTGTTACACCACGCCAGAGGCTTGTTTGTCACAAACGTCCAGAGGTGATCCGCCTTAGCTAGTATCTTTTTGCTGGCAAACAGTTTGCGAAAACGAGTAAGTTACTGACATGCGTGTGAAAACGTATTAAAGAAGTCTAGCTAAAAATTTAGTCGAAATATGCTCGAGCAAAACACGCCTTAAAGCAAATGTAACCTCTAAAACAATTCACATAAACGTACTTTCTTGGCAACATTACTGACTGATTAACCCCTAATTAACTTGTTGTGCCATCAACGCTGCACAGCACTACCTGCTAACGGTTTGTTGTTAGCTACTCAAATTTTGCGACCGTCAGCACGACTTAAACTGCTGACGTTAGAGAGGACCCTCACCATGCCCCGACGTTCATCACCTCAAGCTCAACCTGCACCGTTTGACCTTAATAAGCTGTCTGATTTTAGCAAGATGGCCTATCCGCACGAACGTGATGCGTGTGGGATTGGTTTTATTGCTGACATTCACGGGCGCAAAACACACGACAACGTTACACGGGCGCTAACTGCCCTGAGTAACCTCAGCCATCGTGGGGCAGTTAGTGCAGACGGGCGTACAGGTGATGGTGCAGGGGTGCTCACCCAAATCCCGCACAAACTTTTTCGGCAAGTTCTTGACCAAGAAGGGGTTGCTTTAGCGCAAGATAGCGACCTTGCGGTAGGTGTGTTTTTTATTGCCAAGGCACTAGACCTAGAAAGTGTTCAGCAGCAAGTTGAGGAAGTTGTGAAGGAGGCCGGGCTCGAGCCACTCTTGTGGCGGAGCGTTCCCACGAATCCCTCTGTCTTAGGTGAAGATGCCCAAGTACGTTGTCCTCACATCTACCACTTACTCCTACGCCGTCCAGCAGACCCCAGTGATACTACCGACCTTGCTGATGGCGACGCGTTTGAACGGCGCTTGTACTTGGTGCGTAAACGCATTGAAGCGCGCGTAGAGGCTGCCAAAGAACGCCGTTTTTATATTCCGTCGCTGTCACATTGCACCATTAGCTACAAGGGACTCATGGTAGGTGAGCAAATGGGGCAGTTTTACCCCGACTTGCTTGACCCTAACTTTGAAACCGCCATTGCCTTGTTTCACCAGCGCTACTCAACCAACACTTTTCCGCGCTGGTCACTTGCCCAACCGTTTCGCTTTTTAGCGCATAACGGTGAAATCAACACTATTCAGGGCAATGTCAACTTCATGCGCGCGCGTGAGCCTATGTTTGCTAGCAAACTCTGGGGCGATGACGTGCGCGAGCTTTTACCCATTGTTGAAACGTTTGCTAGTGACTCATCTGCACTAGATAACAGCTTTGAACTCTTAATGCTATCTGGGCGCGATCCGCTACATACCATTATGATGCTCGTGCCCGAAGCATATGAAGAAAATGATGCTATTGATCCCGACGTACGTGCGTTTTACGAGTACCACAGTGCACTTATGGAACCATGGGACGGTCCTGCTGCGATGGTTTTTTCAGACGGCCGCTATGCGGTTGCTGCCCTTGACCGCAACGGCCTGCGTCCGCAGCGCTACTGGATAAGCCGGGATGGCATTGTGCTGCTGGGTTCAGAAGCTGGCATGGTGCCATTTGACGATACCGAGATCATCGAAAAAGGTCGCTTAGGTCCAGGCCAGATGCTTGCTGTGGATACCGAGACTAAGCAACTTTTGCACGATCACGACATTAAACAACGTTATGCAACCCGCAAGCCTTACCGCGACTGGGTGAGTGCACATATGGTACGTGCTAGTGAAGTTGATCATGCACCAGAAGTGTGGTCGCCTGAAAGTCTATTACAAGTACAAAAAATGTTTGGCTATCATAAAGAAGACTACAGCCAAATTTTGGAACCGATGGTCACAGGCAGCAAAATTCCAGTAGGGTCTATGGGCGACGATACACCACTAGCGATTTTGTCAGAACAACCCCAACAGCTTTACCGCTACTTTAAACAGCGCTTCGCCCAAGTTACCAATCCAGCGATTGACCCTTTGCGCGAACGCTTGGTCATGTCCTTAGAAACGGTCATTGGTCCGCGTGCAAGCATTTTGGAAGAAGAGCCGGATGCTGCCAAAGTCGTCAAGTTTACATCACCCATTTTGGATGACCGTCAGTTTGCGTGGCTTAAAAAGCAAGACCACCTTAACGTGTGCACCTTGCAAACCAGTTTTGATGTTGCTGGCGGTAAAGACGGGCTAGAACCTGCCTTAGAAGCATTGTGTGATGACGCAGTAAGCAAAGTTGACGACGGCTGCGGGGTATTAGTTTTATCTGACCGCAGCATTGATAAAACGCACGCACCTATTCCTATGCTCCTAGCAACAGCTGCTGTACACCACCGCTTGCTGCGTGAAGGTAAACGCACCCGCACGGCACTCGTTATTGAAAGTGGTGAGCCCCGCGAGGATCATCATTTTGCCTGTTTAATGGGCTATGGGGCAGCCTTGGTTTATCCCTATTTGGCATACCAAAGTGCGGCAGATGTGCTGAATAATCCACGGCTCGAGCATGACCTCAGCCCGAGCCAAGCCCAACACAACTACCGACAAGCAGTTGAAAAAGGCATCCTCAAAATTATGTCCAAAATGGGTATTTCAACCATGAGCAGCTACCGTGGTGCACAGATTTTTGAAGCTGTGGGTGTGTCGCACCACTGACCGCCCCAATGGCCCGGATCGGCGATGAGCCCAACAAGAGTCCAGTTGAAGTGGCGTAGGAGCTCCTGGACGGCCTGGCCCACCGGTGTCGTCGTCTCCGCCACCCGCGCCGTCGTCCGGAACAAAGACTTCCGGGAGATCCGCACGCCCCGTGCCAGGCTGCTGTACAGCGGCACGTCCCACTCCGCCGCCAGCAGCCCGGCTGGTCGAGTGCCTGACAGCGAAACTTGGACTCAACTTGGAGATGATTCATGGCCAAATTTCTATCTCATCATTGGTCTATGGAAACCGTCAAGCCTTGAACTTGCTAAATGGCCTTG
>JBCCBI010000108.1:0-13897 GCA_039034155.1 Deinococcota bacterium | reverse complement strand
CACGAAGCCTACCTTGAGGAATACGGCTT
Source organism: Deinococcota bacterium (assembly GCA_039034155.1). Taxonomy (GTDB): domain Bacteria; phylum Deinococcota; class Deinococci; order Deinococcales; family Trueperaceae; genus JBCCBI01. The sequence goes on along the minus strand of JBCCBI010000108.1, from coordinate 13,868 downwards.
AGAGCTACCTCAAACCTATGAAGATGTCCTCGCCTTAGCTGAGGAAAACACTGTATGTATCCACAGTGATGTATACGGCTGGTGCGGTAATGAGATTCCTAGTTGGTTTAGAGGTTTTGAACCTCAACCACAACCTTGGCACACGCTGTTTGAAAACGTACAAGATCAGCTAAGTTTTAACCCGCAACCAGAACCGCCTGCTGTGACGATGGGGCTTATGTCTGAGCTGTTTGCAATTGATTCTGAGTTACTCTCAGGGCCTAGCAACTTAGCAACCCAATATCTTATGCCAGATGACGACCCAGCCGACTGGGGACCCATTTTGCCTTGGGTGAGGTTGGTTGAACTTGAAGACCTCACGGCTCAAGTAGTTATCACTCAAGTGGTGATTAACGGTGCTGGTAACGTTCGTGCAGCTAAAGCAGTGACTGAGGTGTTGCTCGAGCCAGCCGCACAACAAACTCTCTTTGAAACCACCGGACAACTTCCGGTTAATGTCGATATCTTGGACAAACTTAGCGAGCAAGGCCTGTGGCCCTTTGTTGACTACGTAGCTGACACCCTCGCTGAACGTGAACCACCCATCGATACCAGCGATGATCCCTTTGGCGCACGCGCTGTCACCGACATCATTTCTATGGACGAGCCACCCAAAGGCGTCATGCGCGTCAATGACCACATGACGGTTGAATTTATTGGCAAAGCCACCCTGACTGACGGTGTCCCGCAGACTTCAGATGAAGGCGTACGACCTGAGCGCGGACGTGATAGTGCAGATGAAGTGCCTGCCAACGAAGCGCAGTACCGCCAAGTTGCGTTCAATGTGCTCAACAGCCGCACCCTCAACCAATTTGAGCTAGTGATTGAGCAACCCTTACTTACGTCTGTGGATGAATATCAGGTTGCCCGCGGACTTGCCAGTGGCAGCGAGGGCGTAGACAGTCCCCATGAACTTGAAGCAAGATTTACACAACCCGACTTTGCGGCTGAAGGCTTAACTACCCAAGGTTGGAGTAACGGCACCGACAACCGCCTGTTGCGCTCGCCCACCACCCTCTACCCTTGGCGTACCATCGCCCAGCACGGATGGAATGATTCCACCTGTAGCAGCACACTTATTGGACCCCGTCACCTTATTACCGCTGCCCACTGCATCAACGAACGTGGCACAACCAACTGGTACACCGTGCGCGTTGACCCTGGCAGAAACGGCTTAAGCAACAGTCCTTACGGGTCTTCGACGATCAAGATTAACCCTGATCCGGGCACTGAGGCGTGGTATTTCACCCCATCAGCGTGGCGCAGCCAGTGGTGCGTAAATAATGCGTATGCGTGTAACCAGTGGGACTGGGGCATGATTGTCATTCCCGACCGCTTAGGTGACATGACAGGCTGGATGGGCTACTGGGCGGGACCAGGTAGTTTCCTCGAGCAACAAACGCTCTACAACCGGGGCTACCCAATGTGTGGCACCGACCGCCCCAACAAACCCGCTCTATGTAACTACAGCCAAACCTACTGGGCAAGACTCTGGGGAGACCGCGACTGCGACATCGGTCAATATCTCTATCAAGGGTCAGATAGTTGGAACCGCGTGCTCAAAGTAGACTGTGACTTAAGTGCAGGGCACAGTGGTAGCCCCATCTACTTCTATGTCGATACCGATAACGGACGGGTTCCTGTTGTGACAGCAGTTGTCACTTGGGAGGAATGCTTTACCTGTAACAGCAGCACTAGCCACCCCAACTTAGTGCGCCGCATCACGCCAAGTGATGTAAACGTCATTAGCTGGCTAAGAAATGTTTTCCCATAAAGAGAAAATACTTCTAATGCTAGTTCAACGAAACAAAGTTATATTTTGACGATACTACACCGAATACACTGAGAACATGTAAAAGTCAGCTGGATGAAGCGTCTTCTTCGCTGCGCTACCCTTGAATTGACGCAAATACTATGACATTACTCAGATGAATTGGTATAAGCAGACTTCGAGCCTCGCCTAATAAAGAAGACATTATGGTTGAGGTCGTCAAGAAAGAGGTTTAGATGTAATCTCCCCATCCACCTTTCTCCTTTCCTACTTCAACTATGCTGGCAACATCATCAATAACATCAAAAAGAACAAGCGACCTACGCATCTACCATGAGGTCGCTTGTTCTTGTGAGACATATCGTTGAGATATTAAGCTCAGCTATCTTGACCTGCTTCTAAGTCTTGTAAAAACATACCCATCGCGTGATAGCCAGCATCTACATAAATCGTTTCTCCAGTGATACCACTGCCTAGTTGATCGGCGATGAGCGTGAGTGCCATACCAGCAACTTCTTGTTGGGTGATGTTGCGTTCTAACATCGACAAATCGCCCGCTTTACTGTACATGCTGCCAAAGCCTGCAATCCCCCGTGCGGCCAGCGTACGCAGCGCACCTGCACTAATAGCATTCACCCGCACACCTTGTTTACCCAAGTCGTAAGCCAAAAAACGAACACTGGCTTCTAAAGCTGCTTTTGCCACGCCCATCAAATTGTAGTGAGGAATAACCCGTTCAGCAGCCAAATAACTTAGCGCAATAATACTGCCACCTTCTTTCATAAGCGGCTGAGCACGTTGCGCCATCGCTACTAAAGAATAGGCAGAAATATCTAACGCCATGTGCCACGCATCGCGGCTGGTTTCATAAAAGGGTTTTTCAAAGGTATCTCTGGGGGCAAACGCCACCGAGTGAACAATAAAATCTAGTTTGCCAAAGTCTTGCTCAATAGCTTCGAAAACGGCATCTAGTTCATCGTCGCTGGTGACATCGCACTGGAGGAGGCGTGGGTTGTCCATGGGTGCGGTGAGTTTCTCGAGCGCACTCTTCAGCTTCTCCCCTTGATAACTAAACGCTAATTGCGCGCCTGCTTGGTGGCAAATATCGGCAATCGCCCAGGCGATGGAGCGCTGGTTAGCGACCCCAAACACCAAGCCCTTGCGCCCTTCTAAGTTAATTTCCAACATGGTAGCTCCTGTTCTATAAGCGTATCTAGCAACGCTCTAGCCTTACATCGTTAAATTACAATCGTTAAGTTAAAGATGTATGTAGCTATCTATGGTACAGGATGCAGGTCAGTTGCGGTGTGGGGAAAGCCGGTAGCGATAACTTGTGCTACCAATCACTCTTTTTCATAAGCCCGTCAAACTCTTCCAGAACTTCAGATGCTTTGGTAGTGTTACCCCGCGCCCGCCACAGCTCAGCAAGGGTTTCCCAGTGACTGTAGTCATAAGGTTCAAACGTCGTGAGTTCAGTAGCAATAAGCGTGGCTTGCTCGAGGTTACTACTTTGCTCTGCTACAGACACACCATGTAACAGCAAGCTGCGGTGCATGTTGCGTAGGGCGTCACGGCAATCCTCGGCCCAATCCGCATCAAATTTCACCAAGTAGTCTTTACCGTACAAGCCCATGGCCTGCCGCACATCACCAAGCTCGCCATTTTGTTTAGCACGTTCAGCTGCATCACGGTATTGCTGTACGTCGTAGTTGACGGTCAGATCGCGTTGGATGTAATAGCGTCGGTTGGTTGTCTCCACAAAATCGCCTTTGAGGGCTTTGCGCAAGCGGTAAAGCGTAGTGTGGAAACTGCTGCTGGCTTTAGTTTCATTCTTTTTGGGCCACAATGCCTCAGCAACTTCAAAGGTACTTACGCCGTCACGGTTCTCGAGCAGAAACAAAAACAGCTCTAAAGCTTTACGCGAATCAAACTCGAGCCGCTCACCATCTTTGATGACCTCGGGTGTGCCAAACGCAGACACTTGCACCACACCCGATAGTGGCTGGCGAATTTCTGCAATGCGTTGTAGCCGTATTGAGACGGCATCAACTAAATCTTGTTTGCTAAAGGGTTTAGTGACATAGTCATCGGCACCTAAACTCATGCCGCGCCGCAAGTATTCGCGGTCACCCAAAGCCGTTAAAAACAAAAAAGGCACTGCCCGGAGCTCGCTAATGTCACGCACGCGCAGATAAAACTCAAACCCGTCCATGTCTGGCATGGATACGTCTGAGATAATCACGTTGGGGCGTAACCCTTGCTGAAGTTCTTCTAGGGCATCTTGCGGGTCGTTAAACGATAATACGATGTACCCTGACTCACTAAGGGCGGCCTCAATGAGTTTCAGGAATAACGGTTGATCGTCAACGGCTAGGACAAGCGGTTCAGGCACAATCTTTAGTCTAACGCGCCAAGCAGAAATTTAATGAGCTTTAGCTTGCGCAGGATACTCGTAGGCGTACTCATTTACAGATGTATTTGTATGGGTATGGTCGTTTATCGTTAGGTTGATACAAGCTTTGTAAGTTAGTTCAGGTGTTAATCCTCGAGCCACACCTCAGTCTCTTGATAGTGCACCAGGGCACTGTATTCAACGCTCGAGCCTGCTGACGTCGTTGAAAACTTAACGTCCACAATAATGTCGTCTGGACTTAAGGTACTAATAAAACTGTTGAGCCGCTCTTCAAACAAGTCGATGCTGTTAGAGCTGATGAGTTTGAATTTTGCCTCCACGTTAGGGCTCAGCCTCCTTGATTGCGTATGTTGAGTTAGATGTCATAGCTTATTAGATGTCACAGCAGCGTTGCAGCAACACTATCTGGCGACTCATAAGGTCAATGCGCAAAGTTTCATCACACTGCTTTTATCACACTGTGCGCAGCGATCAATTGACATTCATCGTGCTAATGACTACAAACTCAACAACATAGTTGTCTTGACCATTCAGCGAGAGCAGCTCTCACTGCGCTCTTATCTTCTACAGTCTACCGCACTTTGTGAGGGACAACACGTCCTAACACGAAATTATTTGGACAAGGCACAGTCGCAAGTACACTTAATACTTCAACTAAGCTAACCAGTTAATGTCTACTAGCCGCGTTTTTCAACGCTTCAGGGTCGTCAGCAACGAGGCCGTCAACAGCATAGGTCATGAGCTTAGCAACCTCGTTAGCATCATTAACGGTCCAGCTATTGACCATCATCGTATGTTTACGAGCACGTATCATCACGGTTTCATCAATACTGCTGTGATGCGGATGTAATGCGTCTACGTGCAACAGGGCAGCTAGCCACCAAGGGATTTTTTTGTAGGTGAGGAGGGCTGTGCGAATTTGAGGGGCAACCAAGCGAATGCGGGCTAGCGGGAGTGGGTGAAAGCTCGAGACCAGCACCCGGTCAGCCAAACCATGTTGCTTGATGAGGTTAACCAGGCGAGACTCGAGCCCCCTACTTCCCCACCACTGATAACACCATGTATCTGCGCTAAACGGCAACTTAATTTCCAAATTGAGTAACGTCTCAGGATACTTTTTAGCAAGTTCTAAAAGCGTTTCTAAACTGATGACGTGGCTATCCACCTGTTGGATGTCATGACGTGTGAGGGTGCGTATGGACCTACCATCCACTAGTTTAAAATCGTGTTGAAGGATGAGCTGGCCGTCGCGGGTCATTTGTACATCACACTCGATGCCGTCCAGACCAGCTTCGAAGGCTTCTTGAAAAGCGGCACGGCTATTATCTAGTTGGCTGCCGCGCACACCACGATGCCCCAGCAGTAGTGGGCGGGTGCTGGTAATGCCGGGTATGGGGCGGGGCGACCAGAGTTGGTACCAGAGCCAGAAACTGGCGGTGAGGGCTAAAGGAAAAAGGAGAAAAATCACAGGATTAGTGTATCAGCTACGTAATTTTTGTTGGCGTTGAAAGCGTTAAGTAAGGGCTTGCCTCAACCACGTAAGCGCGTCATCCACACCCTGCTGAGCCACATCAGACAACCTCTCCCCCAAATCAAAATCACACGCTGGTAGCATTAACCACGTTGCTGCTGGCACGTGATTGTAAAGGTGTTTTGCGAGGTATAACAGATGACTTGGACTAGTGTGGTGGCTCGAGCTAAGCCCACCAGCCTCATCCGCCTCAACAGCTTCCACACGGATTTTCTCGAGCCCTTCACAAGCATCCACAAACACAACTTGCTCAACCTCAGCTATGTCTTTGGCTAGGTCGGGCGTCAGTTGCACCACACTAATAACGCGCGTGCAGGCACGTGACCAACTTGCCACTTTGTCAGCCACGCGCCTGCCAGCACCATCATCTTGACGTAGCTCGTTACCGTAACCAATCACGAGCCACGTTGTAGAACACTCGGGGTTAATGACATCAGGGTTAATGACATCAGGGTTAATGACGTTGCAACTCCCGCACAACGTGACCATCTGAGGCAATGACTTGCACCTGCATGGGCATTTGCCCAATGGCATGGGTGCTACAACTCAAACACGGGTCAAACGCACGAATGCCAGCTTCCACGCGGTTGAGCATACCTTCTTGAATGTCGTCACCATGTACAAACTGCTTGGCAATTTGGGTGACCGTGCGGTTCATCGGCAGATTATTTTGCCCGGTGGCAATAATCATATTGACGTGGGTGATGAGCCCATCAGCATCTACCGTGTAGTCGTGGAAGAGCGTGCCACGAGGCGCTTCACTAACGCCAACCCCATGCAGAGCGTTGATGCCAGCATCTGCTTGGAGATGCGTTGCTGACATCTCTGGCATGTCCAAAAGACGCTCAATAAACTCGGTAGCAGCTAACATTTCAATGACCCTGGCGTAATGATAAAAGAAGGACGATAACGCCATGCCACCTGCACGCTCGCGGAAACATGCTAGTTCAGCATCAGCTAGCGGGACACCCATCTGCTTACAGATGTTGAGGCGGGCAAGCGGGCCCACGCGGTACGCACCGGGGCTTTCTGGTGTGATGGCTTGAGTTTCATCAACTCTAGGGCGATAGTAGGGAGATTTTAGGTAGGAATTGTCACCCGTTGCTTCACCAATAATCTGTTTGTAGTTAGCTGGGTCAAAGCCGTCCTCGAGCACAGCCCCCGTTTCATCCACCACGCGTAGGGCACCATCGTAGTGTTCCCAGTTGCCTTGCGGCGTGACCAGTCCCATAAACAAACTTGGGAACTGCCCAAAACTGCGAACTTCCTCTGGGTGGTCGTCGTGAATTTTGCCAATGAGGTCTAACGCCAACAGCACCGTCTTTTGCGCTTCAGGCAAGGTCTGTTGTAAGTGCGCTTTGGCGTCATCACTTAGGTTGCCGCGCACGCCCCCAGGAATCGCCCAAGCAGGATGAATTTTTTGCCCACCTAGTGCGGCAATAACCTCTTGTCCAAACTTGCGTAAGGCAATCCCCCGGCGAGCAAGTTCGGGGTCTTGCTCCATTAAGCCAAACACGTTGCGGCTAGATGGGTCACTGTCAAAGCCAAGGAGCAAGTCAGGCGCACTGAGGTGGAAAAACGACAGCGCATGCGACTGAATAATCTGCCCTAAGTTCATGAGTCGGCGCAGGGCGTGGGCAGCGGGTGGCACGCGTACAGCTAATATGGCATCACCTGCTTTGGCGGAGGCTAATAAGTGGCTAACTGGACAAATGCCGCAGGTACGGCCGGTTAAGCTGGGCATTTCCCAGAGCGGCCGCCCTCGACAAAACGCTTCAAAGCCGCGAAATTCAGTGACGTGAAAGCGGGCGTGGTCAACGCTACCGTCATCTTCTAAAAAAATTGAGATTTTAGCGTGACCTTCAATGCGGGTGACTGGGTCAATCGTAATACGATTACTCATGGTTCATGCCCCTTATCTAGGCACCTTGCCCAAAACGAATAAGCTCACCACTTAGCTGCACAGACCCATCATCTCGCAACGCTTCCAGCATCGTTTGAATGCGGGTAGCTGAGGGTGGGCAGCCCGGCAAATACGCATCAACCTCAATCACTTGTTGGAGCGGCAACACTTTGGGTAAAAGCTTGGGTACAATGCCTTCCTCTTTTGGTACGCCGTCTGTGGCGATGTCAGCCTCATCAATGTAAATCCGCTGTAAGAGGTCACTAGGTTCGCCGTTCATGTTGCGCAGTGCGGTGACATTACCTGTAATCGCACAATCCCCAAAGGCGACAACTAAACGGCTACGGGCACGTACTTGCTGGACAAGTTCCAAGTTATCTTCGTTGGCAATGGCACCTTCGACCAGACACACGTCCACGCCTTCGGGAAAAGTTTTGGCGTCTGCAACCGGACTAAACACAACATCAGCAAATTTAGCCAGTTCAAAAAGCCACTCGTCAAGGTCTAAAAACGACATGTGACAGCCTGAGCAGCCGCCCAGCCAGACAGTCGCTAGTTTTAATTTACTCATGGTGCGTCCTCCTGAGCTGATGTTGCTTGGGTTGAGGTTGTTTGGGGTGAGGTTACCTGCGGTGAAGCTGGGTTGGTTTGCCATTCTTGGTTGCCCCTCGCCTGTTGCAAAAACTCAATGACGCCCGGTTGATGATGCACACTGGCGACGCTCGAGCCTTTTTGGAACAGCGCCCCCACCGGGCAGGAACTCACGCATTTACCACACGAGGTACAACTGATCGAACTGCCCCAAGCTTGCGACATGTCGGTCACAACCCGTGCCTCGGCTCCGCGCCCTGCAATATCCCAGGTGTGTGCGCCTTCAACTTCGTCGCAGGTGCGCACGCAGCGGCTACAAAGAATGCAGCGATTGGCATCAAACCCAAACAGCGGGTGGGTTAAGTCAACGGGCCGGGTTGGGAACTGATACGCCAAATCCACGTGGTCAAGTCCGTGCTCGACAGCTAAATCTTGCAGTTCACAGTCGCCGTTCGCCACACAGACGGCACACACGTGATTGCCTTCGGCAAAGAGTAGTTCTAACATCAACTTGCGGTACTCGTGCAAGCGCGGGCTATGAGTTTGTACGCTGAGGCCGTCGGCAACTTGGAGTGCACAGGCGGGTTGTAACTTGGGACTGTTTTCAACTTCGACTAAACAAAGCCGACACGCACCCCAAATGGACAAGCCTTCTAAGTGGCACAGCGTGGGAATGTCAATATCTTCGCGGCGAGCAACTTGTAAAACGGTCTCGCCTGCTTGGGCTCTGCAGGTTTTACCATCAATCGTAAGTTTCACCATTAGCGCGCCCCCTCTCCCGCATTCTGCTGTGAAGCAGGTGCCACCCAGACCGCTCGAGCTGAGGTGCCCATCAGCAGGTCTTCGTATTCACTGCGGAAATAGCGCAAAGTACTCACGATTGGATTGGGGGCACTTTGGCCGAGACCACACAAACTGGTGGCAGCAACCATGTCACAAAGGGACTCGAGCTGGACTAGGTCGCTCGGTCTAGCTTTACCCTCACAAATTTTCTCGAGCAACTGATGCATTTGCACCGTCCCCGCCCGACACGGCAAACACTTGCCGCAACTTTCATCCATGCAAAATTCCATGAAGAACTTGGCAACCTCGGGCATGCTACTGGTTTCGTTCATCACGATGAGCCCACCTGAGCCCATGATGGACCCCAACGCTTGCAAGCTCTCATAGTCCATAGAGGTGTCCAAATGCGCCGCTGGAATGCAGCCCCCACTAGGGCCGCCGGTTTGGGCAGCTTTAAAGTCATGTTCGCCGGCCACACCATCGCCCATGTCTTCAATGATCTCGCGCAAGCTAATACCCATGGGCACTTCGATGAGGCCGGTGTTGTTAAGTTCACCCGCTAGCGCAAAAACTTTGGTGCCTTTGCTGTTTTCTGTACCAATGCTGCTAAACCAGTCTGCGCCGTGGCGAATAATCGCGGCCACGTTGGCATAAGATTCCACGTTGTTAATCATGCTGGGTTTGCCCCACAGACCGCGCTCTACCGGATAAGGTGGGCGCAACATGGGGCTACCCCGTTTGCCTTCGATACTGGCCATAAGAGCGGTTTCTTCACCGCAGACAAAGGCACCTGCACCAATACGTACTTCAATATCAAACGCAAAGTCAGTACCTAGAACGCTACGCCCTAAAAGTTTGTTGCGTTTGGCAATGCGAATGGCGTTCTCGAGCCGTTGTACCGCCATGGGGTACTCCGCCCGCACGTAGATGTAGCCTTTGTTTGCACCTGTTGCATAGGCCGCAATAGTCATACCTTCAATGACGTTGTTGGGGTCATCTTCCATGATGGTGCGGTCCATATAGGCTCCGGGGTCACCTTCGTCGCCGTTGGCAATAACGTATTTTGTGTCTGCTTGAGCGGCGTGCAACATAGCCCATTTTTTGCCTGTGGGATAGCCACCACCACCGCGCCCCCGCAAGCCGCTGGCAAGTATTTCTTGTACAACATCTGCAGGTTGCATGGTTTGCAAAACTTTTTCAAGGGCTGTGTAGCCGCCGTGCGCGACGTAGTCCTCGAGCCGTTCCGGGTCAATCTCACCCATATTGGCCAGCACAATGCGCTGTTGACGACTAAAAAACGGATGGTCTTCAGAGAGCGTTTTGACGTCGGGAGCGGGTTGCCTATCACCTTGATTGCCATCATCAGTTAAATGATGTTGGATAATATCCGTGGCTTGCTGCGCGTCGACTTGTGCATAGAGGGCTGTATCTTCCCCGGCTGGTTTCACCCGCACCAGCGGCCCCTCACTGCACCAGCCCATACAACCCGTTGGCACCACTTGCACACTATCTGTGAGGCCATTATCTTCCACAGCTTTGTCCAAGGCCTCGCGAGTAGCTGCTGCACCTGAGGACAAACAGGCTGTGGAGTTACAACACATCACCCGGCAGCGGGCATTACCTTGGGCTTCGCGTTCGCGCATGCCCACGTCATAAAGGTCAATGGGTCCACTCATGTGTTGACCTCCTGACCTGCTTGCTGCGCTGATAATACTGCCTCGAGCGCCGTAAATGCCGTCTCCGTTGTTTCTTTACCAAGTACTGCCCCGTCTAGAATAAGCACGGGCGCAAGCCCACAACTACCTACACAACGGGCGCTGTTGAGGCTTAACTTGCCGTCCTCGGTACTACCCCCCGGTTGTACGTCGTAGCGGGCGGCAACGGCATCTAAAATATCGCCAGCACCTTTTACAAAACAGGCTGTCCCCATGCACACGGTACAGGTGTGCTCACCTTTGGGTGTAAAGCTAAACAGGTGATAAAACGTGGCCACCCCGTAAACCCGACTTGGTGGCAATTTAAGCTGGCGGGCAATGTAAATAAGCACGTCTTAACTTAAATACCCAAAAATATCTTGGGCACTGTGAAGGGCGTCAATCAGGGCGTCTTGCGCGTGGTGGAGACGTTTGAGAGATTTATCAAGCACCTCAAAACGACTGTCGCCACTGGGATGAGGCTGCTTAGAACGTGCCGCAGCTTTCCCTCTAGAACCGCTAGCACCTTTAGCTACGCCAGTAGATGCTCGAGCCATATATGCATCACTTCCTCCCTGAGGATTACTTCCGAGAGTTGATACAGATTCCGGTAGATGACACATTGCTTTACGTTGATTCCACACTTCACGGAACCTGTAACGTTGATTTACACCTTGTGCGTCAGATAAGCCAATGAGCTTAGGGAACACACATTTCGTTAATAACCTTGTCTAACTTAAAGCCAGTTGCGATTAGGGGTGAGAATTCAGATGACGCCAGTTTGTTTACTACATTTGAGTTGTAGTTTCAATCATCCGTATACCGCTCGCATATGTACTCAGATAGACACAAAACTTTTCTAAATTTATTTTTGATACTTTACTATTCTGTCAAATTTCACTCGATAGGCTGTTTTGCCTTATCAAAATCTGTCTCATATTTATTGAACTCAATGGTTGTAATGTAAATCTCAATTAAGAGTATACTGACGACCCTATGGGCAAGATGTCCCTGTAGATAAGAGTTATATGAACAGAAACATGCATGCAAGGTCCATGCAATTTGACATAGTGCTCGTTGATAAAATCATTGAGCCCCATGTGCAGTCAATATTGGTATTTTGGGGTCGTCTTTATATATGCATCTAGTTAGCAGGATTCGCTACCAGTACGCCGACATAAATCACGATGGCATACAGTTGTACGCATCGCGGAGCCGCATCAACACAGCCAACTAACACAGCTTATTTTGCGCACTTAAAGATGACGCAGCTGTAGATATTTTTTCTGATGATTTTAAAAGGGTACCTCAGTTGATATAGCTGCTTGAGACACAGCAGTCAGGTATTCATGTGGCACCTATGCTAGCTGCCTCGAGCGTATCTATAACAACACCTATCAGCTTTCAACAACCTGAAACGCATAGCTTCCAGCAGCTACGTCGAACATCACACAGCCTGCTTCTTGACGCAAGTTTGTTATGAGTTTTTGGGTGATTTCATCAACTTGCAAGCTCGAGCCAGGCAATTTCACACTCGCGGTTGTATTAGCAGGTATAACGAGGTCAACCTTGAGGCCTTGGTCAGTTTGTTGCCAGTGACTACTTAACATGCCGTAAGGCGTTTCTAAGCTGGCTTTAGCGTAGGTGAGTCCACCGCCCGGCTGCGGTTGAATGACACTGTGCTTGTAACCGGGTTGGGCTGGGTCAAGCTCGAGCCCCGCTACTACTTGGTACAACCACGCGCCAATGGCCCCATACGCATAGTGATTAAACGAGTTCATCTGCTCACTTTGAAAACCGCGTTCTTCCGTCCACCCGTCCCAACGCTCCCAAATGGTCGTGGCACCTTGGGTGACAGCGTACAACCACGAGGGCCAGGTTTGTTGCTTGAGGAGGTCGTAAGCTGCCTCGAGCTGCCCTGCTTTACTCAACACATGCGGCAAATACGGCGACCCTACAAAGCCTGTTGATAAATGGGTGTCCCGACGGGCGATGTCATCCACCAATTCTTGGGCAGCGTGTGCTTTCATATCTTCTGGCAGTAAGTCAAAGTGTAAGCCCAGCACGTACGCTGTTTGAGTTGGGGTGAATAAATCCGTATTGTAGACCTGCGAACTTATCTCGCCGTAAGAATGATGCTCGAGGTTACCCTGAGAAATAGCATCTGCCGCAACAGCGCTTCGTTTAGCTTTGATAGAACTAATTTCGTCTGCTGTTAAGCTTCCACCCGCCAAAAAGCGTTGTTGAAAGACATCTTTCACTGCTTCAAAAAGCTCATCGTAACGCATAGCATCCTCAGTTTTGCCGAGAATCTTGGCGATGTTGGCCATCAACCCTGCGTCATAAGCTAAAAATGCCGTGCCGATGAGGTCGCGCGGTGTATCAGCATTGATCGACAGCCAGTCGCCAAATCCCATCCAACCTTGATAATCTGGCGCACAGCGAACATAGCCGGGGCTTTCTTGCAAGATAAAGTCCATAAACCGCTGCATCACGTCGTAGTTTTGCTCGAGGATACTGGTATCTCCATAACAAAGATAAACCGTCCACGGGCAAATCACGGCTGCATCTGCCCAGGCCGGACCGCCATCGGGCAAACGGATGCCTTCATTGGGCACAACTGCGGGAATAGACCCGGCTTCGGACTGTGCGTCGCGGACATCTTTGGCCCACTTGGTTAAAAATGGCGCAATGTTCATGTTAAACGCGGCTGTTCTGGCAAATACTTGAATATCGCCCGTCCAACCAAGGCGTTCGTCGCGTTGGGGGCAGTCGGTGGGTACATCCAAAAAGTTGCTACGCTGACCCCAAAGAATATTGTGCTGGAGTTGATTAAGAAGCGGGTCAGAACACTCAAAGTGGCCTGTTACGGGCATAGCTGAGTACAAAACGATGCCGGTGATAGTGTCCGCAGTTACCTTCCCTGGATAGTCCCGAAGTTCCACGTAGCGAAACCCGTGAAAGGTGAACGTGCTTTCCCAGACTTCGTCACCTTCACCTTTGAAGGTGTACACATCGGTTGCCGTTGCCCCGCGCAAGTTATCTGTATAGAGGTTACTAGCATCGTCTAAGACCTCTGCAAAGCGTAAAATGACCGTTGTTCCCCTCGGTGCTGAACCCTGAAAGCGCACCCGACCTACCAT
>JBCCBI010000107.1:0-13947 GCA_039034155.1 Deinococcota bacterium | reverse complement strand
TTTAACACCAGTACCAGATCGCTATGAAATTAGTGTCATTGAGACAGTTATATGCCTATTCTCGAGCGTGCACACTTGTGTTGCTTGCTCCTACACTAAGTTGCTCGCTCCTACACTAAGTAGACCTCCCAATGTCCTTACATCTTCTTTGAATGAGGTTAGTATGTTTTTGAAAAGCCGTAATATTATTGTCATTTTGTCGCTAGTAATTGCAAGTTGTGCGCCTAGGGTTCCTTATGTTTACAATCCTAACTTTCCGGTAGAAGCGCGTTATGCCAGTTGGGGCAGGCATATTGTCACTAACCAAACGGTGGTGGATACTCGTGGACGGCCGTTGTTTGAGGTGTATTATCCAGGTGCCTTACAAGGTCCCTACCCAATCATTACCTGGGGAAATGGCACAGGTGAGTTGCCAGATACCTATCACGAACTAGGTCAGCACTTGGCGTCGTGGGGATTTGTGTTTATTGCGCCCTACGATGAAAACGTGGGAGACGGCTCGAGTATGCTTGCTGGTGCTGAATTCTTAGTCGCTGAAAACAGCAACCCCAATAGCATTTTCTATGGCCAGCTAGATATACTTCACATAGGCTCAGCGGGCACCTCGCAAGGAGCCAATGGTGCGCTTAACGTACACACAAATCATCAGCAAGGTCATTTGATTACTACGGTTGCAGTCCACGCGCTTCCCAGTTCGGATTTTGCCCACATTGCCCAAGATCATGACACAAGTCGGGTACGTGTACCGTTACTCATTTTGGGCGGTACAGAAGATGAGTTCTTCTCGCCACTTAAAGTGAATCAAGCGGCGGCTCGGCGCGTGCCACGAGGTGTGCCTGTATTTTTAGCTATGTCGATTGGGGGCGATCACATTGAAATGGCGCAAGACGGCGGCAGAATGCGCGGCTACCTCACGGCGTGGATGGCCTACCAACTCCAAGGTGATGCCTACGCTGCAAGTGCGTTTACAGGGACTAGTCCTGAAATCATTCGCCACCCCTTATGGCGAGATATCTACGCGTCAAATTAAGTTGCCCTGCGCTCGCATCAATCAATCTCACTTACTGACATCGCATCAATGGATTGTGATGTCAGTAGAAGTTTTATCTCGACAAAATCAAGGTGATGAAAAGGCTTCTTCTGATCTAGTTAGTATTCAGTTAGCACTAAGGTGTTGTTATGACGACTTTGCAGCTACAGATGCGTTTGAACTGACGGCAGCATGATTGGGCTGGGTGAGGTGTGCAAACAGCGCGACAATGGCAACAGCTAAAGCAACCGCACCAAGGGCAATAGGCAAATTAAAAAGTTCAGCGAGTAAACCAATAAACGGTGGTCCAGCCAAAAACCCAAAATAACCCGCTGTCGCAACTGCTGCAATCCCCGCGCTAGCTGGGACGCCTGGTGTGTTGCCGGCAGCACTAAAAAGTACTGGGATAAGGTTAGAAAGCCCCAAGCCAACGCAGCCAAAGCCAATAATCGCAGCAATAGGATGATGGAGTATAAGCCCTAACCCCAAGCCTACTGAAGCAATTAAGGCGGTGACTCGAGTCACCGCAACAGGACCAACCTGACTAATGAGTTTGTCACCAGTTAGCCTGCCTATTGCCATCATTAGGGAAAACGCAGCGTAGCCGGCTGCAGCGAGACCGGGTCCTGTTTGGAGGGCGTTGCGCAAATAAACGGCGCTCCAGTCAGCCATGGCACCCTCAGCGATTAAAACGAGAAAGGCAAGGAGTCCAAGAGCTAGTAGAGGTCCTTTGGGTAGCACAAACGTCGCCCCGGCTTGAACAGCTTCGTGCTGTTTATCCAAAAACCCTGCCGCTGTTATTAGGATAGCCACGAACATAAGACTGCTTATAACTAGCACGTGTAAAGCAGGCGAAACACCTTCATTCAAAAGTAGCCCGCCCACACTTGACCCCAGCAGGCCGCCAACGCTAAAAAATCCATGAAACGACGACATAATAGGTAACCTCAGGTGATTTTCAACCGCGACAGCTTGAGCGTTCATGGCCACATCCATAGACCCTGTGCAGGCACCAAAGAAGAGTAGAGCAATAGCTAGCGTGGCAAAACTGGGGGCAAGCACAGGTAGAGGTAGGGCTACGCAAAAAAGTAATGCGGTAACTAGCGTGATGCGGTGGCTCCCTAAACGGCTGCTAAGTAGGCCGCTAACTGGCATGGCGACAATGGCCCCGATGGCAGTAGCGAGGAGTGCTAAGCCTAGAAGTCCTTCACCCAACCCCAGACGGGCTTGTACAAGGGGGATGTGCGGTACCCAGCTCGAGAGCAAAATGCCGTTAATCAAAAAAATCTGCAATACAGCGCGGCGAGCTTGCCGTAAGGTTGCTGGTGAGGGTGTTGCCACTGACGTATTTGATATTGGTGTAGATGTAGTTGACATTAATTCGCCGCCTTAAACGTTTGAATACCGAGGGTTTGATAAGGTGAAAGAAGCTCGTCACTTGCAGACGCTTCAGTGACGAGGTGAGTAAGTTGGTTAAGCGGGCCAACCACGAAGGGTGCTGCCGTATGGAGTTTATCTGCGGTTGTAACTGCAATAACCTCACGTGCGTTGCCAATCATGAGGCGTTTTAGGGTGGCTTCTTCTAGGCTAATAGTGCTAATACCAACCGTCTCATGCAAACTGCACACGCCCAGCACACACACATCTGCTCGCAGGTTGCTAAGCGCTACGTGAGCTGCGCTACCTGTGAACGTCATCGACGTTTTATCTAGTGTGCCGCCAATCATGACAACCTCAACATGAGGGTAGTCAGCTAAGGCAATGGCCACGTATGGGCTAGCACTAACAACAGTGGCTAGCAGATTTATGGGCAAACTGCGAGCAACCTCGAGCGCAGTTGTACCACTGTCAATCATCACAACTTGGCCGGGTTGAATAAGTTTGGCGGCAGCCGCTGCAATGGCGCGTTTGGAGTCAACATTAGCATCACGCCGGAGCTTGTAGGGGGGTGTTGTCGGTTTCACAGGCAGTGCGCCACCGTGAACGCGGGTAACAAGACCTGCTTGCTCGAGCCCTGCAAGGTCACGCCGAATTGTATCTGCAGACACATCCAGGTGCTCGCTCAACTCTGGCACGGTCACTTTGCCGTGTTGGTTGAGGAGTTGCACAATGTGCTGGCGGCGTTCTTCGGGCAGGGTAGTTGGTGAGGTAGGAGATGATGTCATAGAAACCTCGTGTCATTTGGGTGTGGCTAAGTGGTTATCATTTGGAGATGATGCGTTAGCTTGCTACTTAATGCGTTTATCTTCCCATATATGCAGATTACTGCTTGTTTATGCCGATGTCAAGCTGAATCAAAATTTCAGTGTTAGTGACGATGTAAGCCTCGAGCATCAAGTAGCATCATCGACCATTTGGTAAAACAGTGTTGGGCTTAGCTGTAAAGGTAAAGTTGGCTATGACTGTCAATTTAGATCATCTTGTTATTGGTGCACAGACGCTCGAGCAAGGCGTCACTTACGTACAAAACGCACTTGGCGTGGAGATTCCTAAAGGTGGTGAGCACCCACTGATGGGCACGCACAATCATTTGATGCAAGTTGGTGAAGGGGTATTTCTCGAGATTATCGCCATCAATCCAACTGCCTCAACTCCTGATCGTCCGCGCTGGTACGGGCTAGACGACCCCTTTGTGAGGGCGCAGCTCGCACGCAGTCCCAAGCTCCTCACGTGGGTTGTAAATACCTCAGATATTAGTGACAGCATCAACACAACTCAAGCTAAGACAGGCGTTTCTTTTGGTGAGGCGGTGAGCCTGCAGCGCGGTAATCTGAACTGGCAATTTGGCATTCCTGACGACGGTCGCTTGTTAGCAGGTGGCTTGCTGCCGTATCTGATCGAGTGGCAGACCGATCATCACCCGGCGGCAGATATGCCTGACCTTGGCTGTAAGTTTATGGAATTAACGCTTTATCATCCTTATGCTGCGTGGCTCACCAACATTTTGGAGGTACTTGGCGCACGTCATTTGGTGACGGTTGAACCTATTGATGCAGCAAAAACACCCTTCTTTGAGGCTATGTTTGAAACGCCCAAAGGTGTTGTGAGCTTGTTAAGTAGCCTCGAGTAACCTACATACTCTCTAACAATCAGGCTGATGATCTTTCCAACACTGTACACACCACGCCTCACGTTACGTCCGCTCAGTTTGGCAGATGTCGAAGCAGTCTGTGCACATTTTTCAGATGTACGCGTAACTCGCTTCATGGACATTGATCCATGCGCGTCACTAACAGACGCAGAAGATATCATCCGCTTTCACTTGAAGGACCGAGGCTGCCGTTGGGGGTTATTTCGTAGACCTTCAGATAACTTGATAGGCACGGCTGGCTACCACTGCTGGCAGGGCTTGCAAGCTGAAATTGGTTACGACCTTGGCTATGCCCACTGGAGGCAAGGCTTCATGTATGAGGCATTAGATGAACTAATTACGTTTGGCTTCCAGCAGATGTTGCTTAATGACATTGTGACTGAGGTAGACCCTGACAACACGCGTTCGATTTTACTGTTGGAGAGGTTAGGATTTCGTCAAATAGAGTCAACAACAGGACATTTATTGAGGTTCGTGTTGTCTGCTTCTGAAATCACATAAGTGCATTTTAGAGATGGCTATGTGGCAATGTTTAACTTGTGATGATAACTCTCGACTGTAATTTTTTTGACGCTACACGACTCAATTAATATCGTGCCAATGTTGTGTAGACTAAGCAAGTGAGCCTTTTTTCTTACGTTTACCGTGCGATCAAGCGACCTCTTAAACTCATGTTAGGTTACGACACCTCTTATAAATTAGCTGATGTACACGAGCTAGAGGACTATCTTGCCAAGCTTCATAACTTGTTTGATACTGACGCGCTGTTGCAAGCACCTACCAACGAAGACGACGTGGTGGACTATTACCAGCAGAGTTTTAACGGCTACCGCCACGTTCACTCGAGCTTTGGTGCGGTTCACATGGGGTTTACAGAAGACGGTGCGTTCAACGAACGTGATTACTACGGTCAAGCTAAGCACATTGCTGCACATATTGATACCTTGCAGCAAGCAGCGCAGCCAATCACCGCTGTCTTGGAACTAGCTAGCGGTCAAGGCGTCAACAGTAACTACTTAGCGGAAAGATACCCTGATGTATCGTTTACAGGTATCGACCTAACCCCCAAACATTTGAAGGTTGCTGAAGGTTTTGCTGCTAAACGTGCCAACCTCAACTTTGTAAAAGGCAATTTTCAAGATATGCCATTTGCAGAGGCGAGTTTTGATGTGGTGTTTGAAGTTGAAAGTATTTGTTATGCCACCAACATGGCTAAAGCTGTAGCTGAGATTTACCGCGTGTTGCGTCCGGGTGGAGTGGCTGTGTTGTTTGATGGGTTCCGCCTTACGTCAGCTAAGTCTGTGTCTGCAGCGCTCAAGCAAGCCAACGAGCTTGTTGAAGCCGCGATGACCATAGATGCATTTTGGGAACTCACAGACTGGCTCGAGCTAGTTCGCGCGCAAGGGTTTACCGTGTTGCAGCTCGAGGACTACTTTGAAAAAGTACTACCCACGCTGGCCCGCTTGCAGACCCTCGCGCGCTTCTTCATAGATACCCCTATGCTTAGGGTGGTACTGCCCAAGGTCCTGCCGCCCAAACTCTTGCAAAACGCCATCGCTGGACTCCTGATGCCGTTCACCATTCAAGCAGGTACCCAAGCGTATTACTACATTGTGCTTCAAAAACCTCAGCTAGATGATGCCTAACATCAAGTTAAACTTGCCTACAAGGTAATTATACCAACCTCGGTGAATTAGAAATTGATGCGGACGTGCGTGTAGAGAACTCCAGCTAATAAACCCATCAACACAAATGTCAAACATGCCCAACGCCACTCGCGGCGGCGCAGGTGCAGGCGGGTGGCACCGAGCATAAGCACGAGCATGCTAAGTGCAGCAGCTGGGGCTAAGATGGGTGCTACATTCATGACAGTAGGTAACACTAAGCCGTAAGCTGCTAAAAGCTCACTAATGCCGAGTAGCTTAATGATACGAGGTGAGTACGCGTTAGCCCAAGACACATCTGCAGCAAGTTTGGCGTGTGGTTGTGCCAATTTAGTCGTCGCTGAGGCTAGAAAAATGAACGCTAGCGGTGCTTGGATGAGCGTTAGTAAGATTCGGGTCGTGATGCTCATAGGAATGCTTGTGTCTAACGACAAAAAGCCTAAAGACTAAGATAATCGCTAAGCCTGTTTAGAAGTGTAAGGATGCCATGCATTAAGGCTTGTATTGAGTTTATGAATGCTGTCTAAAGAGCATGATTGACATATTTGTTAAAAGAATAGACACATTTGTTAAAAGAATAGGCACAGTTGATGATTTTGCTGATGTCCGTGTCAATGTCCATAGCAACGATTACGACGATGCGTATAAGGCGCGAGTCATCAAGCCAACTGCAATGAGCGTTAGGCTAAACCCTACAAGTGCCCAGCGCCTTGCCGGGCGAATATCTTGTGTGTGCTGAATACGCCGTAGCGCCGGACGAAGGGCACCATCGCCAATGCCTAACAGTGCAACAGCAATGATAATGCAAGTGATGATGATACCACCCCATTCACCGCCCCTGGGACCTGCCATGTTTAATGATGCAAAGCCTCGAGTACGCGTAACTAACATAAGCCCAAATACAATCGTGGCAGTGCCAACATAGGTCAGTACCCGTACGGTGAGGTGGGCAAGGTGCTCGAGTTGCCGGCTGTCACCTTTGCCGTTACTGTCTTTGCCAAGCGCAGGAATCATCACAAATGTAAGTACAAGGTAGCCGCCTAACCAGATTGACCCAGCAGCAACATGCGCGTAACGGTAAAGCCACGTGAGTAATACAGTCATGGTTGTACCTCTGCCTGAATAGGTATGGGCTGCCCATAAGAATTATCGCTATTTTGGTGCCTTGAGTGATGTCGGTTAAGACGGCGCGACACAATCACCTCACCTACAAGTGCACCTAAAGGACCACCTGTAAGGATGGTAATGGCCACAAACGCCCAGTGCCAAAGTGCGTCGGTGACACCTGTGTAGATAATAACAACTAAAAGCAGCACATTTCCTCCATGAATGGGACCCAAGACGCTAACCAATGGGCGAACGTTCAACCTCGAGGCAAGCATCAAAGCTACAAAGAGTACAAGGTCAACAAGCGCCAGCCAACGCACCACGTGCAAACGTTGACGAGTATAGGGGTGTAAGTGATGTGCATCCGCCTTGCTGAGGATGGGAACATCTAGCAGGTGATGCCGCCTTGCAGACGGAGTGTGTGATGTCACACTGGCGGGTTTCAACGGTATAGATGAGGTCATAAGTTACAGAAGGCCTCGCTTTCTTAACAGGGTTAAACAAAAATAGCACGACCGTGCTATTTTAAAAAGGGCAAACGTCCCGGCGATAATGCCAAGCTGTTGATGAATGCCTCGAGCCTGTTTTTTAGACGTGATACCTATGAACACACAACAAGACGAAGTTTGCTACGCTAACTCTGTGCGTAAAGGCAAAATGACACGTGAACGACTCCTCTGGCACGGCTTACAACTGGTCAGCGTTGAGGGCTTTCGGCAGGTGTCTGTAGGCGCACTTGCCAAAGCCAGCAAGCTTTCCAAAAGTGGTGTATTTGCGCATTTTGGATCGTCTGAGGCATTGCAACTTGCTCTTTTAGATGCTGCTGCTGAGTTAGCTAATAAAGATGTCTTTGAGCCCGCCATGCAAGCACCGGTGGGTTTAGCACAGTTGCGTACACTCTTTGAACGGCTACTTGGTTGGACAACTCGAGCAGGTTTGCCGGGTGGGTGTCCTTTTGTGGCAGCGGCGAGTGAATTTGATGATCTTGAGGGTTCTATCCACGACTATCTCATCAAGTCACTCGAGCACTGGCTGGGCTTGTTTCAAGACATCATCCAACATGCTGTTGCTCAGGGAGAATTAGATCCTAGTGTCGATGCCAAGGCGTTTACGTGGCAGCTATTTGGGCTTTACAATATGCATCACACTATGCAGCATCTTATGCACGACCCCGATGCAGATCGAATTGCATTACAAGGCTTTGAAACGTTGGTCAATACTGCTCAAATTCATGCTGATGCTTAACCCTAAACGTGCTTGTTTGTGACCTTCCATAGCTAGTTCGAGTACATAAGTTGACGTATCAATTGTCTACTGATATATTACATATCAATTATGCCAATTCCTTTAGACGCTAACCTCAACCGCAGCTTTATACGAGATGACGTTTATTCGTCCCTCAAGATGTGGATTATTGAAGGTTTGCTGGAACCCGAAGAAAAACTGCGTGATAAAGACTTGGCAGCACAACTTGGCGTGAGTAGGACGCCTGTGCGGGAAGCGCTGAGGCGGCTCGAGGACGAAGGCCTCGTTGAAACGGCCGCCAACCGCTGGACACGTGTTGCAGCACTCAAATGGCAAGATGCTGAGCAACTTTATCCGATTATTTTGAGTTTGGAATCACTAGCCCTCAAGTTAGCGTTACCAACGTTGCCGTCAACTCAGGTTGAAGCTATGCGTGCGCATAATGACGCCCTTGCAAAGGCACTGACAACGGCGGATGCTCGAGCTGCCGTGAATGCAGATACCGCCTTTCATCACGTGTTGATTGAGGCGGCAGCCAACACCGAACTGACTGATATTTTGGCAAAACTTAAAACAAAATGCCAGCGCATTGAACTTGCGTATTTCAGTGAGCCGCAGTTACTAACGGCGTCGCTCGAGGAGCATGAACGCCTCTTAAACGCCCTAGCGGAGGGCAACTTACAAGTAGCCGAAGATGCCCTTACCGATAACTGGCAAGCCGCTGTCATCCGTTTACGCCAGCAACATCTAGAGCAACATACAAATAATGGGGGAGAGAGCTAATGGCTATCCGTGACATTCTGCTGCTAGGTAATCCCACACTCTACGACGTTTGTGATGAGGTTACAGAAGATGAACTTGCAAGCTTAGCGCCTGTCGTTACCGACTTACACGACACCATGATGGCCTTCAGACAAAAATGGGGCGCAGGTCGGGCCATTGCTGCACCGCAGATTGGCGTCATGAAGCGTCTTGTCTATATGCACATAGACGCGCCCGTGGTCTTCATCAACCCGTATTTTGACAATCAAGGTGAGGCCGTCATGGACGTTTGGGACGACTGCATGAGCTTTCCTGAGTTACTCGTCAAGGTACGTCGTCACGCACGTTGTGACATCGTTTACCGCGATACGAACTGGCGCGAGCAGCGGTTGAGCTTAGAAGGTGATTTGTCTGAGCTTTTACAACATGAAGTGGATCATTTGGATGGTGTTCTAGCTGTCTCGAGAGCTCTAGGACCGGATGCGTTTGCATTACGAAGTCAGCAGCACTTTACAGATTACGACCGCTCTAACTTGCCGCAGGCTAAGTAAATATCAATTTCTAATTATCACTATGATGATCAATTTGTTGAAGCCTTTAAGAGCTAACTGAGGAGATGGAGTATGCCATCAATGACGACACAGCGCAACGTTGCCATCATTTTATTTGATGACGTTGAAGTCCTCGATTTTGCGGGTCCGTTTGAGGTGCTTTCGGTCACAGGGCGGCGAGGTGGTGCGCAGCCGTTCAACGCCTACACGGTTGCCCAAGCAACGCCAGTGACTGCCCGTAACGGCCTCAGCATTAATCCGCATTATCTGCTAACTACTTGCCCTACGCCAAATATTGTGGTGGTGCCGGGTGGCGGTGGCTATCACGCGGACGGTCAGCCGTTTGGGAGTCGCAAAGAAATGCACAACGATGTTTTGCTCGAGTGGCTAGTGGCGCACACTGCTAGTGCTGAACATGTTTTGTCGGTGTGTACAGGCGCGCTTATTTTGGCGAACGCCAAGCTTACCCAAGGTTTGCAAGCAACAACCCATCACCTAGCGCTAGATGCCCTTGCTGACGTTGATCCAAGCTTGCAGGTTAAGGCTGAGCAGCGCATTGTGGATAATGGCAAGGTTATCTTTTCGGGCGGTATCTCAGCAGGTATTGATGCGTCACTGTATATGGTCGCAAAATTACTAGGGCAAGATGCAGCTAAAGAAACCGCAACCTATATGGAATACGATTGGCAAGGTGCAGCATGACGCAATCATCAGCAAGACTATCAACACAACAATCATCAGCGAAATCATCAACCATGCAAAGATCACCTTGGTCAGCAGATGCACAACAAGCCTGTTTACATCAGTACCATCAAGCAATTCAAGCAGCCCATCAACACATTGACTCAGTGTTTTTGAACACACCCCAAGTAAGTTTTGATGCACTCAACGAGGTTGTGGGTGCAAACGTGTTGCTCAAAGTTGAAACCCTCAACCCAATTCGTTCATTTAAGGGTCGTGGGACAAGCTACTTTGTGCATGAACATGTTCATGAAGCTAAGCTTGTGTGTGCCTCAGCGGGGAATTTTGGGCAGGGTTTGGCATATGCCGGGCAGCAGCAGGGGAGTCAAGTTACGGTATTTGCAGCGACGACAGCAAACCCACTGAAACTCGAGCGGATGCGTCAGCTAGGTGCTCAGGTGGAATTAGTGGGTGATGATTTTGATGCCGCCAAAGACGCCGCCAAAGCCTATGCACGTGAATACGATTATCGTTACGTGGAAGATGGCAAAGAAGCCGAAGTGACGGCTGGTGCAGGAACGCTGGGGCTCGAGCTAAGCCGCCATGCAGACCCTTTAGATGTTGTACTTGTCCCGCTTGGTAATGGTGCACTTTTAAACGGCATCGGCTTGTGGTTCAAAGCTAACGATGTACCAACGAAGATTATTGCTGTGGTGGCCGCAGGAGCGCCAGCGATGGATGACTCGTGGCGGGCAGGTGAGGTCATCAATGCTGACACGGTAAGTACCATTGCAGATGGCATTGCCGTGCGTAAACCTGTGCCGGAGGCCTTGGAGCTTATGCAACTCAGCACAGATGACGTGTTGCAAGTAAGTGATGAAGACATTCTCAACGCTATGAAACTAGCGCAACTTCATGCGGGGTTAGTGCTCGAGCCAGCCGGTGCTGCCGGCCTCGCCGCACTGCTAGCTTATCCAAATAAATTTGCAGGCCAGCACATTGCCACACCGTTGTGCGGGAGCAATGTCACCGAAGCACAATTACAAGCTTGGTTTTAATCTTGAGGTGATGTTGAGACTGTTGTCAGCTTGGGACCAATTAATGCTGCAAACGCATCAAAGGTCGCGTTCACTTTTTGTACGTCGTTGTTAATGACGACATCTAACAATAGACCTGAAAACGTGCTGACAATCAAGTGGGCGGTGACAGCATCACAACCTGCAAAGCGGCTCTGCACAAATTGTAACCAGCCGTTGAGGGTTTGCTGAGAAAACGAGAGATAAAGCTCGTTGCCGTTAAACGCTTGCACTTCAACCTCAAATAAAAGCTTGCTGAAGGGCAAAAACGCATCTGAGCTAAACCACTGCCAAAGGTGCTGAAGTTCCGCTTCTGCAGAGGTTTTGGGGGGGGGTGTGTGAGCCAGGGCCTCGAGCTGCTTGGTTTGCGCTAGTGCGAGCGCGTCTATAATCATTTGTTCTTTAGACCCAAAGTGATAGATGAGCATACGGGCGTTGCTGCCGATAGCCTCAGCTAAGGGGCGTAAGCTGAGGTCGGCGAGGCCGTGCTCGAGCAAATAACCTAAAACCTGCTCGAGCAACCCTTCTCGTATGCTTGGATCTGCGTCACGTCCCATCGCTGTTTATCTTAAGCGCAGATACACGTGGGCAGCGTTGTATATTCGCCACTACGCTTGTTTAGTAAGTCAGCATTTGTATTGAGGAGGTTGATATGCCACCATCTGCCAGTGAAACTTCGTTAACGATGCGAGTTGCCCGGCCCGCCGACAATTTAGCTGCCATTCGTGATATGTACATGCGCGGGCTGGGGCTCGAGGTGCTGGGTAACTTTACTGATCATGATGGGTTTGATGGCGTCATGTTGGGCCTCCCCGGTGAACCCTACCACTTAGAATTTACAGCCCATCGTGGCCATCCTGTAGGACGTGCGCCAACCCAAGACAATTTGCTGGTGTTTTATTACCTGACCAAGCTAGCTGGCACGTGCGCTGTGAGCAGATGTCTGCGGCTGGCTTTCAAGAAGTGACGTCCTACAATCCTTACTGGGACGAACGCGGCAAAACCTTTGAAGACCTAGACGGCTATCGGGTTGTCTTGCAAAATGCTGCCTGGCCATAAGACTAGGCTCAAAGTTGAACCTTAATCCTCTAATTGATGCCATAAACTAGGCTATGAAACTCCTTGTTATTGGCGGAACGCGGTTTGTAGGTCGGCATTTGGTCGAAGAAGCGCAAAAGCGCGGTCACGACATCACCTTGTTTAATCGGGGCAAGTCCAATGCAGACTTATTTCCCGCTATTACCCACATTCGCGGTGATCGGGATGTACCAAGTGAGTTAGCTCAGTTGAGTGCAGGTGCGTGGGATGCCGTTATCGACACTTGTGGGTATTTTCCCCGGCAGGTACGTGAGGTGCTCGAGGTCATTCCCAAAGACGCTCACTACGTGTTTATTTCCAGCATTAGCGTATATGCCCAGCAAACAGTGGCTCATCAAACTGAAGATGCTGAACTTTTGGAGCTTGACCCCGGCACGCCAGAAGAGGTGACGGGCGAAACTTACGGCGGGTTCAAAGTGCTTTGTGAGCGGGAGGCCCAAACCCAAGCCAAGTGCTTGATTGCGCGCCCCGGTGTGATTGTTGGTCCGCATGACCACAGTGACCGGCTTAGCTATTGGCCGTGGCGAGTTGCCAAAGGTGGGCAGATGCTTGTGCCCAGAGGTCCCGAGTTCCCCTGCCAGTTTATTGATGCCCGCGACCTCGCTAGTTGGACATTAGACATGCTGGCTAAAGGTCAAACAGGTGTGTACAACCTTGTGAACGCTGCAGATAGCATCACGCTTGGGGATGTGCTTACAAAGAGTCTCGAGCTAGCTAACAGTGATGCCACCTTCACATGGGTAGATGAAGATTTTCTACAAGCTCAGGAAGTTGCGGCGTGGTCAGAACTTCCTATGTGGATACCGGGCGAGATGAGTAACTTTATGCGTATACGTAACGACGCAGCGCAGGAAGCTGGTTTAGTCACGCGACCCCTTGTAGATACCATTCGTGACCTGCTGACCTGGCGGGAAACATTGCCAGAGGATTACCAGATGTCAGCAGGTCTGAGTGAGGCGCGCGAGCAGGAGCTTTTAGCAGCGTGGACTCGTCGTGACTAAGAGGCTGCCTAGAGGTCTTTAGCAAGGTTTATTACCGACTGATTGATGACCTCAACTACTGTGTAGAATGTTGCTTGTACTGATTGATATGGTCAAGGGATGTTCAAAAGTCACCTTTTTAGACAGTCTTTAAAGCTTGCGTAGACTTAGTTCAACATTATCTGAGCTGGGTGCAGCCTTTAACCTTGGATGATAGTTGTAAGAGGCTCGAGCCACCCTCAAAAACTACCCCAAAAATAGCGTTACTCAAATCTGTATTGTGCAATCTGCTGTGTCATATCCCCACCAATCAGCAGCGTACCGTCATATTCCGTCACAGAGCTAGTTTCAGGAACGCGGTCGCCTGTGGGGTCAAAGTAAGTATCTATAACCTCGCCAGTAGCACTTATGTTCAAGATAACGCCGTAACGTTCTTGTTCGGGTTGAAGCCACATAGGTAGTGAAAATACAAGCTTTTTAAGCCATGGGTGCGGGTGAATACTGTCCATAGCAGCATTGCGACGAGTGGAAAACCCTAGCCAAAAACTTCCGTCTGCTCGGCGGCTAATGCCATTGGGAAAGCCAGGTAGGTTCTCCATAAACATTTCTGTCTGACCTGCTCGTTCCCCAGTAAGCCAGTGACGGCGAATTTGGTATCTACC
>JBCCBI010000106.1:0-13972 GCA_039034155.1 Deinococcota bacterium | reverse complement strand
TTTGCAGAACTCTACTTCCATGATTACGACACGCTGATAAATAGTGGCACAGACTATGCCAAACGCACACACTTTGATGTGTTTAGCTTGGATACAACTGTTATAGAACGCCAAGGAACTGCGCTAGCAGCTGTACAAGAGCTTCCCTTGGATGACGGGTTACGCAACACTCCCTCAAGCAAAGCTCAACTCGTCTATATTGATAATATACACACCACACCTTATCCGAGTCAGCTCGACTCTAATTGGTACATTGCTGATGGCGTTCAGGTGGGTTCAGCAATGCTTATCCCACTTTATCAGCAGGGGCAGCTGTGGGGTCGCTACAATTTATTCTTTCGCGAACCCTACGCGCTTAATGGCATCACTGAAGACTTTTTACACAAAGTTGCCAGCAACATTACTGTTGCACTTGACAAACAAGCAAACCGTGAAGCACTCGAGCGCGAGTTACTTCATATGCAGGCCATTGTGGCGGCCAATGAGGCCTTACAAAGTAGCTTTTCAGAGCAAGACGTATTTAGCCAAACTGTCACGTCAGCACAGCGTTATGTGAGTGCCAAAACAGTATTTCTTATCTACGATGCAGAAGGTTTGACGACACCTTCATATGATCCTTCAGGTGCACCATCGGCAACATCCTCTAGCAGTAGTCTTTCATCAGAACATATCGTAGCTGTTGCTGGGCAGCACAACGACGCACTTTACAGACGCGGTTTGGAACTTGCAACAGACGTGCTCGAGCAGCGCCACGCTTGCCGCGCCCCCACTGCGGACATGTCCCTTGTGGCGCTGCCGCTGACAAGCACCCAACGTATGACAACGGGCGTGCTTGTTGTTGCAGCCACCTCTTTAAATAAAGGGGACAGCATCTTTTTAGAAGCACTTGCCCAAGCGTGTAGCAGCGCGCTTACCCGCTTAAAACTCGTGACTGCCCGCGAACAGGAAGCAGCTGCCTACCGCGCGCTAGCTAATTTTGGCGCAACTATCGAAGCCATTAATGACGTTGATACCCTCATGCGCTTAGGGATGAAACGTCTTATGGCCCAACTAGGATTAGAAGCTGCTCACACCTATGACATCCGCCATGAGAATTTTAGTGCTCATCACGATAGCGACACGCGCAGCTATAACTTACATCTTGATAGTATTGCCGAGACACAGACTGATAAATATCTTTACAGCTATCTTGATCCAGATACGTATGCGTTAACAGTACCCAGTGGCCTCTCTGAGCAACCTCAGCCTAGCCACAACCGTGGGGTTCAGCTGTCTTCTGCTATGGGAGCAGATATCCAGTTGCATACAACAAAACAAGACAAGACTGTAAAACTAGACAAGACTGTAATACCAGACAAGATCGTGGGACAACATGTTGCCGCCAAACAAGCCGTACAGTCCACCCTGGCAGTTCAACACGCGCGTAGTAAGCAAGACCACAGGGATTTTCTCGATGTATCCTTTTTGAATGGAACAACAGCCCATGTGCAACTTTCTCCTGGTGAGATTTGGGGGCGACAACCGGAGGGCTTTTTAACCACGTTCAACGATGTTTTTACACCTAAGGAGGGCGTTATTCGTGAGGTGCTCGAGCAGAAACGCTTGCGCTATGTTGAAACCTATCAGCATTATCCCAACGCTAACCCAACCTGTATTGACCTAGGCCTGCGCACACTGCTCGTTATTCCGGTCATGCAACGCAAGCAAGTCGTCAAAATCATCTGCTTGTCGTCGTATCAGCGCGTGCAACCCCTCAGTGAAGACAAACTCACGATTGCTCAGAGTTTTGTGCGCCGCCTTGAAAACGCTATTGAACGCGTTGACGATGTCCGCGAAGTTGAAGCTACTCGCGAAGCCACCTTGCGCGCCCTTGGTCTTGCGCTCGAGTACCGCGATCTAGAAACCAAAGGACATAGTGAGCGCGTCGTGAACTTATCTCTGGCAGTAGGTAACAGACTCGGCTTTAGTGCTGCTGATATGCAGGCTCTGCGTTGGGGAGCTTACTTGCACGACATAGGCAAAGTTGGCGTACCTGACAGCATTTTGCTCAAACCAGGTAGTCTTACACCAGCCGAGTTTGAAGCGATCAAAAAACACACTATTCTAGGTGCTACACTTTGTAGTGATATTCCTTTTTTACCTACAGATGCTATTGCCATTGTGCGTTCACATCATGAACGTTGGGATGGTAGTGGCTACCCGGATGCCCTAGCTAGCACAGATATTCCACTTATGGCCCGGTTGTTTAGTTTAGTTGATGTTTATGACGCACTAACTAATGTGCGTATTTACAAAGATGCTTGGCCTCATGCTCAAGTTATCGAGGAGCTTACCCGTCTCAAAGGCAAACAATTTGATCCGAAGTTAACTGATGTTTTCCTCGAGGTGGTTAGCAAGCAAGCTAATTAGCTGTTAGACTCGAGGCCGTTAATAGGATATTGATACCCTCAAGTTACGATCATTATCGTGATTGCAGATGTCGTGTTTTATCTTGCCTTTGCTGGACTCATTACTCACGAGCTCGACGCCATACACAAGCACGAATGGCGTATTTTGTTTGTCTTACGAACCATGCCAGACGACCGTGCTCGAGCCAGTTTTGTTTTGCTACACGTTCCCTTACTAGCTGTGCTAATGATTATTACGGCCTACCCTGCACCTAACATGCAACTTTGGGCTCGAGCGGCCCTCAGCTTATTTATGGTCATTCACGCGGGTTTGCACACCCGCCTTGCCAAAACCCCCAAGTATGAGTTTCACACGCCGCTATCGCGCGGGTTGATTTATGGCACGGCTGCTGCTGCATTAGTGTACCTAATCTTGCTGTTGATGAGGTAAAGATTTCAATGCTCATCATCTGCTGACGAATTTACAAGATAATGTCTTCTTGACGCTGACTACGCGCGCGCACCTGCCCACCCAAAATAACCAATGACTTAGCAGGTTGAAACTGAACCGCTTCATGCCATGTTGGAACGTTGAGTAAGACGATATTAGCAGAACAACCTACCTCGAGCCCATACTTTTCCAGCCCTAAAACACGCGCTGGAATATCTGTCACCATCGGCAAAACTTGGTTAATTTCCCCTTGCCATGCAAACGCGCCTGCGTGGGCCATAAACTGGGCAACCTCGAGCATGTCGTTACATCCAAACGGGTAATACCAGTTGTCAATGTCGTCTTGGGCGCACGCAACCGGCACGCCCGCCGCTTGTAATTCACGAATTCGGGTGATGCCGCGCGGGTAAGGCTCGCCCTCGTTATCGGTGGTTACAAGTGACACGTGACTGTTGCTAAACACAGTTAGGTCAGCTTGCTTGACTTTTTGGATAACTGTTTGCGCATAGGCATCATCGTAAAAACTGAGTGCCGCGCATTGGGTGACCGATACACGGCCATGATAGTTGCTTTGGATAGTCATATTGGCAATGTGCTCGAGCGTCTTTGAGTTAGTATCCGTCGTGTCGTCAGCCACCAAATGTAAGTCTTTATCAAAGCGTCTTGCCAACTCAAAGCACATCTCGGTATGCTCGCGCTTAGCAGTTTCACCATTTTCAATCCAAGGGATGCCACCGACGACATCAGCACCTAAGTCCAACGCATCCACCATCAACGTCTCTGTTGTTCCGCCGACACCATCTTGTGGAAATGCAACTACTTGAATCGGTAGAACGTGCGCAAATTTTTGTTTGACCTCGAGCAGCCCCTTCAGTGCATTTAACCCAGACGCCTCGTCAACATCTGCAAACAACCTCAGCGCGCAAGTGCCGTTGAGAATTGCCAAACGGACAACCTCACTCACTCGACTCGCAACGTCCTCTGGCGTGTAAGTGGCTTTGACGTGTTTGGCAGCTTCAAATCGAGGTAGCGCTTGAATATCTACAGGTAAGCTCGTTAGCTTGCGCCGCCAAAAGACTTTACACGCATGCAACTGACCGTTCACAAACGCTGGTAAGGCAAGTTGTCCAGTAGCCTCGTGCTCAATTTTGGCTGAGGCTGCTATCTCTGGCGCGATGTCAGTAATAATGCCATCTTCCACCGCGATGTCTACCACGCGCCCATCCATCAGCCGCACTTCACGCAGGATGATATCCATCAGGCTTTTTCCAACATGCTGAGCTTGCCCGGATTAAGTAGACCATGTGGGTCCCAGTCTTGCTTGGCATCTAAAATCGGCTGCCCATTCCAACGCACGTCATTATCCAGCAAATACGAGTGCGGATCAGCAATGCGCATGCCCACCTCTTCACTGTAGTTGATGATGTCATAAAGCTGCTCTTGGCTGCGGTAGCGCACCACCGTCATGCCGCCCGGTGTGGGGAGCTTGCGCCCGCCACCGCGCGTAAACTCAATGTGATGCATCAGATCATCACCAAAACGTTCACTCCTAAGCGCTAACTGTTCGTAAACGCGGCTGGCATCAAACCCATCTTGTAAGTAGGTGAGCGTGGGGTCCGCTTTCATGGCCCAAAGCGTCGTGTGATTCCAGGTAAAGTCGGATAAGGTAATGCCCTTCGTGTGATACTCCTCATGAGGGCTTTGCCAAGTGAGCGCGCCATTATGAGCTTTAATATGAGTCGTCAACGCGGTCTCATCTACCACAAGTTCCATCAGGGCAAGCGTTTTACCCGCCGGTGCTGCACCTACCTCAGCCAGTTTTGGATAGTAGCTTGGCAACGGGTCTTCGTGCAAAGACAGCAAGCGCTTGGGAATGCTGGTATCTGCAGCCAGCGCGTGCCCAAAGTCGAGCGCTTGAGTGAGGTCGTCAAATGCCGCTACGTACTGCGCCCAGGGCGTAGCTGGGGCTAACGCGAGGGTAAGTTCGCTGATGATGCCCGTCACACCACAGGAATGAATGACGCCCAATAACGCGTCCGGGTCACTTATATTGAGGACTCGAGGCTTGTCTTCAATCGTCACAACCGTGGCACCTAGAACGTTGCCTTCATCCCAAAGTGACCCCCAGGTAATGGAGCCAATGCCACCCGAGCCGCCCGCTAAAAAGCCGCCCGCCGTGGCCGTAGCATAGGTACTCGGATACATGCGCAGTTCGCCGCCAATAGGCCGCGCTTCCCGCTCAATCGTGCCAAGTTTCACGCCTGCTTGCACGTGGGCGTAATCCGGCGTAAGTTCTAAAATTTCTTTGAGTAAGTGGGTGCTAAGTACTAAACCACCACGTAAAGGAACACCCTGACCGTAGTTGCCTGTGCCGCTGCCGCGCATAGTAATTGGCACATCATGTTTGACAGCCAGCTTCACAACCTCGAGCAACTGCTCTGTTGTCCGTGGTGCCACAATGGCATCTGCCAGTTTGCCATCTAATTGAGCTTTCAGCACAGGCGAAAACCAATAGTGATCTTTTGACATAACCTGAAGCGGTTTGCCTTCTGTAAACAAACCGTTTTTACCTACAACAACTTCCAAGGCCTGTCGTAATTGTATATCTATCATGATCTAAGCATAAACATACTTCGACCGTAAAAACATATGATGCCCGGCTTTGTGTAAACTGACAGGCTGCGACTGGGGTGCTTGGCCTGCTGAAAAACTGATACCTTCAATAAGCCCAGGGCGAGGCCTACCAGGGCTGCTACCAATCACAGTGGGGCAAAGTGCCAAAAATTCATCGTTGATGAGTCCAGCAGCAATCATAGACGCATAAGCACGTGGGCCGCCTTCGCAGAGGCTGGTAAATATGCCGTAGTCGTGCTCGAGCACGTCCATCAACTTTGGCAAATCCACACTGCTAGCATCTGCATTCTCTAAGTTGGCAACCTCAACCTGAGCTTTAACGTGTCCTGTAAGCTGTGTATTTGCCCGCGCTTCGCCCTCTTTAGTGGTGGCAATCAAAATAGAAATGTCATCCTGCTGAAAGGTGTGCGCTGTCGGCAAAATATCACCCGTGAGCGACAAAAATACCGCCAGCGGCGTAGGTTTACGGTCTTCCTGTTCACGCAGTACGGCAAAACTTTCAGCATCATCTGGAAAAATATACCCGCTTGTCCACAAATGTTCGGGTTCAATTTGCAACGTGCGGTCGCCCATAATCACAGCGTCTGCCCGCGCCCGCAACAGCCCCATGAGCCACTGGTCATGGCGGTTAAAGCCGCTTACATCGCCGCCACCCATGTGACCGGGTTCATTGTAGGAAATGCGCCCATCTCGAGACAGCGCAAAATTAGCGTAGCAGTAGCGCGTCTTCGCTGGAATGCGCCACGCGCTACCGTAGGTTTGTTGAATGTTTGGGGGAAGCTCGAGGCTACTAGCAACTTCTACATCACGGTCGTCAAATAGAACAGTGAACGGCTGTAAGGGTGTGGCTGCTGCCTCAAAAGTAGATGGTGACGAGGTTGTCATAAGGCATCTTACCCAATCACTGTTACTCAATAACGCTGACACCATATTTTGAAACCTAGCAAAGACGAACACCAATGACCAGTGCGCTAAATCACCACCTGCATTCAAAGCACGTTTGCTGAGTTTAGGACGTGATACTGCGTCACCAAGCTGATTTCACCATGGAAGATACCTTTAGCAACATCACGATTCACTGATACATACGGTTCCTGATGTTCTCTCCCTAGCGCCTTTTCCATTCTTCTCTCTCCAATAATTGCAAGATGACAACGCATAAGACGCCTGTAACAACATCTCGCGTAACTACTACCTCAAGCAAAAGATGCCCTCGAGAAAACACATCAAAGGGCATCTTGAGTTGTAGGCATCTTGTATTCGTTTCGCATAATCAATCACGCATAGACAATTACGCATAATCAATATCGAACGTGTAGCTTGGGTCTTCGTGCAACTTCCAATAACCAGCTTGCAATTCTTGGGCGACGTGACCTGGCTTGCCTGAGCCAATGGCCTGGCCATCAAGTCGGGTGACGGATATAATGCCTCCACCTGTACTGGTGACAAATACTTCATCTGCCGCGCGTGCTGCGTCAGCAGAGATATTTTGCTGCACAACGTTGTAACCGTGAGCATGTGCCAGTTCAATGGTAGTCTTACGTGTGATGCCTTTGAGCACACCATGAGCAGGTGTGGTAACTGTACGATCTTTGACGATAAACACGTTAAATCCAGGGCCTTCCATAAGGTTACCGTGTGCATCAACAACGACGGACGTCTCACCACCACGGTCATAAGCTTCAAACAAACTCATGGTTAAATCAAGCCAGTGGTAGTTTTTGACAGTTGCATCAACCGATTCACTTGGGATGCGTTGCCAGCGGCTTACAACCAGGTGTAAGCCCTCTGCTTGTTTTTCGGGATTTGCTATCCAGACAAAGGGAATGGCAAACGCAAAAAACCTGTTTGTGCAACTGCGCGGGTCACGCGAGCCTAATGCCGGCATCCCCCGTGTACAGATCATTTCAACATAGGCGTCGCGCAGGCCACTTGCCCGAACACAGTCAGTGAGGATTGTTTGAATATCTGCACGGCTTTGAGGAATAGACATGCGCAGGGCGTCCATAGAGGCACAAAAGCGCCCTAAGTGATCTTCTAGCCGGAAAAACTTTCCCTGCCACACGTGAACAACATCGTAAGTTGCGTCTGAATGAAGAAAGCCCCAGTCCAACAGGGAAATTTTTGCGTCGCTGATGGGAACTAATTTGTCGTCGATATATGCCGCACCATGTGAGAAGTCAGTCATAGTTTTCATCCTTTGTAGATAGTTTCACTTGACACTGCGCTGATAAGCAAGTAGGCAAACCGTCAACCTGATTAAGAATATCTCATGATTAGATACAGACGGGCTAAGCACTATCTCAAATAGGCATCATCTTAAAAATTACAAAATGAACGAACTCTATTTTACGTAACCTTGACAGTGTTTGCTAGCTAAGAAGGAGCGTGTTTTTGTCTTTAATTTTTTGGCCTTCAACGTCATAGCCTTTAATTTTGTGACCTTTAGCTCCCGGGTATTCGTTTATTTTCGGCTGCCAGTAACGCCGTCTTCTCAATCCGCTTAGCACGTGTTTTCGGCGTTTTCGCAAGCTTAATCCAGCGCAACACAAAACGCTTGCTAGCTGGTGGAAAATTGTCAAAATTGGCGAGTGCCGGCGGATGAGCTTCTAGCGCTGTGATGAGGTCATCTGGTTTAATGAGTGCGTCTACATCGTCCATGAAGTTCCACAGGCCGCTAGCTTTGGAGTCTTCAACGGACTTGCGACCAGCGGGGTGCATACGGCCGTCTTGCTCGAGCTTCTCTGCTCTATCTTTATACGTTTTCGCCCAGTGCTGCGCTTTGCGCGGGCTAATCATTTGCATAGTTCGGTCATCGTCTAACTTCCGGCGGATGCCATCAACCCAACCAAAGCACAACACTTCATCTAAAATGTCACCTACCGAAACGTATTTGTCGCCCATGTGTTTTTTGTAGGTCACAATCCAAACACTCTCAGCTTGCGTGTGATGCGCTAGTAGCCATTCTCGCAAATCTTGAACTGAACTGACGTCAACTTTGGCAAAGTTATCTGTCTTAATCATCTAATGTCCTCACAAGCTGTACCTTTTATCCACAAATCACAGACCGTGCATGGTAAATTGCCGCGCTGCTAGATACTTAATAGGGCTGTGTAACGCGCTCCAGACAGCTCCATTGCGCAAGGCATTCCAACGGCTTGACTGGGACACCTGCATGTTAAATTCAGCGCGTTGTGCTGCATTACGCGCACGTTCTAGTTGACGTTGTGCATACATAGCAAACACCTGCTGATAATCATCTTGTTGACGCGTTAGCGAGGTTATTAAATCCCACGCCCCCAACCAGCCTATATTCATGCCTTGTCCACCAATTGGGCTGATGACGTGAGCGGCGTCCCCTAACAACGCGATGCGGTCAGACACAAATTTATCTGCCACGTAACGCTCAACCCCAAACGAACTCAGCATGGTATTTGTATCCACATCTGCCACAATGCCCGTGCGAGTCTCTACCAATGCAACTAACTTATCTGCTGATGATGCCATATCGTCCGCTTCAGAATCGTTAGTATGAGGATCATTAGGGTTAGTAAGATGGCGCTGCACAACCCAACGCCGTACACCGTGAGGGAGTGGAAATGACTCAACTAAGCCGTCTGCTGTCAAAAAAATTCCTGCGCTTGGCCCCAAGTCTGTACTGTCCGCAAAGTCACCCATGACAAATTTATGAGGATACGCGCCACCCTTAAAGCCAATGCCTAGTTGCTCGCGCAAGGTACTGCGTTTACCGTCTGCAACAAAGACAAAGCGCGCTCGTAAGGTATTTGTGCAAGCGCTCTCATCTTGCTGAGATGTGTAACTGACCTCAACATGGGTGTCATCTTGCTGGAGCTGAGTGACGTGTACACCTCGAGCAAGACTTGCTTGGTCATGCGCGTCCAAAGCCTCACTCAAAATGCACTCGTTGTCATCTTGGCGAATAGCGAGAACAAACTGGTACGGCGGAGGCAGGTACTTGAACTCGAGCCGCCCCAACTCCTTTAACGGAACCCCTCCCAACGCAACGCCATCACGAACGCACAACCCGCGTTCACAAAAGCTATTAGCAACACCAAGTTTGTCTAGAAGTACCAAAGCAGGCGGATGCACCCCAATGGCCCGGCTGTGGCGTTTAGGCTCCGGGCGGGCCTCGAGCACCTGCACCGTTAGCCCTTGCTGCGCGCAAGCTAGCGCGGCAAACAAGCCCACTGGACCAGCCCCTACAATGGCAACATCTACCGACCTTCTAACCTCAAAATGACTAGGTGATGCACCTACTTTGTGTGATGCACCTACTTTAAGTGATGCTAGCTTAGTCACAGATACCTCATCTTGACCTGCCATCACGACTGACTCGTTTGAGATTTGTCTACGTGATGATGAAGTAGTAGCCGGTACGGAAACAAGCGCGACACCTGCCAACCGTCTGGTACAAGCTGTTGCAATTCAGCTCGAGTAAAACTACGTCGAATAGAAGCGAGTCCGTCTTCGGTAATAAATGACTTCCGAAAAAGCGGCGTGGTGATAGCGCCAAAGACACCGTATGCAAGGCCGCTGCGCTCGAGGTCGTTGTGCAGCACGACCTGACGGCTTAACTGCGTGCTGTCCTCGCATAAACTAATCACTTCAGCAGCATTTAGGTGATGCAGCACGTGGTTAGAGATAACAACATCAAATATGAGCCCGCGCGCAATCAGGTCGCGGCTGGTGCAGCATTCAACCTGAACGGAGGCGGGCAAGCTCACATGATCTTGAACGTACTCGAGCGCCCGTGAATCGCTATCAATCCCGTGAAAGCTAATGTCCAACTCATCTTGACGGGCCCACGTTGCTAGCGCTCCTACGACATCTCCCCCACCAAAGCCAATATCAAGTACCTGAAGTGGCATCTTCTGAGATGATGCAGCTCGAGCTAATGGCTGGATATAACGTTTGTAAACACCTCGCCAACGCGACACCACAGGATTCACCCGCGCAAAATTACGATACGTGTTGTGAAGCTTGTCTAGGTCACAGTCAGCGTCCATAGCCTCTTGCAAATCCACAGCCCGTTTGGGTAGTAGCAGTGACATTAGATGACCTG
Source organism: Deinococcota bacterium (assembly GCA_039034155.1). Lineage (GTDB taxonomy): Bacteria > Deinococcota > Deinococci > Deinococcales > Trueperaceae > JBCCBI01. Next base: position 3,417 of record JBCCBI010000106.1, on the reverse strand, counting down.
AAACAACCCACTTTCAACTGTGAGTCCCGGCCCAAACGCAAGCCCCAAGACCTTGGCACCTGCTTGGGCACGCGCTAAGGTTTCACGCAGCACAAACAAAATGGTGGCGCTACTCATGTTGCCGTAGTCGTTGAGTACCTGCCGCGACGGGGCAAGGTGGGTATCGTTTAGCTCGAGCGCTTTGGCGAGCTTATCCAAAATTGCTCGCCCACCTGGATGCACCGCCCAATGGGCAATGTCCTCTTGAGTGAGGTTGTACTGTTCAAACAAAGGCTCGAGCACACTACCAATGTTAGCTTTGATGATGTCTGGCACGTAAGTCGATAGCACAATATCAAAGCCACTATCGCCAATCGTCCAGGCCATGTCGCCCTCACCTTCTGGCGTGAGGGTGGTCGCCAGCGTGTCGATGGCTAGGCAAGGCGCATCACTTGTACGTGTGCTACTTACCAGCGCGCCCGCAGCGCCATCTGCAAAAACTGAGGTGGCCACCATGTCGTCCATATTGGTGGTGTATTTGAGGTGCAAGGTGCAGAGTTCTGCACAGACCACCAGCACGTTGGCATTTGGCTCCGCTTGGCAGATGCTTTGCGCCATACGGAGCGCCGGAAACGCTGCAAAACAACCCATAAAGCCAATATGGTAGCGGCGTGTGCTCGGCGCTAAGCCAAGTTTGCGCACCAGTACGTAGTCCGGTCCCGGCGCAAAAAAGCCTGTGCAAGATGCCGTGATGACATGGGTGATGTCGCTACGAGAAACGCCGCTGCTTTCAAGCACCTTGCAACCTGCCTCATAAAAAAGCTCTTTAGCGTGCTCAATGTACAAGTCGTTACGCACTTTGGTGCTGGGTGTTTTAAGTTGATTATTGACAGGATCAAAAAACGGGCCGCCCTCACTGTCTGGCAAAAAGTCGTTCACAACACTGTGTCGTTTGCTGATACCAGAGTGTTGGTAGATGCGCTTGAGGAGGCGCGTTTCTAAGCGCTCGAGCGGAATGTGCTCGAGGATTAAATCACGCGTCATCGTTTGTGGGTAGTGGGTTTGGGGCAGTGCTTGCGACAGGTGTTGCACGTACACAGTCATAAATAAGCTTACGATGTTTGCATCATTTCGTGGTGAAGATACCTGCACTACACATTTTCATGATGCTGCTATGAACATTCGTGTACCAGTCTCTACAAGTAGATACAACTATCAAAGCGCACTAACATCCTCAAATGCCAGCTCGAGTCTGAATAGATTTTGGGGCAACCGTTTTAACCACGTTGAAACTAACTACCTCCAAGTTGAAAGGTGGGGTTTATGAAACTCAGCAGCGCCCATCCTTAACCACTAAACGCATGTCACGAAAACTGCGGTTTCCAGATAGGAGGTACTTAATTTTCCAATACGCGTAGCAAACCGCCTGGCATGTGGGCATCAACTTGTAATCATCTATTTCCAGATGATGCGTCAGCGCATTTGTACACATGACCTTCTTTTAGGAAATACTTAATTGAGTACGAACCCCACAAGCTGCGCGTGCTAGGCTAACAGAGTGAGAAACATGCGTGATACATGCAACTTGTTCGTTCAAAAACTGTGCTTGAGTTTACTTATTCTTGGTCTTAGCTCGAGCCTCGCGTTTGCAGCTAACCTAGCCGTTTATCCGTTTTCTAGCCCTGACATTCTTACCGGTGTGGCTATATCTGAGCGGGTTGCCAGTGCCTTTAGCCCACTGGGCGATGTCCTTGGCCCAGTCGAAACGCCATCCCTTATTCCACCCCTAGTCGTTGAAGGTGGGTTTTTAAGCCCGGTGGTATTTTTACCTTCTAACGTGCAAGCTAACGGCTTAGCTTCACCAGAAGGTGCTGCCCTGGTTCAAGGTAGCCTTGGGGCAGACGCAGCGGTGACTGGCGCACTGCGGTTTGAAGATGCTCGGCTGGTGCTCGAGCTATTTGTAGCCGACTTCCGGGGTATGCGTAGCTACACCTTGTACGCGCCCGAAGACAACCCCGGCGACCTCGCCGAGCAAACCGTGGCCCTACTACTACGGCACTTGAGCGTGCGCAACGAGCGCCTTATCCGGCGGGTACTGCGCACAGACACCGACATCGACTTATCTAGTGATTACAGTGAATATGTGCGTGCAGTTGCGCTTATTGGCGGCGGCTTTGCCAACGAAGCTGAGGCCGTCTTGGCATCTTTAGCAGATGAAACAGATGGTGAGCTACCCCGTGCCTGGCGCGGCTTAGCACTAGCACTTGAAGGTATACGCCAAGGTGAGGCCAGCCGCAACGTCTTGCGAGATGCCGCCCTAGCACTCAGCCTCAATGAGGTCAACGAACAACAGGTAATTGGCTATTTTGAGACCCTGGCTGCAGATGAAGTCCTACCTGCGGCTAACGTTTGGCTAGGAACCTTGCGCAGTGATGTCAACGACCGCGCAGGGAGCAATAGCGCCTTTGAAGCCGCTGCAACTTACCCTTACGGGCGGGCTGCACGGGCAACCTACTTGGCTGTGAACAGGCTCGAGGGTGCTACCGATATCATCAACCAACTTACGTTTGAAGATGACATTGCTGCACTTATTGCCGCATCTTACGCTGCTTTTGAGCTAGACGAAAACGGCCTCGAGAAAACCATCCATACCCGCCTTAACCGCATTGCGCCAGGGCTTTCCTACCCATTTGAGCGCCTTTCGTTTATTGCCTTTGACGAAGACGATGCTGACGCCGCTACCCAAGCATTGGTTGTCGCCACCCGCATTGAACCCGACGAAGATCTCTACTGGACAAACCTAGGCTGGTCGTATTACTTGCAAGGGCGGCTCGAGGAAAGCCGGATTGCCTCCCAGCGGGCAGTGACGCTCGAGCCAGCTCAAGAAATTGCCTGGTTTAATTTGGGGCTTGCCTACGCTGTTGACGGCGACCTCGAGCAAGCTTTACCTGCCTACGAATCTGCCCTAGAACTTGACCCGGAAGTTAACGACGAAGCCGTAGTTGACCTTGAAAATGCCCTTGTAGATTACCCGGGCGTAGCCGGCGTGAACTTTGCACTAGCAACACTCTACGAAGCTGAAGGCCGCAAAGATGAAAGCATCGACCAGTTTGAAGCTTATTTGTCGCAACTTGAAGATGACACCAGTCCTTTTGGGCGCACCGCGTTGCAACGGCTCGAGGTCTTACGCGCACCGCCGCCGCCACTCGAAATTGGCGATGAGGTTAACGTCACCTTAGGGCGTGAGGGTGACGTCCTCAGCAGCTTTGAACCCGGTGACCGCATCTACCCTGCGTTTGAGTTGTTTACACCCGGCATCGAACTTCCCCGCATGGTTATGGTCAGCTATGACCTGATTGACCCCAGCGGAGACAGCATTCTCAACGAACCGCTTATACAAGAAAGCGACATTCCCCAAAATGTGGTGGCAATTGATTT
>JBCCBI010000105.1:0-14093 GCA_039034155.1 Deinococcota bacterium | reverse complement strand
GTTGACTACCCAGATGCTGATGACACCTGGGACGACTTTGCTCAAAAAGCTCGCGATGTTGCCGACCTAGACGATGAAGTCTACGGCGTGTGCTTCCCAGCTACCTTTGACCGTTTTGGTGCGTTTGCGTTTGGCACAGGCTGGAACACCTTCGATGACGCTGGTAGTAGCGACCTGCTCGACGCCCGTTTTGAAGAAGCTGTCACGTGGTACACCGGACTTATTGCAGATGAAGCTGCTGTACAACCTTCTGACATTGGTGCGGGTTGGACTGGGGACTGCTTAGCAACCGATAACGTGGGCATTGCCATTGAAGGTGCTTGGATTTTGGGATTTTTGCGCGACGTTGCCCCCAACTTGCAGTTTGGCACCGCACCTATGCCACTTGGACCATCCGGTGAGCGGGGGAACTTGCTATTTACGGTGGCTTGGGGCGTAAACGCCAATTCAGAAAACCAAGAAGAAGCGTTAGCCGTTTTAGAGCTTCTGGTAAGTGAAAAAGTGCAACAGTTTGTGCTTGAAAATGGCCTCGCCCTACCTAGCCGTGAAGCCCTTGCTGAGAACGCCTACTTTGAAGCTGGCACGCCCGAAGCAGAAGCTAACAAAGTTGTGTTTGACGGCGGTTCAGACGGTAACGTGATCGGCTTCCAATTTGGCAGCGTAGGCACTGACTGGATGCAACCCGTTAACGAAGCGCTTTCTGCGGTTATGACCGGTCAAAGTGATGTGAGTGAAGCGTTAAGTGCCGCCCAAGAGCAGCTTGTAGCCTTGCTCGAGCGCGCAGGTAACTAGCCTCAACTAGAACAAATAACATAGCTCGAGCTATCCGCTAACTCATAGTTGAATTGATGGGTAGCTCGAGCCAACGACCTCTAAAAAACATCACGATGCTGTTAAAACGTCATCATCTCAATCAGTGAGAACCTCGAGAAACGAGTCTCCATCATCATAATGATGAGTCGTCTCGAGTGAATATCTATATCCAAGAGTGTTCAATTCGTATCTGATGCTTTGTTGATGTTTTTCCAGAGCTGTTTGAAGTTAATCCCAACCATCAATGATCGTTACGTGCGTTTAGTCCCGCTATGTACGCCTGAATTTAAGGTGCACATCTTAGGAGGTAAGGGGTGAAAGAGCGCAATAGTGAAGCCGTGGCAGCCTACATGTTTTTGCTGCCGTTTTTGCTCGTGTTTGGTATCTTTTTTGTGTACGCCACCGTACGAGCTATTTACTTTAGTTTTACTGACTACGACCTGTTTAACCCGCCAACATGGGTGGGTTTTCGCAACTACGCCAATTTGTTTAGAGAAGAAAACTTTCGCATCGCCCTGCGCAACTCGGTCTTATTTTCACTTGTTGTGACTGCTGTGCAAACCTTTTTGGCGCTCGTCACAGCAGCTGCACTCAACACAAACATTCGCGGCCTCAACATTTTTCGCACGGCGTACTACATTCCTAGTGTCACCAGCAGCGCAGCGATTACGCTCATTTTTATTTGGCTATTTCAGCGGCGCGGCTTGTTTAACTATCTGGCAACCCAGTTTCAGCAGTTTTTACCCCACATCATTATCTTTCTTATCATTTTAGGGGTGATGCAACTCGCGCAAGTGTTGTGGGAACAGCGGCGCGGGTTTCCCGCTAAGTGGTACGACCCAGCACTATTTGTCGTTGCGTTTTTGGTAGCAGCTGTGGGCATTTGGGTACTCAATGCGTTGGGCTTCGTGTCCCCGCGTGACGTTGACGCTGTCGATTTTGTCTGGCTGCAAACCCGACAAGAGGTTGGCATTGGCTTTTGGGGATCGCTACCGGTGCCGCTTATTGCCATCATGATTCAAAACATCTTTACAACCGTGCCTACGTTTATGCTGATGTTTTTGGCGGCACTCCAAGATGTGCCTAAAAGTTACTACGAAGCGGCGTCTTTGGATGGTGCCAACGCCACCCAGCAGTTTTTTCAAATCACCATTCCGTCGGTGCAACCGGTGACCTTTTTGGTAGTCACACTTGGCTTGATTGGCACATTGCAGATGTTCGACCAAGTGGCTATTTTTGGTGATGCTGCCCCGCTACGCTCCATGATTACGCTAGCATTTTTTGTCTACTGGCGCATGTTCCCTGGCGCGCAGACGCCGGAGGTAGGCTTTGCAGCGGCATCTGCCATGTTTTTAGCGGTATTTACCCTGCTGATTGTGCTCTTACAACGGCGCTTTATTCGTTCGGAGGGGTACTGATGGCTCAGGTTAGTGCAACTGTTCCAGGAGGTAGTTGGCGACAAGAGCGGTCGCTCGAGCGCTGGCAAGCGCGTCGCCGTTGGGCGCGGGCAGGTATTACTTACTGTTTAATGACCTTTTTTGGCATTTTATTCATTGGCCCGTTACTGTTTGCAACCATCAGCAGTTTGCGCACCAATCCGCTGGATTACCCGCCTAGTTTGATCATTCCGCAACTCAACCCACAAAACTGGTCAGCCGCTGCCCGTTTGGGTGTGGCAGGTGCTGGTAATAGGTTGTGGGGCGGCTTTGAGCCGGGTGCCAGTGTGCCTTTTGAAGTTGACTACTTTGTACCTGAAGGTAGAGATATTGTTCCACCGGAAGCTATTGTGCCTGCCCGCCGCCCGGGTGCTGGGTTGGGTGCGGTGCTCGAGATGGACTTTGCCGCCGACTACGCAACCGTAAGCGAGTTACAAGAAACGCGCCGTGAGGCAGGCACCTTACCGCCTGAAGAAGCTGGTGAAGACCCTATAGCAGGCACCTTTGTCAGCTATGCGTTCAATATTAACTATGACACGACAGGCCCTGACCTTGACCGCCTCCCGTTAGATGTCACTTCTGAAGCGCGCTATGTTTATCTTGGTTCCACGCTAGCAGCTAGCCGCATTGAACGGCGCGGGCGAGTAGCCTCGTTTGATAACGTTGCGCCGGGGGTGTTGGGCTACATTTTCCACAACTACCGCCGCACCATTAACGAAGCGCGCTCAATTACTACCGGGCGCAGTTTGTTTTTACGGTGGATGATTAACTCGGGCATTTTTGCGTTTTTTAGGGTTGTGGGGAGTGTCATTATTTCGTCGATGGCGGGCTACGCACTGGCACGGCTGGTATTTCCCGGTAAAAGCGTTTTATTTGTGCTCGTGCTATTTGCCCAGATGATTCCCTTGCAAGTTATGTTTATTTCCAACTATTTGGTCTTGCGAGATGGCATTTTTGGGCTCACCAGTTTGTGGGGCGGCGGCAGTTTGCTAAATAACTTGAGTGGCGTCGTCGCAGTGACACTCCTCAATGCATCTGGCGTGTTTATTATGAAGCAGTTTTTTGAAACCATCCCTCGTGAGGTTGAAGAAGCTGCCATGCTCGACGGCACAACTCACTTTCAGCGCTTTTGGCTGGTGGTCATGCCGATGGCCCGGCCAGCTGTGGGCGCGCTCACCATTTTGACCTTTCAAGCTGCTTGGAACGACTTTTTCTGGCCGTTTATTATTCTCACCACGCCAGAAGACATTAAAACTCTACCCATTGGCTTGTTATCGTTCCAAAATGCCTACGGTGGTGCTGGCGATTGGGGTATCATTTTGGCAGGTGCCATTATGAGCGCGCTGCCTATTATCGTCATCTTTTTTGTCTTCCAGAAATACTTTTTGGAAGGTGTGTCGTACGGTGGTAGTAAAGAATAAGGTGATGTCAATGTCATCCCTTAAATTTGTCTAGTTGCTCGTCATCACACTCAACTCAATAACCGCGATGTGTAGATATGACCATCGCGGTTATTTGTGCAATCTATCGAATGTGGTTTGACGTTGCTGTGATGACGTTGTACGCAATATCAATGAGATATAGATATCTGATGTGATTAACAAGCATCATGCTAATGCGTAAGTTGATGGTGATGTTGTGAGGCTCGAGCATCCACCCAATACTAATTTTAACGAGGTACATCTATGAACCTTAGCGAGAATACCGTTCTCAAAGAGAACTACACTTTTTTTGTGGCTAATGCAGATGGCAACACAAGCTCTGCTGAACACGGGTTTTATCATCGGGATACGCGTTTGCTCAAAACCTATGCTTGGACATTTGGCGAACGCGTGCGGTTACTGGTACGCCATGCGCCTAGGGCAGATCACTTTTGGGCACACTATGCGGATGTTGAAGATCACGCGCAATATGTAGGTGTCCAGCGTCATGTCGCAATTGGTGTAGGATGTTTAGAAGATGTGATTGAACTGCATAACACAAGTCCCGAGCCCCAAACTATCACCCTAGAACTGCGGCTCGAGGCTGATTTTGCAGATCTGTTTGAGGTTCGCGGTTGGCATGACATTGCCCGCACCTGGGAGAGTAAGGTGGTGGAAGCTGGGCTCGAGTTCCATTACACCGCCCAAGACGGACAAATCCTCAAGGCAAGCGTTTTGTTGTCACAACCGCCCAGCTCACTCACCGAGCAAGCTGTTAGCTTCACAGTAAGCTTGGCACCTGGTGAACGTTGGCAACTCACCGCAACAAGTACCTGTTACGACAGCGGTGATAGCGCAGCTACATCACCTTCACTACCCGATTACCCAACCTGGCAGCACCAGTTTGAGAAGATAGTGGCAGCATTACCTGAACCTCACTACCGCCCGGTGCTTGCCCAAGCGGTAGACGATTTACGGACGCTCGTTCTCGCAACCGATGAGGGCTTGTTCCCAGCAGCCGGCATTCCTTGGTTTGTGGCCGCTTTTGGGCGCGACGCACTCATCACTGCACTTATGATGCTCCCTACCAAAACAGAATTTAGTACCCAATTGGCATTAGGGACGTTGCAACATTTAGCTGCCAAACAAGGTACAGAGCACGATGATTTTCGGGCTGAAGCAGCCGGCAAAATTATGCATGAAGCCCGTTACGGCGAGCTTTCCCGCACGGGACAAGTTCCGCACACGCGCTACTACGGCACGGTAGATGCTACACCCTTGTTTATTATCCTCTTGCGCGAAACCTACCGGGTTACAGGTGATGTACGCATTGTGGAGAACCTGCGTCCTCACTGGGAAGCAGCTTTAAGGTGGATGGAAAAAACAGGCGACATTGATGGAGACGGGTTTTTAGAGTTTACCCCAGCAGCACCCGGGCAAGGGCTCAACGTGCAATCTTGGAAAGACTCCGGCGATTCGATGAGCCATGCTAGTGGTGAGCTAGCTAAGGGTGAGTTAGCTGTCAGTGAAGTTCAAGGTTATGCATTTGCAGCTTATCGTGCCGCTGCTGATTTTTACTTAGCACTGGGCGAAAGCAGCACTTGCAAACGCTACAACGATCTAGCTGATAGCCTCAAACAAAACTTTCATGAAGCGTTTTGGCTAGCTGGTATGAACACCTACGCGATGGCCTTGGACGGTGACAAGCAGCCTTTGCGCGTTCACAATTCAGATGCGGGACAGCTTTTGTGGACAGGTATTGTGCCGATGGAAGTTGCATCCAAGCTGGTGGCCACGCTGTTTTCAGAAGAGAATTGGAGTGGTTGGGGCGTGCGCACCTTGGGTACAGGTGAACAGCGTTATAACCCAGTGTCGTATCACAATGGTTCGGTGTGGCCGCACGATAACGCGTTGATTGCCAGCGGTCTAGCGCGTTACGGATTTGTGGAGGAAGCCAACGCTATTCGCGGTGCCATGTTTGATATTGCCTCGAGCCAAGCCGATAAGCGCCTCCCTGAACTTATCGCGGGTTATCCGCGCAGTAGTTTGCCACCTGTGCCGTATCCGGCAGCCTGCCGCCCGCAAGCGTGGGATGCTGCGGCGCTGGTTTACTTGGCAGATGTGGGTAAGCTCGAGCCTTAGATGTTGTCTAAAAAGTATCTAAACATCTTTGACATTGCAATTCCCTACTGATTGCTCTTCAAAGATTTCTAATTCCAATGGACTTTATCAACATCGGACAGCAGAGAATGGACATGCCAGCAGAACAGTACATCATCTAGCTGCTGTAGGAGTTAATCTCAATTCAGATAACGCATGATGTGGTGGGTCATCGTGCGATTGCTGTTAAAGATGACCTGATGGTTGTGAGGCTCGAGTCAAGATATTGCTGAGGAAGATGTATATATCTCCTGTTGTTCCTGCCAAATAGGTTCTAGCGTCGTTAACAACCTGCGCACCACAGCAGCATTGTGCTTGTTAATGGTGCCGCTCTGGGTAATAGTCTGCCACTCACTGGCGTCATCATCAAATTGGTTAGGTAGTGCGTGCGGGCTACGAGCTTGCCAGTTCTCGAGCCAAGATGCTGGTAAGTTTTTAGGCAAATCTTGCTTGCTGAGAGCCGCCCACAATGCCGCCCACGCTCGAGGAACCGCGTGAAATGGGTCATAGCCGCCGCCGCCAGTAGCAACCAAACGCCCGTCACAAACATCATCGGCGAGGTCACTTATGAACTGGTAGCTGGTAGCCATGCCTTGTACGGTGAGCGCTAGGTCAGCGAGTGGGTCGCGGCGGTGCATATCGGCACCAGCTTGTAGCAAGATCATGTCGGGTTGAAACGCACGTAAGGCTTTGGGGAGAACCTCCTGTAAGCAGGTTAGGTAAGAATCATCTTCGGTAAAGGGCTCGAGCGGCACATTTACGCTGAGGCCGCGCCCATCACCTTTGCCAAGTTCAAAGGTATTGCCTGTTCCCGGAAACAAATAACGCCCCGACTCATGAATACTAAAGGTAAGCACATCGCCACGTTTGTAAAAAAGCTCTTGCACACCGTCGCCGTGGTGGGCGTCAACATCAACGTAGGCAACGCGCAGCCCGTAGGTGCGTGTCACGTACTCAATGCCAACGGCAAGGTCGTTATACAGACAGAAGCCAGATGCGTGGGCGGCATGGGCGTGGTGCAAGCCGCCCGCGAAACTCACCGCCCGCTGGACCTTGCCAGCTGCCACAAGGTCCATTGCCGTGACCGTTGCGGCACACACTTGTTTAATGGCGCGGTGCATGTTGGGGAAGATGGGATTATCGCTCGTCCCTAGTCCGTAGTGTAACTGACCGTCTACTTGTCTGCCTTGAGACACAGCTTTGACTGCATTGACATAGTCACCGTCGTGAACATGACGTAACAAACCAGCCTCGAGTGGTCTTACTGCCTCAACATGATGCTCCTCTAAAAGCCCAAGTTCTGTAAGCAACGTGCGCGTCAGTTCTAAGCGAACAGGTTTAAACGGATGGCTGTCAGAGAGTTCGTATTCGGCAAGGCTAGCATCGTAAATAAATTTGATGCCACTCATTCTGTATGGCTCGGGATTGTACTGTGGTCAGGCGCAAGTGCCTCTGGTGGCCAAACAACATTAAACCCTTGACTACGTAAGTGATTTGCAAGGTTGCCAATGTTAATCGTTGTCACCCTTAGCGCAACCACCAAGGTGCCACTTGCCGGATCATCTTGACTGCTCAGAATACTTAATGTGTTGATACCTTGATTGGCAACTGCAGCATTGAGGTCAGCAAGCGCGTTAGGGTAGCTAGACAGTTCAACCTCGAGCCGACTAGCGGCACGGTGCACCCCGGTCATACGCACAAGTGCTTCTAAAAAGTCGATGGCACTCACAATGCCTACCAACTCACCTTCGTCTACAACGGGCATGGCACCTATTTTTTTGCGCCTCAGCAAGCTGGCAGATTCTTCAACTGCATCACTAGGATGCGTTGTAATAACCGGTGATGACATGAGCTTACGCACAGGGTCATCTAAATTAACGCCTTTTGGCGCTTGCGGTAAAGCTGACCCAACTAGACGGATATCCCTGTCAGAGACGATACCTACTAACGTAGACTTACCTGCACTGTTATCTTCAACAATTGGAAAATGGCGGATGTCACGCTGTTGCATAAGCGCGTACACATCACCAATTGGCATATTTGGGTCAATGGCGACAACTTGCTTTGTCATAATGTCTTGCACAAGCATAGAAATCCTCTTTCAGTCGTCATAGAGCTATCAAGTAATACACATGAACTTTTATGTGAGCGGACGTTATCAACTACATCCTCATCATCAATCTGATGCAAACTTGCGTAGAGGTAAACAGACTGACTGCATCATTAGGAAATATCGTTGAGGTGAGTGTGGCTTTGCGTATCCATCATGATGAACACGTTTAGATGTCTGTTAGTCATGCTTATCAAGAATGTAGGTGCTAATAAATGGACACAAAGTGCACCACAAATCCACGTTAGACCTAGCGTGCTAGCTAATTTTAGCTGTCAAATGTAACTGAGTTTATCAAATACTGTCATTTTGACTTCGGCACTAGCTGACACCATCAAAAGCTGATGATGCAACATTCAAACGATGAGATGTCTTTGTAGAAGATGGATATTGCCTGACTAAGATAGAGATAAAACAAACTCATTATTTATTTAAGGGCGTTAAGATACTCTCAGACGCGTTTTCTTGAGATATGTCTCTGTGATGAAATCAATTTGGTGATGTAATATGCCTAAAACGCTGAAAAACTTAGCAGGTCTTGGGAACGCAAGCGGTCAAATTCTGCTTTGACGTTTGTGGGACAGGTTGGACCTACTCGAGCCATCAGTTGATTAGCTGGGTCAGCACGAATTTCCGGGTCGCTGGTGCGGTAAGGCTCCATGCCGATACTTCTATAGAGACGCTCGAGCATCCTTTTGTACTGATACGGCGTTAGAGAAGTACGTTTGAGGTCATAGTGCCACACGTACATCGTTGCAAAGACCACCGTGTCATCAAAGCGGCCACCTTCAAAACTTGCTTCTAATACCCTTTGCGCCATACGCTGACCACGGCAAGCTGGGTCAACCTCAACTGCACCAAGTTCAACGAGCCTACCTGTTTGGTCATCGCCCCAGGTTTCGACATCCGTGGGTGGATGAAACGACGCATAGCCTACAAGTTCGCTGCCCGCGTCAGCACTGCTTACACAGCAAAGGGGGTCCGTTTCAGCGTCCTGAGCAATATCTATGAGTGCCGCCAGTTGCTTGGCAGGTGGGCGAAACATATCTAGCGCTGGGCTTATGGTGAGCTGAGCTAGCGCGTCTGCTGAGGTACAGGCGGTTAGATTGACCATAAAGGTGAAGATTTGCAACTTGTGCGGGATAATCGAACGTTGATGTAAGGCTCGAGCTATTCAGTTGTTGTCTAAGGAAGAACACTTTTATTGTGAGCTGCAACTAGCATTTAGAATGTCAGCCTGCTAACTCGAGAAGCCTACCTGCATGTGCGCAAAAGGCATAAAAAAAGCGCGCTCTTCAGCGCGTTCAATAGAAAGGAGTATACACCATTATGCGGTATTCGTCAAGACTATGCAACTATAAATTGACTTATACAGCTCGAATACTCCAAAAACTGGTCATGGTAGTAGCGTAAGGCGGGTAAAACCTGCAAGATGCTCGAAGGAACTTAAAGACGGTGCTAACTACTCCATATAACAAGAGACACTTACTAAGCAAAGAAAGCGCCTCTCATCAAGAAGATTAAGGAAGTTTTTGTCTAATCGTACTCAATCACGTTACCTAAAAATCTCACGCCACTCACGCTGCCAGTCTCACCCCAGAGCACATCGTCGCGCACACCTAAAAAGACGTTGTTACGCACGTCGATGTTGTCAATGCTAGCTTCAGGAAAACGCGGGCGCAGATTGAGAACAGCCCGTACACTATCAGCGCGATTGCCTTCGACCACAAAATTACCAATATTGTAGCGCTCAAAGCCGCCTTCATCCCAGCCAGAAACTTCTAAAAAGAACGACAGACTACCTTCAATCGTGTTATCACGAATGATATTTCCGTAGAAGTCATAAATTAGCTCTTCCTCGAGGGTCCCTGACCATTTGCCGTCGCTACCTACAAAATGACGATGTGTCCCGCGCACAATATTGTCGGTGACGAGGCTGTTCGCTGCTGCCATTTGAATGATCGAGCCACGCTCAAATTCAAAAGTGTTGTTGGCAATCACGTAGTACTGCGCGCTGCGTTGCTGCTCGCTAAAGGGTGCCGTGTCGTCGTTAGTCAGCAGCAAAATGGCGTTGCGGTAATCGCCTGTAAAGGTGCTGTCAATCACGCCACTATTGTGGCTACCATCGACATAAATAGCATGAGCACCGCCCGTAAACTCACAGCGAATGCACCACAGGTTGTCACTTTGAATGGCTGCACGAATAACCCCAGGATGTTTTTTGTCATAGGTTGCAAAGTTTTCAAAGCGCACATCGTAGATAAACACATCGCGGATGCCGTCAAAACTAAGCCCTTGGTAGAGGATATTGCCACCATCGATTACCAAGTTTTCAAAGTAGTAGTTACGGTCTGGATTGCCCTCGGTGCGGGTGTCTTGCATCTCCATGCTTTTCATGTTGATGAGGGTGTACTCGTCACCTTCAGGGATGAAGCTAGGATCGCTTAGAATACGCGCGCCATCAGATAGGAAGTGCAAATTGCTACGGCGGGTAATATTGAGTTGTCCTTCGTGCATGTAGCGGTCATGAAGTAGCTCGAGCGGAGCCGTAACCACATAAGGGCCACATTCTTGCGGCAGCCACAAGGTGCCCCCAGCCAGTGGCAAGGCGTCAATAGCCTCAGCAAGGCCGGCGGTTTCAGACCCTGCTTGATAATCACAGACATTCACGCGCGGTTGCGGATGCACGACACTAGCTGGATCAAAGCCGCCATTAGCTGGGTTAAGCGGGTTGCGGTCCCACCACACGCCTACATCCACCGACCAATCAATAGGGTAAAACGGTACGCTACCGTTCTCAATATCTCTGGCCCGGGTTGGTGCAGGAAGTTCAGCACTGGCAGTAGCATCTGTTTCGGTTGGTGCTACCGTCTCATCAGAAGATGTCTCTGCTGGCGCATCTGTTGGATTCAGTGTCGAGGTGATGGTTGCTTCAGATGGTGTTGCTGGTTCTATTGTCTGTGATTCGGGCGTTGATGATTCGGACGTTGATGATTCGGACGTTGATGATTCGGGCGTTGATGATTCGGGCGTTGATGATTCGGGCGTGGATAGTTCTGAGGAAGATGAGTCAGTCACATTATTGTTTGGTGTTGTTGGTGGATACGTGCTGACATCTACACTGCTTGAATCTAAGTTACTTGAATCAGCTGAGGCAGGAGTATCTACTACTGTGTTCGTTGCAGTATCATCTGATGTGTCTGACACATCATCAGTAGGTGTTTCGACAAAGATAGCTACCGTTTCAGTTGCTTGGGTGTCAATTAGAGGTACATCGCTAGCAGGTACACCAAAATCTATGTTTAAGGTTTGGGCAGTAGCCTCGAGCGGCCCATCTAAAACTAAAAATACAGCGCCACTGCCAGCATCTAGCAAAATAGGGTCACTAAGTGCTTGACGTGCGCCTGTTTCGATATTGGCAAGGTGGATCTCAGGTAGTGTTGGCAGGGCTTCAAGATAAAACTCGCGGGATTCTTGTACATCGCGGTTGACAACGGTGACAAACATCTGCTGTCCGTCTTGGGTCAAAGACGCGCTCAAAATATCTTCGGGTAAGTCTAAATTGTTGGCTGTGAGCGTACTGGTATAGCCAAGGCGTTCAGCATCTGTTGCAGCTACAAAAAAGAGGTCATCTGTTTTGTGCCAGTTGAGTAAAAGTGGCTCAATGCCAGCAATGCGCTGCGAAAAAGAGGCTACCTCGGTAAGTAGCATAGGGTTGTCGGCTAGCCCGCGCCAGGTTTGGGCTGTTGTCCAGTGGAAGTAAAAAAAGCCGCTGGCACCTTCGCCGACAGCAAGCCAGTTCATCGCCCGCAATTCTTCTGGGGTGGGTTCGCGCAATTTGTAGTCCGGCCAGTCGGTGCTGTGTGTTTGCAACAGTACCCAGAGGGGTTGCCCGGGGGTTTTAAAACGCGTGTAACGGCGAATGTAATCCACAAAGTCGAGGTTGTTATAGCCAAAGCCGCGCATATTAAATTCGCCAAGTGCGCTTTCTTGGTTAAATGGGTAAATATCAATCAACAAAATATCGGGCTGACAGTCACGGAAGATAAGCTCGCCCCGATTAGTGCCTACAAATACGCCTGTGACGGGTGCATCGGTTGTCTCACGAAAAGCATCGGTAATGTTACAAACCTTGGAGGTCATGCGGGTGTGGGGTTCGTCTACCAAGGCGTAGGCAAGTAAACTTTCGTAGGTCTCGAGATTATCCACGATGGCATCTGCCGCACGACTAGCTTGTTCTGTGGTGTCTGGAAATTCATCTGCCCACCAACTGCGGTCAAGTTCATAGTTGGGCATGAGGATGACATGGAAGTCTTCTGCTTCAGCGTGCTCAAAAATACTTGCTGAGCCAGACCGCTCAATGACAATGGCACTGTCCATGCCAGCAGATTTTAGGCGCGAAACCATCTCGGTAAACCCGTCAAGACCATTTAATGCCGCTCCTGACTGAAACACACCAATAGGTACTTGAGCTGGCGCGCGCACGCTGACGTCGGGTGAATTAAACGACGCTAAAGACATCATCTCTTGGTTGCGATTAAAGCGGCCGTCATCAACGGTAAGCTCTAACTTGTCGTACCAAACGGTGCCGGCCTCAATATTCCACAGTAAATCCAAAAAGACGCCGTCAATCTCATCTGGCGTGGTAAAGCGTTCTTCCAAAATGCGCCAGTCGTGAGTGCCGCGCAGTCCCTCACTTTGGACGCGTCCATCGCCAAAACTTAGACGGAAGCCAGCGCCTTGCCCAACAACGCCCTCAGTTTTAACGTTGGCTCGCAGTACATAGCGGGTGTTAGGCGCTAAGTCAAGGGCTTGGCGACTAAAAAAAGACGTTGCTGAGTCACTTTCCACACGTAATGAGGTTTGTCCGTCTAGCACGGTATGAGTGTCTAATCGGGTGATGCCGTCGCGGAGTTGCCAACCGCGAGCAAAGCCGGTGTCATCGCGCTCTTCAAACGAAGGGTTGGTGATCGCAATGGGCGCGAGGGCGTCCTCAATAGTGTCTGTAGCAGCATCAGTTGTGGTGCTGTTAGCGACAAGCTCTACATGAGGCGCGAGCGGTACCAAAACGGGTGACGCGGCATCATTGGCACTACCAATAACTGCAAGTAACAGGACGGCAAGTGCGCCTGTTACAAGTAGGATTAAGGTGTTGGCTCGAGGTTGAAAGACGTTCAAGGGCACGCGAGATGGCTGCCTAGCTAGGTCGAGGTCATCTTCTTGGGGTGTCACGAAAGCCTCAGGAGGCTGCTCAGGCGGGCGCTGGCGAAAATAGTTCATCACTGTTAAGGTATCACGCTTAGCGTCTTACGAGCGTGGTAAAGATATGTTCATGAAGTTCCTGTATAAAGTGATGTTGTTTGCGTCACCAACAGGCTTTGAAGCTGCTCGGTAAAGTCCTTGAAAGTGGTGACGGGAAGCTTACAGGTGCCGTTTTCACAGATGTAGGCTGTGACTTTTCCGTCCAAACAAGTGCGCCCGCGCAAGGCAGGTAAAGCATCATCTTGAGAGGCTTCGTTAGTGCTAACAAGGAAGATGCTTGTGTCAGGGAGGAGGCTGTGGTTGAGGTGCTCGAGCATCGCTTTAAGCTCAGCATCGTCCCTACTGTCTGTCGGCGTGATGATAACAACGTCTCTAGGTGCAGTGTTGAGTGCTTTAGTAACTGCTAACAACGTACCGAACCCCTGCGGATGTTGCTGCATAAGTTCACTAAGAGAGCTAACGCTGGCGCGCACCTTCTCTTCAAGCTCAGCATCTCCCTGATAACGTGCTACTGCTAGCAGCAACATAGCAGCTGAGCCGTTCCCACTTGGCATGGCTGAGTCAAAATAACTTTTAGGCCGCACGATAAGTTTTTCAGCGTCATCAGCAGTTGTAAAAAAGCCGCTCCTCCCGCCCTGTTCAGGATTGTCGTAGAAATGCGTGAGGATGCTGTTAGCGAGTTGGCAGGTAAGCTCGAGCCACTCCTGGTCAAGTGTTGCTCTATAAAGCGCCAAAAATCCTAACCCTACGTAGGTGTAATCTTCTAGTAAGCCTTCAATACTGACGTTTTGACTGTGTGGATCATAAAGGTGCCAGAGGCGTTTATGACCATCAGTTGATGTGCGCATAAGTGTATCGCGGATGAAGCGTGCGTTTTTTAAGGCAACCTCG
>JBCCBI010000104.1:0-14296 GCA_039034155.1 Deinococcota bacterium | reverse complement strand
TTTTTAGCCCACCACGGGATTGATAGTAGTAAGTACCATGAAACCCTTACCAGAGCGTGGCTTTTGGCGGTTTGTCACTTCATGATGAATTCCGAGCAAGCAGACTCAGCGGATGCGTTTATAAAGGTGAATGCTAAGTTGCTCGAGAGCGACATTATGCTTACCCACTACTCACAAGACGTGCTCTTTTCAGACAATGCGCGGGCGAGGTTTGTAATGCCGAACCTCGAGCCTATCCCCCGTTATCCCCTTCAAAGGGGATGATATACATGCACTATGTCCCTAATAGGGTAATAATATCCCTTAGATAGCGTGTACGCGCTATATTCTCTAGCCGCCATTACATTAAGCTGACAATTGGCTTGAATACTCAAAGGCTGGAGGCACATTTATGAAACACACCTTAAAGACCCTTTTTTTAATCCTGCTTGCGGTGGTACTAGCTGCTTGCAGTACAGACAGCAGCGGCCCCACGGCTGCGTTTACCGTAACCCCTACAGAGGGTGACACCAACACCTCGTTTGCGTTTGATGCAAGTGGCTCGAGTGCAGACGGTGACCTAACCATCGACAGCTATCAGTGGAGCTTTGGTGACGGCAGCGAAGCTAGCGGCGAAACGGTTAGTTACAGTTACAGTGAACCCGGCGACTATGACGTCACCCTCACCGTAACCGACAGCGAGGATGGTACGGACACAGCTATTGAAACCATCACTGTGACCGCACCCGCATCTGCGTTTCAACTTCAAGTTTTGCACTTTGCAGATGTTGATGGCGGCGGCGACATTATTGGGAATGCACCCCGTTTTTCAGCCTTGCTAGATAGCTTCCGCAGTGAGCGCCCCGAAAGCACCCTCGTTTTATCTTCAGGGGATAATTGGATTCCTGGACCTGAGTATTCTATTGCCGCTGAGGGTTTTGGCGGCACCGGACGCGCCCACGTTGCCTGGCTCAACGGCCTCGGTGTAGATGCGTCTGCCCTTGGTAATCACGAGTTTGATTTAGGCACCAACGCCATCGTTAATTTGCTCTCGGCTGGTGACGACTGGCCCGGCACTACATTTCCCTACCTCGCCACCAACCTCGACTTCTCAACCGACCTAGGTGATGACGACGACCCTGGCCTCGCCACCATCACAGGTACAAACGGTCTGCCTGCTGACCAACTTGCGGGTCAAGTGGCTGGCTACACGGTCGTTGATGTTGACGGCGAGACAGTGGGCATTGTCGGTGCCATCACGCCATTATTGGCAACTATCTCGAGCACAGGTGATGTCACCATTTTGCCAGCGAACGCGCCCACAACCGCTGAAGCCCAAGCACAAGCCCTTGCGCCCATTATTCAAGCTTCCGTTGACGCCCTTACTGCTGATGGCGTTGACAAAATCATCTTGCTAGCTCACATGCAAAATATCAACATTGAAAAAGCCCTCGCCACCTTACTGACCGATGTTGATGTGATTATCGCCGGCGGGTCTAACACCCTGTTAGCTGACGACAATGACCGCTTACGCGACGGCGACAGTGCTGCAGATGCCTATCCACTTATGTACGACAACCCAGACGGCAACACAACCCTAGTGGTCAATACCGACGGCGATTACAACTACCTAGGCCGCTTGGTGGTGGATTTTGATAGCACGGGCATCGTTCTTCCAGATTTGTTAGACAGCGCAATTAATGGTGCTTACGCCACCGACGTAGAAGCTTTGAGCGAAAACAACCTCACTGAGGATGATGCCATTGATGCAGTGGCAGAAACAGCGGATACGTTGGAAGAAGATCTCTCAGCAGTTGCCGGGAACGTATTTGGGTCAACTAGTGTTTACCTGAACGGTGAGCGCGGCTCTGTACGTACTGAAGAAACCAACCTCGGCAACTTAACTGCAGATGCCAACCTTGTGT
This sequence comes from Deinococcota bacterium, assembly GCA_039034155.1. Classification (GTDB taxonomy): domain Bacteria; phylum Deinococcota; class Deinococci; order Deinococcales; family Trueperaceae; genus JBCCBI01. Next base: position 12,392 of record JBCCBI010000104.1, on the reverse strand, counting down.
ATGCCCAAAGTGTGGATGCTAGCACCACCATTTCACTCAAAAACGGGGGCGGTATTCGCGCGCCAATTGGTGCGTGCGTGGTGCCACCCGGTAGTGTGGACGGTAGCGTGGTGTGCAGCCCACCCACAGGTACACCGGGCATTAGTGAACCGGGCCAAATTTCGCAGCTTGATTTAGAGATTGCATTACGCTTTAATAATGGCCTCACCCTCGTGACAGTCACAGGTGCGCAGTTGCTCGAGCTCATGGAGCACGGTCTAGCCGAAGCTGAAAGCACTGCAGGACGTTTCCCGCAAATCGCGGGCATGACGGTCACTTACAACATTAATGCCGAGCCCAACGCACGCATTACCGACCTCACTATTTTGGATAGCAACGGTGCTGAAGATGGCGGTGAAGCTGTAGCACTCGTGAGTGATGGCGTCATTGACGGTGTTGCCGCTGCGCAGACCTTCCGCATTGTCACCCTCGGCTTTTTGGCAGGTGGCGGGGACGGCTATCCTTTCCCAGCCGAAGACGACGAAGCAGCTAATTTCGCCGACCTCGAGCAAGAAGGTGTACGCGACGGCGCAATTACCTTTGCAGATACCGGCACCGAGCAGGACGTCCTCGCCGAGTACCTCAACGCCAACTTCCCTGCAGATGGTAGTACTCCATATAGTGAAGCAGATACGCCTATCGACCAAGATACGCGGATTATTCAGACGCAATAAGCTTAAAATTTACTAAGTTAAAAGCCTCGAGCAGATAGTTGCTCGAGGCTTTTTTATAGTCATTACAAGCTGCATCGTCGACACGCAACCAGATTTCACTAAAACTTCTCATAAAACTTTTTAAGGTGAGGCTCGAGCCGCCCCAAAAACGCACACTTGTCTGTATGCTCATCAAATCTCGCCTGTGCCCAAACCTTAGCCTCGAGCGCATCCACATCTACACCTACCAACTTGCCAGCACGCACTCGATGTTGCCCACCGACAAACACATCGGTCACATCAGTTGCATTAACTTGACCGAGGCAGTAAGAGACGATATCTTCTTGGACAGCTCGAGGCACGTTTAACACGGTGATGTCCGCATGACAACCGGGCAGCAACTTGCCAACATCTTCAAACGTCGTTGCCACCGCCCCACCACAGGTAGCAAGTTCCAAAGCTTGATAACTAGATGGCCACGTGGCGTGCTCATATTCTGGTAGATGATGTAAGCCTTGCAGCAGCGTCACTTCAGCAAGTAAATCGTCTTGTCCAATTAAACTCATGCTGTCCGTCCCCAAACCTAGGGGCACACCAGCTTGCAGCATCGCTGCTACAGACGCGCGCCCACTACCTAAACGCTGGTTGGAACTTGGATTGGTGATGACAGTTGTATTAGTATCTGCCAAAAGCTCAATATCAGCCTCAGATAGCCAGATGCCATGCGCCAAAGATGTTTTAGAGCCAAGTAACCCATAATCGGCCAAAACTTGAACAGCAGATTTGCTAAAAGTCTGTTCTGCGTAAGCGCGTTGACGGGTGGTCTCGAGCACATGCAAATGCAAGCCAAATCCACGTGTTACGAGTTCTGCAGTGGTCTCGAGCAGACCATCTGACATCCAGTGCAAGCCAATAGGATTCGCCAAAATACGCACTTGATGATGACCTTTGTAAACCTGACTCAAAGATGTCAGAACGTCAACGTAATCATCTGTCTGGATATAGCTATTCTTGGGATCAAAATAATCTGCTGCTTGCGCCGCTAAATCATTCGGTAAACACCTGAAAAATACCTGCTCAGGTTCGTACACCAGCACGTGCTGGTCATAATGCCCTGGCGCAAAGGCAATTCGCATACCCACATCCAAATAAGCCTCGAGTGAACGCTGAATATTGTCTTTATAAGCCTCGAGCGGGCCTGGATGAGAATGCGCCACCAATGAGGTGGTAATACCCTGCTGCAACATGCGAGCAGCCGCAAGTTGGGTGTCTAGGTAGGCATCTAGTTGTGGATAGAGCAAGAAGGATACTAGCCATAGCTCGAGCGGCTTGTCCACCATACCCACCTGCCGCGTGTCCAGCCCACGTCCATGATGATGCGCGTTCACCAAGCCCGGAATCACGAGTTTATTTGTTGGTACAAACAATGGTGTGAGGTGTCCGTAATCTGCTTGTAAGTCTTGCCAAGCCCCAGCAGCAATAACCCTGCCACTCCCCTGCTGAGTCTCATCTGATGGTTTAAAGACAACAGCGCCATCTTGAATGACGCCGTCAGCATGGGCGCTTGGATCAGCCATTACGTAATCTGCGCGGACGAGGTACACAAAAGTATTATGACAGGCTTAGCAGCTTCGATTTGCAGATTGTATAAAGTACGTCTTATCCAAAGATGTTGGTGACACATCCATATGACCATAAAACGTATGGCCATAAAACGTGTTTGACGCAAGGCAAGTATGTGAAGATGATGCTCGAGGCTTATTCGTCACATCATCTTCACATATGCTTTCTACTTCAAGCTGCGTCCTTCAACGTTAATCTAACAACACATCACTATCCACAACACCATAAACGAAACCTTCGTCATCTGTAAGGGTTAGTCGGATGCGTTCATTCTCAACCTCAGCGGCTGTCAGTGTTTGGGTATAAGTAGCATTACTTGCGCGAATACCTTCTAAACGTTGCCAGTAATCGCCATCACTGAGCCAGATGGTTACCGTGTGGTTACGTCCGGTGTTAGGAACGCGCCAGCTTAACGTCAGCTCGTTATTCAGATACGTTTGTGAGGTTAGCTCGAGCGCATCCGGGTCAATCCGGTGCTGCTGAAATAACCATTCATACATAAGCGGTTCAGTAGCCATCGTATCGGTTGCAGCATAGTGGCATTCTGCCCCTTGGCTTCCACAGGGAAAACTATACTCCGTCGCAAAATAACGCAAGGGTTGATTAATTCTTTGGAGCGCGTCTCTGCGGTCAGACTGAGCATTAAGATTCTCAAACCGAGTTGTGGTGAGGTTTTCATTGTCCATCAGTATGTGCATCTGGCGCATGTCAACGACCCTGCCGTCGCCATCACCTCTGTGCCCAAAACTCCAAACAGATAAATAAGGGTACTCACGAGCGACTGTATCTTCTTGTGTGATGTCATCAACTGGGCTCAACCACACACCAGACGTAGGTAAAAGGGCTGTAAAACGGTCAGCGACAATGCCGGGTGCAAACCAAGTTTGTGTTGCACCTATCGAATGTCCTGTTACATAAATACGATCTGGATCAACTTGCTCGCTCTCAATTAAGTTTTGAATAATACGGTCATATAAGCGCATTAAAAACGCATCTGCCCAAGGTTCTTCAGGGTCAAAACTCGTTGGAACAAGCGGTGCAAGTACATAAGCAGGATAAGCCTCGCGAACATGCGGTTGCACCCAGCCTGTTGCCACAGGGCGTCCTATTTTCTCGCCGATGTCATCTACAAGGTGAGGATTCTCAAATAACCCATCTTCTGCAACGAGACCCTCGGCTGTTCCATGAATTGCCAAGATGAGCGGGTAACGTATATTTGCTTCTATTTCTGGGGTATATAGATGATACGTGAGCGTGTAGTCGCCTTCTATGATGGTTTGTTCAACGAATAAATCAGCTACATCTTCACGAACGGTTTCACGAAACTGGGGTGTAAGCGTGCAGGCTTCTGTAACGGTTATGGTAAAGGTGATGCCGTCTAGCTCACCGTCACACCCTGTCACAGACACCGTCTGGTGCCCTTTGTTGGGTAACACTTGAAACGTGACTATCTCACCCGTCATGGCGCGTTGTTCAGTCGGATCCACTAACCCGAGGTTAGTTGTGCTGGTACGAATCACAACAGGTGTGGGATTGGGATCAACAGGCGTATCGCTATCGCCACACGCAGCTAAAAGTGCAACACAGGTAAGTAGAAGTAAGGCCCTGCCCGAGGCAGAGCTACACAACGTCAATATAGGCAGCATGATGTCTCTCTTCTAAGTTTGAAATGGTGTTACCAACGCTAACGTGTTTGCTTACCCTCAAACTTATCAGCGCGCATTTAATCTAGCATCATCGGCACTTCATTAGGTATTTAGGTGATGCATAAGTTAGCTTGTCAGCAACGTACAAACGATGTTCATGAAGAGGCTCGAGCCCGTGTATAACGCAAGCACAACCTACACGTTCAGGTTGGCGTGTCAACCTTCATGAAGAAGCTTAGCATTACAGATAGTTAGTAGGTTGGTTTCTTTGTGATTCTCCAACCACTAACATGTAGATGCGCAATGCCATTGAGATGAAATAAGATGCAGGCTAGGACCCTTTGAGGTGAGAAGCATTGTGTCATTGGTAGGACAAATACAAACCCACAAATTGTGAGTCATCTTGCGCTTTCATCGGTAGCTCGAGCCTCTAGAAAATTGCTCAAATAGACTTGTCGAAACGTTTCGAAGTACGGTATAACATATCATGAAACGCGAAAAAGTATGCGAATTCGCCCGTCTTATGAGTACCTAAACCCTCTGACTAAAATTTATTTCATCAGAAAGCTTCATCCTCATAAATCCAGTTTTGAGGTTACTTTATAACAGATTCACAATCAAAAACGCCATCTTTTGCATTTAGATACCCTAGTCGAGGTACATAACTACTGGATATACATTCACTTCTTCACCATCTTGCTCGGATCATAACTTGATACACTAAGCTTATCCATTTCACACTGGAGGTTTTATTTATGCGCAAATTGTTTGTTCTTACCATCTTGTTACTCGTTAGTGCACCGCTACACGCCCAAGACGATAGTCTGGTTATTTGGTCACGCTACGACCTCACCGATACAGAAGATGCCAATGCCGTCACCTTAAACGCCAAAATTGAGGCCTTTGAGGAAGCCACTGGCGTCGATGTTGTTTACGAACAGGTTGCTTGGGATCAACTTGCTACCAAACTGGCGATTGCCGTGCAATCTGGTGGGGACGTGCCCGACATGGTTGAAGCTGGCTCACAACACATTCCGTCTTTGCTAGATGCCGGCGCGCTCATGCCAATGGATGAGCTTTTGGCAGATGCTAGCTGGGTCACTGAACTTGGTGATGGTGACGCCCTCGCTTGTGTAGTCGAAGGCAGCCGTTACTGCGTTGCCCACAATGTGCGCGGCGGCATGACTTACTTCCAAGCAGATGCTTTTCCAGATGGCTACCCGCAGACAGAAGATAGCTGGCTCGAGGTTGCTGGCACGTTAAGTGATGGTGACAACTACTTTAGCACCCAATATGCCGGACGCAGTTACGCCTCCATTGAAATTATGTGGTGGCCTATGATCGCCTCCAACGGCGGCGCTATTTTTGACGCGGAAGGTCAACCCACGTGGGCAACCTCCGAAGTTGCTGAAGTTGTCGAGTTTGGACGCACCTTATTTGAGGACGGTTACTTTCCTGCTGTGAACGTTACGGGCGACTTTTCAGACGCTGAAGCATCTTGGGTCGATGGCACGGCGGCATCGTTTAGAGGCGGCAGTTGGTCAGCTATTTTTGTACCTGGTTTACAAGCCTCAGTTGATGCTGGCGAGGTCATGATGACTGGTGGCGTGGACTTTGGCGGCGGTTCTTACGTGTTTATGGTCAGCGAAGGTTGGGTTGTACCAACAGGTGCCGAAAATACAGGTGCTGCAGCACAGTGGCTAGACGGCTTTTTTGAAGCTGAGTTTTTAGCGAACTGGGCAGCCGCCCAGTTTGGTATTCCTACCCTAGCTAGTGCCTACGATGCAGCTGAGTTTGACAGTGCCTTCTACCAAGCTGTAGATGAAATTTTGGGGTCACAAGGACTCTATATGCAGCAAAGCCCCTACTATGTGGAATCTCTAGACGCACTTGCCATTGCCTTTCAAGAATTACTTCTTGATCCAGATATGGACGTGATGGCGCGCCTAGAAGAAGCTCAAGATGAGGTTTTGAACCGCTACTGGTAAATCATTAGCTAGCTTTAAGTTGCTAAACATCATTTCAAGTTTGTCACTACCATCCATCGAGGCTATCAACTCAATTCGATAGCCCTGATGAACCAATTGAGCATCTTTCTGCGCCACACATCATCAAATCACGATATGTGGCGCAGTTTCACATTACCTTAAATGTGTAGCCTAAACCACACTCCACTCGTCCGCTGTCGAGGAGGTTCACAGTGAAAGCGCCAGCCAAGTTTCCGTGGCAAAAACTCTACCCCTACATTTTGATTGCACCTGCGCTTTTGTTTGTGAGCGCAGTAAGCCTCTACCCTACGCTGTACACGTTTTACTTGAGCGCCCACAGATTCCGCCGTGGCACCTTTGAATTTGTGGGGGCGCGTAATTTTAGCGTCATTTGGGAAAGCCGCAGCTTTTGGAACAGCATCCGCTTAACGGGGGTTTTTGGCGCGTGGTTTTTAGTGTTGGTGATGGTCATTGGACTGTTACTGGCGCTGCTATTTAATAACAAATTAAATGGCAACAGCATCTATATGACACTCATCTTTGTACCCTGGATGATCTCAGAAATTGTCGCGGGCATCATGTGGCGCTGGATGTTTTTGCCCAATATTGGCGTGATTCAAAACGCAATAGGGCCACTTTTGACAACAGGTGAACGCGATTTTATGTTTTTGGCAAGTGGTGCTGGTGCTATGGGGGTGGTGGTGGCTGCTACCTTTTGGCGCGCGCTAGCGTTTGCCACACTCCTACTACTGGCAGGTTTACAAACGATTCCTAGTGAACTTAACGAAGCCGCCTCCATTGATGGTGCTACTCGCTGGCAAAGTTTTGGCAACATCACCTGGCCTTTGCTGTTACCTACAACGCAGGTCACGGTGGTGTTTATGAGTATTCAAGCAGTGAACGCCATCGGTATGTTTTTATCCATTACTGGGGGCGGGCCGGGTAGATCAACTGAGGTGCTCAGTTTACAAATGTATAAAGAAGCCCTCGAGTTCAACAACTGGGGTTATGCAGGTTCACTCGCCGTCATCATGTTTTTGGTGAATGCTGCCTTAGCGCTTATTTACATTCGTGGGCTACAGTCACAGAATGCGTTTAATTAGGAGCTTGCTATGAGTGATAAACCTAGTGTGCAGCTCGAGCAAGCCCTAAATATCCCTGCCAGTACAGCGCCACCTGCAACCACAGTACGCCCCCTAGGCAGGCGGTTTCTGCCCAACGAACGCGCTTGGTTTCACGTGATTCTTGTGCTGCTGTGCATCATTATGATCTTCCCTATTATCTTCACATTACTCGCCTCACTCAGACCTACAGGCTTTGGATTGTCGCGAGATATTATTCCTGAAGGTGGCTTTTTCTGGGGCCACTATCAACGGCTTTTGTCTACCCCACGGTTTGCCCGGCAAATTTTAAACAGCACCATCAACAGCTTGGGTGGTGCCATCCTCACAACCTGTATTGCAGCGATGGCCGGGTACGCCTTTGCACGCTTGCGCTTTGTGGGCCGTCAAGCGCTATTTTTGTTCATTGTCGCCATGATGCTCCTACCCGGCATCACGAATTTGATTCCACTCTACCGCATCGCCAGCGACCTGCGCATCTTAAACACCTATTTGGTGATGATTTTGGTTTACGGCACTTACGGCATCCCGTTTGGGATTTGGATTATGAAAGGCTTTTACGAGACGATTCCAAAAGTGCTTGAGGAAGCCGCTGAAGTCGACGGTGCCACACCCATGCAAGCACTCATTCACGTAGTCATTCCTATGTCCTTACCGGGACTTATCTCGGTGTTTTTAGTCAACTTTGTATTTAACTGGAACGACTTTTTAACTGCCTTGGTACTTTTGAGGAGCACCAGCATGAAAACCGCCACGGTGGGGTTGTTTGACTTTCAAAGCCAGCTCGAGGGCAACAATAGTGAACTTTTAGCAGCTGCGAGCATTTTGATTATGATTCCCGGCATCATCATCTTTTTGATTGCCCGCAAAGCGTTTTTGCGCGGCATGGTGGAAGGTGCCGTCAAGGGTTAAGGACGTTTACACTTAACGTTATGGCTACATCAACAACCGCACCACCCCCCCGCAAGGTCTGTCCCAAACGCATGGAGCACGGGCCCTGTGGTGGCGTTAGGGACAACGGAGGCTGCGAAGTTAATAGCAACCTGCGCTGTCCCTATTTAGATGTGCTTAACGAACTTCCGTGGCGTGATCCCACAATGCCCACGCTCAAAAACGAGGTGTACAGCAAAGGCAAGCTCGAGTCCACCCTACGCGCGGGCGACTTTGCCATCATCGCCGAAGTGTACACACCAGACAGTGCTGACTTATCAGGCTTAATGGCACAATATGCCCCTTTTCAAGACAAAATCACCGCCGTTAACATCGCTGAACACGCGCTTGCAACACCGCACGCGTCCACCCTAGCCGCAGCAGCGCTATTTGAACGGGCTGGGCTCGAGACAATCATCAACCTCACTTGCCGCGACCGCAACCGCATTGGTTTACAAGGTGAGATTTTAGGGGCAGCCGCACTAGGCGTATCCAACATTTTTTGTATCACTGGCGATCATCCTGCGTTAGGTGATGACCCCACAGCCACGCCTGTCTTTGACCTTGATTCACTGGGGCTTATCGCGTTGGCTAAGCAACTGCGGGATGATGGCACCTTACTTACCGGACGCACGCTTACAACCTCTCCCAATATTTTTATTGGCGCAGCCGCCAATCCTTTTAGCATGCCGGTTCATTTGCAAGCCGAACGCGTTGCCGCCAAGGTTACAACTGGTGCGAATTTCATTCAAACGCAAGGCATTTTTGATGTTAGTGGCTTCAACGAATTTGTCGGGCAATTACGTGACTGGGGTGCGTTGGAGCATGCGCATCTGATTGCTGGCGTGGCATTGGTTACGAGCAGCAAACAAGCGCGTTGGTTGCAGACGGCAGTGCCGGGGGCGCGGGTGCCGAATGATTTAATTGAGGAGCTTAAGCACCTTCCTCAACAGGACCAACGTGCGTTTGGGCTTGACTATGCCGTCAACCTGATTGCCGAACTTAAAGCACTTGATGGCGTAAGTGGTGTATTGCTTTTTCCATTGCAGGGGGATGTAGCTGCAATTGGTGAAACATTAGCGCAGTTGCAACCGTAACATATGCTTCATAAATAAACCACCCACAAAATCTTGGTCCTAGCTTATGGTGATAGCTCGTACCTACTAGACTACACACATGGAAAAACAGCGCCTCTACAGCGTGATTGCATCTTTACCATCCCACTTACAGAGTAAGGTTTACGACTATGCCTTGTCTTTGCAAAATCAAGGTGCAGACGTAGCACAAGCCACACCACTAATTCTCGACATGCATAAAGATGCTCTGGTTATTGCTGAGGATTTTGATGAGCCCCTGCCTAATGACTTTTGGCTTGGCACGAGTGTATCTGATTAAGTGGCATTGTTGTTTTACACCCACGCGTTCATGTAGCTTGATAGTGCTGCATACAAACTTCCAACAAGCTTAATTGACTACCTCGACAGCAGCTCAGAAAGCAGGATTTTGAGTACGGTTGTACCGTGGGAGATGCGAATCAAAGCTAGCTTGAGAAAACTCGAGTTACGTGCTGATCTGGAAACAATTGTGCAAAAGCAAGCAGCGCATAATCATTTTGTTGTACTGCCAGTAAAGCTCGAGCACGTTTATGCGCTAGCTGACTTAAGATTCTCACCACAAAGACCCATTGATTCTCACCATAAAGACCCGTTTGATAGGTTGCTGATCGCTCAGGCTCGAGTCGAGGGACGCATTATCATCACTAACGACCCAACTATGATGTGCCAACGTTGTGGCAACCTTAAGTTGACATAGTGTGGCAATGATATAGATTAATATCTTGAGTAAGATGTTATTACTTCCTTCATTTTTAAATAGAAATCATTTTCTAGAAGAGTGACCATACTTGCCATCACTAGCCTCACTCGTTTTACTAGCCTCAGTCAATGCTGTACACTGTAAACACCAGTTACAGAAAGGCAGGTAAAATCGTGCATCATAAGCACAAAAGACTTGCATCCATTTTTTTAGGGGTGCTGGTGAGCGGCGTGTTAGGTCTAGGCAACGCGCAAGTTGAGTTTGTCTGGTCACATTTCTGGACAGGTACAAATCCGCTAGCACCTTACCGTGATGTTCTCATTGAAGGCTTCAATGAGGAATTTGCAGGCCAGTACAGGGTTGTAAGCCGCGAAACACCCGGCGATCCAGCTCATGCTGAGCGTATTTTAGCCGAGGCTGTCATTGACGAGTTACCCGATCTTATAACCTGCAACAATACATGTATTAAACAGGTCATCGAAACAGGTCGAGCCGTAGATTTAACTGAGTTTGTGATGGGCACAGCGTGGGGAGAGCGGTTTATTGAAGGTGCGTTTGACCCTTACCTGAGCACAGCAGACTTTAAGTTTGATGGCACAGGTGACCGACTTTTTGCGATTCCTTACACACTTGACAACGTAGGAATTTACTACAACACGGCCTTGCTCGAGCAAGCTGGTATCAGCGAGCTTCCTGCAACATGGGACGACTTTTTTGCCCTTAGCGGCCAACTGCGCGATGCTGGCATCATCCCCTTTGCTGCCGATGGTGACTGGGTTACCCAACTCCTTTGGGCCAATATGATTGGCACTCAAGAAGGTGGCACACAGTGGCTCAGCTTACCCGGCGGTACCCATGATTTTAGTGCAGATGTCGTTGTGAATGCCACCAACCAACTGGTTGAATACGCCCAAGCAGACTACACCAACATAGATGCCTACACAGGTGCGTACAACATTCCAGCCACACTCTTTTTACAAGGTCAAGCAGCTATGATTGCCAACGGTCCGTGGATGATTAACAACATCAAAAACCCCGAAGAAACTTCCGAAGGTCTTGTTGATGATATTGTCTACAGCATTGCACCCGGGTCTGGCATTATTCAGATTGTTGGCGAGCAAGCTTTTGCAGTGGGGGCCAAAGACCCCGAGGTCATCGAAGCGGCGGTGGCGTTTATTGAATATGTGACCAGCCCTGAGCAAATGGTCAACCACACGCTGTTTACAAACCGCGATGGGCTTGTAGGTGATGTTGTTTTTAGCGATGACGACCGCGCTGCAATTCACCCGTTAGCGGTGAGCATCAGTGAAGCTGCCGCCACTGCTGACTACAAATATCCACACGCCAAAAACTTTATTTCACCTGCTGCTAACGCCGAATGGATCAACCTATGGCCCGATTTGGCTCGAGGCAACATGACTACAGAAGAATTCTTAGCCGATGTTCAAGCAGCTCAAGACGCAGCTCAATAGCTCTCACAGCAAGCAATATGATTGTTGAGTAAAGACCTTGACCATCTACCACATTAGCTATTGAATAATGACGCTATCTTGTTTCTCTAATTAATGCTGATATCAATGAGTTAGTGCTGATGAGCTAATATCTATGTCAACAAGGTACGCATTTTGCTTTGAGCGTACCTTGTTTTGCTTGTTCAGGATTTGGCTCTTAGATCGAATTTTCATAGCCATACGATAAGCTCGTTCCGCCTAAACTTACCAGTTTTATGTTTAAGGATGACAATGCTCAACCGCAGTTTTAAACGTGATATTTACTTATCTATCTTGCCTGCGCTACTTGTTTTTCTCGTGTTCATGGTGCTACCCATAGTTATTCTTATTGCCACCTCATTTACGCGTTGGCGCACAACGGGCATTAGTTTTGCAGGTTTCACAAACTACATTCGCCTTGTGAACGATCCTGCGTTTTGGAAAGCGATGAGTAATACGGGCATTTGGGTGGCAGCAGCAGCGTTAATTCATGTGCCGCTAGCTGTTTTGGTTGCGCTCATTTTATCGCGTAAAATTCGCGGTTGGAAAATTTTTCGCACGCTCTTTTTTCTGCCCAATATAGTCTCTTACGCATCTTTGGCGATTGTTTTTGGGGCAGCCTACAACCCGCGCTACGGTATCATCAACAACACCATAGACGCCCTAGGATTTCGCCGCCAAGATTTTTTATTTCAAACAGATACGGCACTTACGGCACTTATTTTGACGTGGCTTTTTATGGTGGGGCTGTACATGATTATCGTCATGGCCGACATTGTGGCTATTCCCGAGTCTTTTTATGAAGCTGCTGCTATCGACGGTGCAAGCCGCATTCAGCAAGATGTGTTTATTACCTTACCCCTACTACGCAATGTCATTGGCACCTGTACAATTTTAGCTGTCACAGGTTCGTTGATTTATTTTGAAGGTATTTTGCTCCTCACCAACGGTGGCCCGCGCAATGCCACCCTCAATTTGCCCATGTTTGCCTACCAAAAATATCAACTATTTGAATGGGGTTACGCCAACACCATTGGCGTTGTGATATTCGCACTGGGTCTTATCTCGATTGCAACCATCTGGAAAG